>JANPJT010000167.1:0-5610 GCA_031425635.1 Pseudomonadota bacterium
GTATTTCAGATTGAAGCGCCGAGGGCACTACTTCATCGGCATCGATTGAAAGAATCCATTTATTTCTTGCAAGCGTTGATGCTTCATTTTTTTGCTTAGCAAACCCCTCCCACGACCGAGTATAGACATCGCTCGTGAACTGACGGGCGATCTCCACTGTCTTGTCTGTGCTTCCGGAGTCAACCAACACGATTTGATCGCAAAATTGAACGGATTTCAGGCAGCGCTCAATGTTGGCTTCTTCATTGCGAGTAATGATAACGGCAGAAAGAGGGAGAGCCTCTTGCTTCACAGCCGCTCCCTTAAACTCGTCAGCTCCCCTCTTAAGGAACCGATTTTCAGTTTTGCTTCGAATTTTACAATATACTTCTTAAAATCATCGCTCAGCCAAAGGTGCATATCGCCAGTGGGTTTAAGAACGTTTTCGAGTTTAACGGAGACAGCAAGTTTCCAGCACTGGAAGACCCCCGCTTTAGTTTGAACAATTTCATTGGCCACGGGCAAAAGTGAAACGGTGAGATTTTGGCCGTTCTCATAAACGGGGAATTCAACCGCTTTGCCTTTCTCGAAGTCGAGCAAGCGCGCGAAATACAGCGCTGAAAACATATCCACCGAGCGGGCGCCAAGGCCGTCTACGCGGTCTTGAACCTCGTCGCCCCACTTTTTTGAGACCCTCTTCGACCAATAATGAACTTTCGACTGTTTGTGATCGAAAGAAGCGCGTGTCTCTTTAAGCTGGTGGGATTCGACCATATGGAGAAAAAACCGGTACGGAAGGAGCCACTGCTTATCGACAAATGACTCGATTGTGTTGTCGACATGGTAAATGGCATCCACCACCGCAGAAGAAAGCACGTGCCCCCAAAATTTAAACGTAGGCCGTCCTTTGAAGGGGAATCCCTCTCTCACTTCCATTCGGACATCGCCCGCGCGAAGTGCTGTCCAATCCAAAGAAATAACTTGCCGCTCACCCACCTCGAACGGGATCTGGTCGGGTTTGTAAACTCGAAATTTCACTACAGGGTTGAGCGCAGGCAGCTCTTTTTTGGTCGCTTTGGTTTTGTTCTCTTTCGGAACGACAACTTCCACCGGCTTTTCATCGGGGAGGCTAACCTCGGGCTCCGGAGGGAAAGCAATGCCCGTAGGCGTTTCTACGAGCGACTGGCTTGAGCAGCCGAGCAGCAGAAGGAACGAGCAAACCGCGGTCGCTGCGGAGGCCGCCCATCGAGGCTCGCCTCGGTAGGGCTTCCACCTTCGGTGCAACCATAGCCACTGATCCGGGTGCAACCGAACTCGCGCTTCGATCACGTCATTAAAAAACTGGGTTTTTTCGTAAAGCCGGTCCTCTCGGTTCGGAGAAAAAGTAGGCATCACAAGCTCCGGCTCCACCACCGCCCGAAGCACTCCTTTTGAATCGCGGTAAGAGTACATGGGGACGATGGGTACGTTGCGTTTTTCGGTAAGCAGAGCCAGACCCACCGCCGTGCCAGCAGTCTTTCCAAAAAACTTTACCGGCAAACCGATGGGAGGCCCCATAAACTGATCCAAGATAAACCCCACTAAACGTCCCTTAGACAAAGAACTTAAAATTTGTTTGATCGTTCCGCTTTCGTAAAAGACACCGATTCCCATGTTCTGGCGGTACGAAAGCAGAAATCGATCGAGCGATGCGTTCTTAGAGTGTTTCACAATCACGTCCCCGGGAATACCTCGAGACATCACGCTCCCAATCACCCATTCCCAATTCCCTAAGTGGCAGTTGAGCCCGAAGACGCCATTCCCCTTAGCCAGAGCACTCACCAAATGTTCAATCCCCTCGCACGGCACATTTCGCTCGTAGTCCTCCTTGCGCCAAGTCACCGATTGAACGATTTCTAAACAGGTCAACGCGTAGTGGCGGAAGTTGTGCGCCGCCATGGCCCGAACTTCTTGCTCAGATTTTTCATCTCCAAACGCAAGTCGAAGGTTTTCAAGGACAATCTGCCTTCGAAACCGAATGCAGTGAAACCAAATCCACCCCAGCCCGGTGCCCAAGGCACGACGTGCTCCCAGCGGAAGAATCCCGAGAAAGCGAGAGAGTAAAATGAGTAAAGAAAACATCACGTCAAGTTCAGCCGAGCGTTGAGAAAGTACCAGAAGTCGTCTGAAAAACCATACCCTATTCTCAAGTAGAGCAGCTCGGGACAAGTACTTGCTTTGAAACGGGTCGAAAGCTTGTACCAATCTTTTTCCGTTGTGACCAAATAACTCACCGCGTTTTTTTCGGCTTTGCCGATGATTTCGGTAACTGCGGTTTGGGGGTACGCAAAGTGGTCTTGGTAGGCGGAGAAAAACTTTGGCTGGCCCAACGGAAGCAAAGAATTCAAAAAGCTGTCTGGGTTTGCAATACCGCAAAAAGCGCCAAACGCCTCGTTAGCACGTTTCACTACCCTACCTTTCTCAGACCAAAGCCCCTCGACGTAAATTTTGGCGGTAAAGACGGGAATATTTGGTGCGACAACGCCAACCAGCGACTGCCACGCTCGGAGGTACGCCCCCTCAACGAGCACGATTGCTGAAGCCCTTCGCAGCTCGCACAACGACTCGCGGAGCAAGCCAAGCGGCAAACAGTGCGTCTCTTGAGTAGGTCGGTTTGTCTGGATCGCCACCAAGTCAATATCGTGCCGGTAAGTGAGGTTCTGGAACGCGTCATCAAGAACAAAAAGTCCGCCTTGCAAATCGGCTTCGGCCATTTTCATCGATTTGACTCGGTCCTTGCCAATATAAACGGGAAGCCCCAGCCGCCGAGCAAGCATCCACGGTTCATCACCGTACAAGGCCGGGCCAAACTCAGCCAACGGATCCACACGGCTGCCTCGGCTTGAGAGGCTACCGCGGTAGCCCCTCGATACAATCACGGGACCGAGCGAAGAAAACCGCTCTGCGATCGCTAAAACAATCGGCGTTTTGCCCGAACCTCCACTGTGGAGATTGCCAACGCCAATCGATCGTCGCCCTGGCTCGAAAGCACTAAGGCAGCCGCGCACCCATCGGCGAAGCCGCATGGAGACAGCCCAAACACAGGCCAGTGGGTAGAGCGCTACCCAGGCAAAATCGCGCCAGAAAGGGGACAAAGGGTTTCACTTCTTTTAGGGAGGTTTAGGAGTCTAAAAATCTCTGCCGCCGCATAGTCGCTTGCACTGCGTTCTTCGCCCAGAAAACCACGGCACTCACGCAAGCCCGCTTCAACCTTCAGCCGGTAACACTCGTCATCGATAAGCCGAGCACACTCGTCAAAAAGCGAAGCCCCTGTGGCTCTATCAAATAAAAGCTCGCGAGCCACTTCCCTTCCGCACAGCAGGTTAGGCATACCAAAATAGCGCCTGTACTTCACAACGTGGCGGATAAACCATGTGGTGCTCCGACTTGTCTTATAAAAAAGGCAAAAAGGCGTTCCCACCAAAGCGGTTTCTAACGTTGCCGTTCCGGACGCAACCACAGCAACATCCGCCCATTGGAGCACCTTTCTTGAATCCCCCGACACCGCTTCAAAACCGCCTCCTGGAAACGCAGCTTCGACCGATTCTTTGGAAAGAGTGGATGCGATAGGGACCTGGATTTCAGCGTTTGGGTAACGCTCTCTCAAACGCCCCATGAGCTCCGTCAAAACACCCTTGTGAAAACGCAGCTCGCTCGCGCGGCTGCCTGGCAAAACGGCAATCCGCGGTCGGTCTGTCACTTCCGAGTGGGCACGGCGTGTTTTTCCAAAGGGGATTTGCTCTAAAAGCGGGTGTCCGACGAATACCGCTTCCACGCCCCTGTGTTGATAGAACTGCACTTCGAAAGGAAAAACCACGAGCATTTTTGAAACCCACCGCCGAATTTGATTCACTCGGTAGGACCGCCAAGCCCAGACTTGGGGGGAAATGTAGTACGCCACTGGAATGGAGTTTCCGTGAAGGAAACGGGCCAGATTCAAATTAAAATCAGGAAGATCCAGCAAAATGGCAAGGGATGGCTTTCGAGTGCGGACTGCTCTTTTAACGCTTTTCAAAACCCGTAGCACTCCGGCGATCTTGTCCCACCAATCCGTACCGCCCACGACATTTAACGATTCGGCAGAAGCGACCAGATCTACCCCTTGCTGCTGAAGGTGCACCCCTCCCACGCCAAAAAACTCTAGCGCTGAGTCACGTTCTTTCAGCTTTTTAACCAGGAGACTTGCGTGCAAATCGGCAGAAGCTTCGCCAGCCACTATGAAGATGCTTTGCCCCAATCAACCTCTCCTTTGTGTGCTCCCCTAGCCACTTTTTTATGAGCGGCACGCGTTGCGATGTCTTCTCGAATACGTTCCACCAAAGCCAGTGCGCGCACACCGATTGCGCCGGAAACAATTGCGGATTTGTTTAGTGCGATACTGTCTATAAACGCTTCGCTTTGCGCAAGCAGAGCATCTACCGCATCAGGCTGGTGGATTTCATTTTGGAGTTCGCCAGATTTTTTTGTTACCACCGAAACCGAGCCGGAAGTGAGGTCGAGAGAATAGTACGCTTGAGACAGATAAACTCTTAACCGTCGAACTACTTCCGAAGAGACCCGGCTCGCGCTCAGGTTCACTACGGCACCACCTTCAAACTCCAAATGGGCGTGTGCAATATCGGTTTGTGAGGTAAGCACGTTCATACCCACCGCAGAGACGGATACCGGATCCTCCGAAAAGTAGGACAACGCGAGGTCGAGGTCATGGATCATCAGATCCGAGACAACATCGATTTCATTGGGCTCGCGCCCGAGCCGATTGGTGAGCCGGTGCGTTTCAATAAAGCGCGGGGCTTCGCTCAGTTGCGGTAGTAATTGCAAAACGCGAAACCTTTCGACCATCCCGACTTGAAGGACGAGCTGCTTTGCAGATGCGAGCTGCACAAGCTCCCGCGCTTCACCACTTCGGTCAGACAGCGGCTTCTCGACAAGGACATGGACGCCAGCGTCCAACGCCGCTTTCACTACGGAAGCGTGCTGCAAAGTAGGGCAGGCGACCACTACCGCGTCTACTTCAAACAAAAGCGCCGCAAGGGTCGAAAAGTGGGGCGTCCCAAACTGCGCCGCTACCTGTGCTGCCCGATCCGCGTCTGGCTCGACAAAACCGACCATCGCGACACCCGCGAGACTCCGAAACTTTTGAAGATGGTACAAGCCCATCTTTCCGACTCCAACGATGCCGACCCGAATGAGATCCTTCGAAGCCACCTACCGAACAACTCCCAGTTTCGATTGACGAAGAAACGCGATAAAGAAATCGGCTTCTTTGCTTGCCGCCAACTCAACCGCCGTTTTCTCAATCGCTTGAGACAGCGTGAGCTTTTGGACATAGAAGAACTTATAAAACCGTTTGATGTTCCGAATGACTTCTTCTGAGAAACCGTTTCTTTCCAGGCCTATGGAGTTTACGCCTTGAACTTGAAAGTCAGCACCTTTACCCGCTAGGTAGGGAGGAACATCTTTTCGAATAACGGAGTCATCGTACGCTCCTTCCGTCGTGATCGGTTCAATTTCATACGGCCCCAACAATTCAGGTACGTGAAGCTTTCCCAAACCAATGTCTCGACACGCAATCATCAAATCGTACGCAAT
>JANPJT010000168.1:0-2503 GCA_031425635.1 Pseudomonadota bacterium
GTTCGGAATCCGAAGAACCCAATGCATCCCAGGACTTGCCGTAGGCGGCGTAGATGGCTTCCGCGACGAATTCGACCCTTTCAGGTAATTCCTCGGGGCCTGGTACGGCAAAGGCGATGCCGGCCAGTTTAATTTTCTGCTTCGCTCTCACCAACTTCTTCATCATTGCCGATGGAGAGGTTAAAAATGCCGAAGCGATCGTTTCGGATTTCAGTCCCAAAACTGTTTGGAGCATCAAGGGCGTTCGGATCGTCGAGTCGATCGCAGGATGGCAACAAACAAAAAGGAGTTTCAGCCGATTGTCTTGGAAAACGGGAGCTTCACTATTTTGTTCACGTCGATCGACTTCGGAAACGATCAGCCTCTCAATGAAATTCAAGGATCGCTGGCCCCTTCGCTGAGAATCGATCAGTTTATTTTTGGCGACCATAAAAAGCCAACCTTCAGGGTTTTCCGGAATGCCCTCGTCTTGCCACTTTTCCAAGGCGGCTTCAAAGGCATCTGCAAGCGCCTCTTCGCAAGAGGCGACGTCACGCGACCGAGCCGCTAAATAGGCGAGAAGTTTCCCGTAGGAACCTCTCGCCACATTTTCCACGGTCGCGTGAACAATGCTTTCACTTTTCACCCGTTCACTTCGTTGGTGGGGGAAGGGTTGGGCGAACTTCAATCCGTCCTTTTTCCATAGCAGGCGACCGGGCAGCCCATTCAAGCGCGGCATCCAGATTCTCGACTTCTATCAAAAAGAAACCGCCTAGCTGTTCTTTTGTGTCGGCGTACGGACCGTCTTGAACATGGCGTTTACCATTTTTCAGACTGAGGACCGTTGCTGTCTCCGGGGGTTGCAATCCTGCACCTCCCCGTACGATCCCCGATTGCTCGACCGCTTTGGCGTAGCTTGTCCAAGCGCCCCAATAGGCCGTTGTTTTCTCGGGATTGTTTCTCTCAGCAAATTGTTCCGTTCCTTCATAAAAGAGTAGGGTGAATTGCATAATTAATGTCTCCGTATTTGTGTTTGTTTTTGTCCTCTTACTACAATGACGAACGGGATCACGCCAAACGGACAGTCTAATTTCCATATAATATCATATCGTAACGCCATCGCCCTCGTACCAGGCTCCATTTGGCATTGGTTCTAGCGGTCTCGGTGGCACCGTAGGTGACCTCTGGGTTTCCTTGGTTTCGGAAGGCCTAGTTTAGGCGGCAAGGGGTATTTGCTTGTGTCGCATAATAGCTATTATGTTACTGAGCAGGGTTCTCAACCGGCCTGACTAGGTCCTACAACCTGGATATGCGATGGCACAATGGGTATACTTTGCGGATGGTTTTGAAGGTTTTTCCCACTGCTGCAATCGCCCTGTTATTGTGCGCCGGCAGTGCCTACTCGACAGAGGTCCATGGCTCGCAACCAACAAGTGCCGAACGGCGAGGCTTGAAAAGAATGGAAACATTCCCGCATTTCGAGTCCCACAAAAAAAGCCCGCAGGGCCTAGGACTAGGGGTTCACCTAGTCATCGATCGTGTTGGCTCCCGCACGATTCTACGGGGCGCGTATACTTTGACCGCTTCGGAATTAAATACCTTGCCCGATCCGTCCGATCCACTTGCCAGCTGCGTGATCAATGTCCGTTCTCTGCGGCTTAAAAAAGGAGTGACACTCCCCGCGACAAATGGACAAGCTTTCAATCCCCAACCGCCGCAGAAATTCACCAACGAAAGTGTTCGCAAGGGCGGGTTCTTCAACATCGACCTTACCGATACGGTCCGAGAATTAGGCGGGACTGTCGAAGTGAATGCATCGATAGGTTTGGTCAAAGCCAGACCGGTCACCTTGGAGCAGTGAGGGCCGCGATCGCTTGTCTCCCCACCCTGAATGCAACTTAGTACCCTACCCCGCCAAAGTGTGCTACGCCCGTTAACCATGCACGTTATTCTTGCCTGTCTGGTGTTTTCGTCTCACTTAGCGATGGCCTTACCATTCAATGCGCCGCTTTTTAGGCATTGCGCCGCGTTCCTCTCTGAGGCGAGCCATGAGGGAACTTGGAAAACCAGGGAAGATTTTATATCCGACCTTCATGAAGATTTTATTCACGGACGGGTGAACTTCTCGGAGGCAACTTTGAAAATGATCCTCCAGAATTCTGATGAAAGCCGGGGTAGTTTTCATCTTGCGGTAATTCAAGGAAAGCAGAAGATTTGGGACTATCTAGATAAAGTAGAAACTTCGGAAGAAGCCTTAAGACCACATATAAGAACCCTGGGATACGAGGATAAGCGGAGAGAGTTAATCCGAAGCAAAGCACTATGGCTAGCCGGTGCGTGCCTCACCCTTGTATCGGGCGCGGTAATCTGTTCCACTACTCCGAACGACGATCCCAGCGCCGGAATCCATCGTGGCGTCGGAGCCACGTTGACGATTGTCGGAGTGAGAGCGGCGGTATCTTTCTGGCGGAGTCTCGTAAAACTGGTACGGGACCAAGATGGAGAGAAAATCATGTCGAAGATG
>JANPJT010000169.1:0-4087 GCA_031425635.1 Pseudomonadota bacterium
TAAAGCGCGCGCGGCACCTAGCGCTCATCCCTTACAACGATAAGCACAAGAAATACTAGGGAGTGCCCTAAGGCTGGAGGGCATCGTCCCAAATGAGGATGCCCTCTCCACTCACATTCCGGTTCTCACCCTCGGGGAAGACTTCCCGTAGGGCGGGGCTGGCATCGTAGAGGCGGTTCATTCGAGGTCCCCCGTTCCACGCCGTGGAATCCTCCGGATCTCGGTCTCGCCAGCCCTGTTCCCCAAAGGCCTGGGGTCCAAAGTTGGTTTGCGACACTAAAGTGTTGTCTAGTTTCTTCCACACTGCGCCGCCTGAATTGCCATTGATGCTGGGGACATTGTAGCTCAAGAAATTGCCGGCCGCTTTTTTGGCATAGCCTCGTGCGTGCATCGCTTTGGACTTGTCGGTCGGGAAGCCGACAGTGAAAAGCTCCGTCGCTGCCGCGTCTCGGCCGAATTCCAGTTCGGAATCGGTGCGTTGGACGCGAGGGGTGTACCGCTGCCTCCATCGGGTGTCACTTCGGGACCAAACAACTTCTACTATGGCACTGTCAAAAGTGGCGTTGCGCTCGACCACACGAACCACTTCGAGATCTTGCCTGCACCCCATCTCAAGGCAAGCGCCCGAAGTGTAGCGGCTCCCCACTCGGGGTGAGCAATGGTTTGCAGTGAGCAAGTACTTGGGCGATAGCATTGAGCCAGAGCAGCCCCCTAGTGAGACAGTCCAACGAAGCTCTTCGCCCGTGGCTACCGTACGCATCAGCGCATCATTGTTAAAAATATTGGTTGGAAAAAGGTCCAAACTGAGAGCGGGCAAGCAAAGACAGAGCGCGGCAAGCAAAGGCACTCGCTTCATAAAAGCTCCTATAATGGTGGTTGGGAGAGTGTGGGAAGATGGACAGTGAATCTACAATCAGTATCTCAGGGATCTTTTTTAGTCTCTACCTTCACCGTGCGTTATTTGTTATCAGACGGAATCGGCTGGGGCCGACGGCGCTAGTCTCTACCTGAAGCGGGAGTGCGGTCTTTGCCATCTTTTGCCGTATCCACCAATTCAATCCCCAAGCTTTTCGCGAACGAGACAGTTTTACGAAGCTTGAAGTCCGAATCCGAAATTTGGTAGGCCAGGATTTCAAGTTCGGAATTGTTTTCTTCCGTCGGGTTGTTGTGGATTTTTGCAAGCTCGTTAAGACGGCGGACAACGTAATCCAGCTGCCGTCGGCCTTCGCCTGCGCTCACGCGACCTTGCAGCGGCTGCGTGTTCAAATACCTGCCTAAAATTTTGCTGACGTTTTCAAGATCCTTCGGGGAGAGTTCCATGCCCGGCTCGTATGCGCCCGTATCTTCGTCGCGGTACTTGCTTGCTAAAACGACACTGTATTTTCTCACTAAATCCGCCCAGCCCAGTTCCATCTCGGCGCGCTTTCGGGATTCCGCAATCGCTTTCGATCGCGCGTTCACTAGCTCCTGCACTCGCGACCGCAAACGGGTGTTGGTTTCCGAGTGTTCACCCTGGAGTTTTTTGTACTCGTCTTGGATGATTGCCGCAATGTCGTCGTTGGGGACCGGAGAAGCTCCCAAAACCGAGAAAGCGATTAAAAAAAGCGAAAGTTTAGTTCTCATAATTCCACTTTTCGGCAGGCGCGGGAAAAAATGAAGGGCATTGTGAGGGCGCTTAATTGGTTTCAGGATTCAGTGTAACTATTGAATACTAATGATTTAAAGAGGGTGGTGGATTCTCGAACGCGCTTAAAAGCGCTTCGCAGTTGGCACGGCCTGCGAGGTACCCGTTCAATCGCTTCATAAGAAGCCGCAGGGGAGGGCTCCCTAAGTAGTGCGGTTCGAAGCTACGGGCCTGATAAGCGCTATCTAGCCAAAGCTGCCGTATCCAACGCGAAACACTTTGCAGGTCGCCGGTTTGCATCAGGAAATCAGCCATCTCGGGCGTCAGTGGGGGGTGGATGCGAGTTTCCAGGCGTTGGGGGTATCGATCGTCACTTAAGTGGTCGCTAAACAAGCGGTAGTGGTACGGAACGCTCATTGGCAGGATCTCAAGCCCAAACCCTTTGCGTTTAAAAATGCTGAGCAGAATGGCAAAATTTTCGGCCGGCGATTGAATTTCAAACGCAAGTCCCGTTCCGAGGCTCCCCTGCGGCATAATGTAGATGGCGTTGCAGGAGCCGTTGCGAAAGTCCTTGATGACGTCAAGAGTCGGATCGCCACCGTCTGGCATGAGCACGCAAACAAACTGCTTATTTTTCACCAGCAGAGGCGTCAGCCAGGCAGGAGCCCAAAAAGTGGGGGCATTATACACTTTGGCGGTTTCTAGCGGGAGCGAAACAGCGGAGACGGCATCCAGAAGCCAGTGCGTGTGCGAGGCGGCGTACACGCGGACCACCCCGGGCGCAATGGGCGCATCGACGTGTTCTCTTCCCACGAACTCGTTTGTGTACCCGCTCCACCGAGCGGCTCGCTGGAGGGCCGGTGCGTAGGCCCCAAGCCCCGGCTGATTGTTTTTCAAGAGGTTCAGCGCTTGGCGGTGCTCGAAAGACAGCGCAAGATCCTGTCGCCGTGCCACAAAAAAACGTTTGAGGCTCTGGCCCATCGACGCGAAGGTTTCACTCGGAGTGCGTTTGCCGCGGCTGACTTCTTCCCAGAAGCCGACCAAAGACTCAGCAAAAGGGCGTACGCCGCTGAAACGGAACGAGTCTCCTACTTCAATGGGTTTTTTCTCCATGAGCTCTAGGAGCGTGTCTTTCTGTCTTCGTAAATTTTCTAAGAGCGCACGGGCATGGCTGGTGTCGGCTAGGGTGCTTGCGACTGAGAAATAGTAGTCCACTAGAAAGGCGATTTTGCGGACCAGAAAACGATCGTACTTAGTCTGGAAGCGTTCCAGCACCTCATCGTAGGCTTGGTATTTCTGAAGGACTTCCAAAAGAGACGGTGGAAGATCGGCGGCGAGCCCTTTTCGGCTAGGCTTAAGTTGTTTCAACACTTCTCGTGTTTGTAAATCCAGCGCCCCCACCTCGTGAGCAAAAGAGGCCAGCGTGCGTTCGGCGGTGCCCCAGCGCGAGGTGAGTTCAAAATACTCCTGGTCGAGAGCCCTCTCCTCGGCCTCCAGCGCTTCAAGGCTGGAAACGCCGCACCAAGCCCAGTGGCTCGCAAAGAGTGCCAGTGATGTAAAAATGAGTCTCAAAACCATAGACTCGAGGGTGTAGCCGGTTGCTGGGCGGTTGCCAAGTACCGCCAGCGTTTCCACCTCCACCGGCTTTGGGGTGGTTGGTAGGGAGCTTTTTTAAAAACACGCCAGAGGTGGGGGGGCTTTGACTGTTCGGGAGGCGCTCGTACCGCCGATTAATCCGGTGCTTCCTAGTTGCCCTTGCCGGCGGTAACGGTTTTCAAAAAAAGCTCCCTACCAACCACCCCAAAGCCTAGACTGTTTTGTTTGGACGAATGCTGGGCTATTTATCCGAAAATAGGTAGAGGCTTTGAACCCACTCTGTTTTATTGAGAAACCGTTACCGCCCGCTACGGGAACTTCAGAAGCACTAACCCGTCGGCGGTACGAGCGACTCCGGATCACTAGAAAGCAAAACTCGCCGGTGTGTTTCTCAATAAAACAGAGTGGGCTCACAGCCGGTGCCAGGACTCGGTCTAACGGACACGATTCCATCCCCTCCCTTCCATGGAAACGAGCGCCGAAAGTGTCTAACTTTTAGACAGCCTTACAATTCTCGGCCGCATTCTGTTTGACTACGTTGATTTCAAAAATCGGTTTCGCCATACTGAATCAGGGGGAAACAGCAATGATGGAACAATCGAACGAAAGCATCCAAGGAACAATCGCAGAAAGACGCAGCCAACGAATTGAACTTCGAATCCCGGTGACCGTGCATATCCACCATAGTTCAGGAGTCCGAGTGTATGACGCCGAGCTGGTGAACGTGTCGGAAGGTGGGGCTTTCGTGAAAGGAGTCTTTCCGATTGAACTCGGAACGCGAGTGACTCTGCGTTTGGGTGAAACTCAAGTGGACTCGCAAGTCCGTTGGGTGCGTGGGTCGTCTCAAAGCGGTTTTGGCGCTCAGTT
>JANPJT010000170.1:0-4633 GCA_031425635.1 Pseudomonadota bacterium
CCCTGGAGCGACGACAGCAGAATGCGGCGAAGACTGTTCCCAATCGTGGTACCAAACCCCCGCTCTAGCGGCTTGGCGGTAAAGCGTCCGTAGGTGTCAGTGAGCGTTTCACGTTCAACCTCAAGGCCTTTCGGCTTGATAAGGCTGCGCCAATTTTTCGGTGCGAGAGAAACTTCAATCATATTCAATTACCTCGAGTAGAGCTCTACAACTAAATTTTCTTCAATGGGAATAGTCACATGATTACGCTCGGGCAGATACTTGATCTTCCCTTTGAATTCTCCTGGATTGAATTCAAGCCAATCAGGCGTTTCCCGCTTCTTTGCGTTTTCCATAGAGCGCATGAAAGGCACTGCCTTTTGGCTCTTCGGCCGAACCATTACTTCGTCACCAACGCGGAGAATGGTATTTGGTACGTTCACTGACTTACCATTCAGCATGAAATGCGAATGGGTGACCAGCTGCCGAGCTTCTTTTCGGCTGTCTGCCAAGCCCATTCGATACACTACGGTATCAAGCCTAGACTCCAAAGTGCGGAGCAGCATGTGCCCTGTCGCCCCTCGCTTGCGCGAAGCGATACCAAAATACCTGCGGAACTGCTTTTCGAGCAGGCCGTAGATCCTTTTCAGTTTCTGCTTTTCGCGAAGCTGGAGACCGTAATCCGATAGTTTCGTACGCCGTTGTCCATGCTGGCCCGGAGGGTACGAACGACGTTCAAACGCGCACTTGTCAGTGAGACAACGTTCGCCCTTCAAGAAGAGCTTCATGTTCTCACGACGGCATTGCTTACAAACTGAAGAAGTGGATCTCGCCAAGACTAATGCTCCTAATTAAACACGCCGACGCTTCGGCGGACGGCAACCATTGTGAGGGATGGGCGTGATGTCTCTAATTAAATTGATTTTCATACCCGGGACTTGAAGACCGCGGAGAGCCGTTTCCCTGCCGGCCCCTGGTCCATTGACAAAAACTGAGAGCGAGCGAACCCCGTTGTCCGCGGCCATACGAGCCGCGTCTTCCGCGGCCACTTGCGCGGCAAAGGGAGTGCTCTTTCGAGCGCCTTTAAAACCTTTTTTACCTGAGGACGACCAGCAGATTACCGCTCCCGTAGGGTCGGTGATGGTCACTAAAGTATTGTTGAATGAGCTTTGAATGTACGCAAGGCCGTTAGGGATCTCCCTGCGGTTCTTCTTTTTCTTTACCGGGTCTTTTGGAGCTGCGGCGGCCGCTGCTTCCGGTGCCTTGTCGGCAACTTCGGTGGTTGTATTTTCAGTTGTCACGCGATTCCTTCTTACTTCATTACTTTGAGCTGTTTACGGACAGCGACAGTTTTTCGTGGGCCTTTTCGAGTGCGCGAATTCGTGTGGGTCCGTTGGCCTCGCACGGGCAGGCCGCGCCGATGGCGGAGGCCGCGATAGCACCCAAGGTCCATGAGCCGCTTGATGCTCATCCCCACTATCCGCCGAAGTTCGCCTTCAACGTCAAAGTTCTTGTCAATAAACTCCCGGAGCTTAACGAGATCTTCTTCGGTTAAAGCGTCGGTTTTTATGTTGGGATCAACGCTCGTCGACTTTAAAATTTTTCTAGAGAGATTTCGACCGACTCCGTAAATGTACGTAAGCCCTACTTCGATACGCTTATTTCTGGGGAGATCTACCCCTGCAATTCGAGCCACCGCTAACCCTGCCTCTGTTTGTGCCTAGGGTCTTCACAAACTACACGAACGACGCCATGTCGCCGCAACACCTTGCATTTATTGCAGATTTTCTTTACTGAAGCCCTAACTTTCACGACGTTTTCTCACTCTTAGATTGAACGAAGGTCCTATTTAGGCGAGTCACCCCTCGCTTGTCAATTGAGCAAATCAAATTTGCGTACATTGGGTCTTCATTTTGCACGGTAAGTAACGCGTCCACGGGTTAGATCGTATGGCGATAGCTCCACGGTGACTTTGTCGCCTGCCAAAATGCGGATGTAGTGCATGCGCATTTTTCCCGAAATATGGGCAAGAACCATTTTTCCGTTGGGAAGCTCAACCCGAAACATAGCGTTTGGTAGAAGTTCCCGAACTATCCCTTCCACTTCAATGAGGTCTTCTTTAGGCATTCCCATTCTCCTCGAATCAGTGCCGGTTTAGGCCCTTTGGCTGAGGGGCGCTCCCGTACGGCGGAGTGGGAGCTTGCTCCATTCTGTGAGTATTTCCGCTTCGCCGTCGGTTATCGCGATCGTGTGCTCGAAATGAGCGGAAAGTCCTCCGTCTACGGTAGCGGCAGTCCACCGGTCGGGGAGAACTTTCACGTTCGCTGAGAACTGATTAATCATGGGTTCAATGCAAATCGTCATCCCCTTGCGGAGCTTTAAAGTGGATGCGCCGTCCGAGTAGTTGGGAATTTGCGGCGGTTCGTGCAATTTTTGCCCTATTCCGTGGCCGACAAATTCGCGGACAATGCTGTATCCAAGGGGAAGCACAACCGATTCAATGGCTAGCGCAATGTCTCGTAGGGAGTTGCCTTCCCTGGCCGCACCAATGGCAGCATACAAGGAATCTTGTGTTGCACGAAGCAGGCGTTGTGCATTTTCAGTGACTGTCCCCACGGGGATCGTTACTGCGCTGTCGGCATAAAAACCCTTGTAGACCACCCCGAAATCGAGTCCCACGATATCGCCCGCAATCAAAGCCCGTTGGGTTGGTAGACCGTGCACTACCTGTTCGTTGACCGAAGTACAGAGCGAGTAGCCATAGCCAAAATAGCCCTTGAAAGCAGGCAAAGCTCCGTTTTCAAGCGTGAGGGATTCCGCAATTTTGTCCAGATCGGCAAGGGTTACCCCCGGGCGGGCTTGTTCGGCCACGGTCTGGAGTATTTCGGCTACCAGCCTTCCCGAATGCCTCATTAGGTCGAGCTCTCTAGAGGACTTGACCGTGATCATTACGAACCTAGGACTCGACCCAGCGTGGTTTGGAGGAGGGCGACTTCCACATCGCCATTGATTTTCACTAGCCGCCCCGATCGGGTGAAAAAGTCCAATAGTGGTTGCGTTTGGCTTGAAAAAACTTCCAGGCGCCTTTTCACTACTTCCTCCGTGTCGTCGGGCCGTTGCAGTAGAGCACCACCGCACAGGTCACAGGTCATGTCTTTTTTCGGAGGCACAAACAGTGTGTGGAAAGGTTGACCGCATTTCTCACAAATCCGTCGGCCAGTTAAGCGTTGGATAAGGAGAGGGGTAGGGAGTTCGAAGTACACCGCTCGGTCTACTCGGGTGTCACGATTCTCGTCAAGGGCTTCCCCTTGGGCAACGGTTCTGGGAAAACCATCCAAGATAACTTTAGCGTCGCTATCAAGCTTAGCGAGCGTTCCCTGAATGAGTTCTATCATGATGGAATCAGGAACGAGGTTTCCCGCTTGGATAACGCCCTCTGCCTTTTTCCCAAGTTCGGTACCTGCTTGAATCGCCGCTCTCAGCATGTCCCCCGTCGAAAGGTGCTTGTACCCGTGCCCCTTGGAAAGGATCTTTGCTTGAGTACCTTTGCCCGAGCCGGGCGCACCCAAGAATACGGTGATATCCACGAAACCTTACCCCCGGCGGCCGCGAATTTTGGCGTTCTTCATGAAGCCTTCATAGTCTCGTGTAAGCAAGAATGTCTGAATCTGCGCCACTGTATCGAGCGCTACCCCGACCAGAATCAACAAAGTTGTTCCACCGAAGAAGAAAGACACTTTAAATCGAGTAATGAGAAAGTCTGGCAGAAGGCAAACTGAAGCGATGTAGAGCGCCCCCCCTACCGTGATTCTCGAGAGTACTTTGTCGATGTATTCGGCAGTGTTCTTCCCGGGTCGAATACCCGGAATGAAACCGTTCTGTTTTTTTATGTTTTCCGCGACGTCTTCTGGATTGAAAACCACCGACGTGTAAAAGAAACAGAAAAAGACAATAAGGGACGTATAAATTAAATAGTAAAAAGTTCCGCCCCTTTGGATCACATCTTTGATGTACTCCAGGACCGGGTTGCTAGGCAGAAAGGCGATTACGGTAAGCGGCGCCACTAGAAGCGAGGAGGCGAAGATCGGAGGGATCACACCGCTCGTATTGATCTTAAGAGGCAAGTGAGCCGTCTGGCCCCCAAAAAGCCTTCGCCCCACTTGGCGCTGTGCGTACTGGATTGGTAAGCGCCTTTGGCCTTGCTCCAGAAAGATAATCACTCCCACTACGAGAACCATCAAGATAGCGAGGGCGACTAAAAGCAGAGGAGATAGCTGCCCGTCCTTCATCATCTGGAAAGTCTGCTGCATGTTTAACGGGATGCCAGCCGCGATTCCCGAGAAAATAATGAGTGAGGTTCCATTCCCAATGCCCCGCTCGGAAATCTGTTCCCCGAGCCACATGATGAACGACGTCCCAGCCGCTAAAGTAACCATGGCAAGAAACTTGAAATGCACGCCCGGAAGCACGAAGCCCGCATCGGCGCTCATCAACGCCGAAGCGATGGTAAAGCCTTGGAATAAGGCAAGCACTACCGTTGCGTAGCGGGTGTACTGATTGATTTTCTTTCTGCCCATTTCGCCTTCTTTTGACAGCGCTTGAAGGTGCGGCCAAACCGAAGTGAGCAACTGGAAGATGATCGAGGCGCTGATGT
>JANPJT010000171.1:0-9380 GCA_031425635.1 Pseudomonadota bacterium
TGGCGAACTTCGGCAATCCCACCGACATCGACAAGAACATCATGTCCCGGATCACAATCTCATCGTTGACGACCATCGGGCGCTTTCGGATCGCGTTCACACCAAGAATAGCCACTTCCGGGTAGTTGATGACAGGGGTCGTGAACACGCCGCCAATGGAGCCCGCGTTCGTTAAAGTGAACGTCCCGCCCTTGAGATCTTCCATGGCGCTTTTCCCGTTGCGCGCTTTATCCGACAGCACGGTAATTTCGCTCGCAAGCTCCCAAATGCTTTTTGAGTCCGCTGCTTTGACAACGGGAACCATTAGGCCGTTCGGCGTATCGGTCGCAATACCGAAGTTGTAGTCGCCTTTGAGCAAGATCTCTTGGTTTTGCTCATCGAGCGAAGAGTTCAAGTACGGAAATTCTTTTAGCGCGGGGATCAAGGCCTTGATGATGAACGGCAAGAAAGTGAGCTTGATGCCCCGCTTTTCGGCTTCGGCGAGCGCCGCTTTTCGCATGCCAACCACTTCGGTCATGTCGACTTCTTCGACGTACGTGAAGTGCGCTGCTTTGTGCTTGGAAAGCGACATCGACTCCGCAATTTTCTTGCGGATGCCTCGGAACGGCACTTTTTGCAAAGCCCCACGCTGGACCGCAATCGCGGTGGTTGGGGAGGGAGGCTTCACGTCAATGGCGACGGGGTGCGAACTCCGTGGCGCCGCTGCGACGTGCCCTTCGTAGGCCATTTGCACGTCCGACTTGGTCACGCGGCCTGCAGGCCCAGTGCCCTGCACGTCGCCCAGCTTAACGCTTAAGTCGCGCGCGAGTTTCCGCGTGGCCGGAGTGGCAAGCACGTGGAAAGGGACTTCGGGCTCCGAAGCCGGGGCCGGTGCGGACGCTTTAACGGGGGCTGCCGCAGGGGCCTGAGCGGGAGCAGGAGCCACTTTCACGGGCTCCGGCGCCACTTTCCCTTTTTCAGTGATGCGCAGAATAACTTTTCCGACGAGGACGGTTTCGCCTTCTTTGGCAAAAAGACTTTCCACGACTCCCCCCACGGGAGAGGGGATTTCGACAGTCGCCTTATCGGTCATGACTTCGACCATTGGCTGATCGGCCGCAACGGATTGCCCTGGTTGGACAAGCCATTTGGTAATTTCGCCTTCGTGAACGCCTTCGCCAATATCCGGGAGTTTAAAATCCATTCTTTCGCCTCTCAAAAGTTTTTTACTTTGCCGACGGCTAGCGCCACTCGTTCCGCATCCGGCATATACACGTGTTCCAGGGTGTAAGGGAAGGGGGTATCTAACCCCGTCACTCGCACAATGGGCGCTTCCAAGTATTCAATCGCTTCTTCCGCAATGATCGCGGAAAGCTCCGCGCCAAAACCACCCGTTCTCTGCGCTTCGTGCACAATAACGACTCGGCCCGTTTTCTTCACGGACTCGAGGATGCGATCTTCGTCGAGGGGGACCAAAGAACGCAAATCAATGACTTCGCAGTCTGCTCCCCTGGGAGCAGAAAGGGTAGCTGCTTCCAAGCAAACTGGCACCATGGCGCCCCACGCGAGCAAGGTAACGTCTTTGCCTTGCCGCACAACGTTTGCTTTGCCTATCTCGACCGTGTACGCGCCGTCGGGAACTTCGCCTTTCACCGAGCGGTAGAGCTTCTTAGGCTCCATAAAAAGCACGGGATCTTCGTCTCGGATCGCCGCTATCAAAAGCCCTTTCGTGTCGTACGGGTTGGAAGGGATAACGACTTTCAAACCCGCCGTGTGGCAGAAATACGCTTCGGTACTCTGCGAATGGTAGTGGCCTCCCCGGATCCCGCCGCCGTACGGCGTTCGAATGACCATCGGGCAAGTAAAGCCACCGCCTGACCGGTAGCGGAGTTTTGCGACTTCGCTCACAATCTCGTCGAAGGCGGGGTAGATGAAATCCATGAATTGGATTTCTGGCACCGGGCGGAGCCCATTGACTGCCATTCCCATCGCCATTCCAATAATCCCGCTCTCGGCAAGCGGCGTGTCCATCACGCGTTCTTCACCAAACTCTTTTTGTAACCCTTCGGTCGCACGAAAAACGCCGCCACTATGGCCCACGTCTTCGCCCATGAGAACCACGCGAGGATCTAGGCCCATTTCCGTCAGAAGGGCATCCCGGACCGCTTGAAGTAAAGTGAGTGTTGCCATGGTGCTCCTAAAGGGGAAACGCTTCGCTGGTGTTTACAAATTTGCCGCGCAATTCGCCTTCTTTGATCAAAGCGTCTTTCTGCTTGCGCAAAGACGCAGGCATTTCGGCGTAGACGTCCTCAAACAAAGTGTCCAGGCCTGGAGGCGGCATGGGTTCGGCTTCCGCAATGGCATCTGCAATCAGCTGCTTGTGTTCTTCTTGGAGCGCTGCTTCATCCGCATCACCCCACATTTTTTTATCCGAAAGATACTGCTTAAAGCGTTGGATCGGATCGCGCTTTTTCCATGCTTCAAAAAGCGCTTCGTCACGGTAGCGAGAAGGATCGTCCGAAGACGAATGGGGCCCCATGCGCAGAGTCACGCACTCGATGAAACTAGGGCCTTCACCACGCCTTGCCCGCTCCACCGCTTCTTTGGTCGCTACGTAAACCGCAAGGATATCGTTCCCGTCGACTGCAATCCCGGGGATCCCGTAACCTGCTGCTTTTTGCACAAGGTGCGGCATGGCGCACTGCTTGGAAAGCGGGACAGAAATAGCGTACTGGTTATTGGTGCAAATGAAGACGGTCGGTGCTTTGTAAACCCCCGCAAAAGTCATGCCCGTATGAAAATCGTTTTCGGAAGTGGCCCCGTCCCCAAAGTAAGTGATCGCGACTTCGGATTCTTTGCGGATCTTCGACGCCATCGACGCGCCCACTGCTTGGATCACTTGGGTTGCGATGGGACTCGAAACACTGAACAGCCTTTGCGGGGCAAAACTGTAATGCACCGGCATTTGGCGCCCTTTAGCGATATCGCCCGAATTGCCCCAAAGGTTGCAAAGCATCCGAGTCAACGAGGCGCCTCGGTAAATGAAGACTCCGGGCTCCCGGTAGCTGGGGAACACCCAGTCGGTGTCTTTGAGCGCTGCCGCCGTGCCAGTCTGAATGGCTTCCTGCCCGAAGGAAGGGACGTAAAAACCAATCCTTCCCTGGCGCTGAAGCATCATGCCGCGTTCGTCAAAAGCGCGCGTGAGCGCCATATTGCGGTACATTTTTAGCAGCTCGGCTTTGCTCAAGCTCGGCTCGCGTTTGGCATCCGCCACGTTGTTTTCGTCTAAAATGCGAAAGGCATCTTCACGCAAAATAGACGGCGGCGCCTTTTTATTTGAACTCGTTTTTTTCAAAGCACCCTCGGTCGTTTGGTTCGTTTCAAACACTGGATTCTCATTTCTTGCGAAGCAGGCCTTCGAGAAACTTCTCGCCCGCTCGGTAGCTACTTCGAACGAGCGGGCCCGAAGGCACGCTCAGAAACCCTTTTTCCAAGCCCATTGCTTCTAGCTCTCGGAAAGTCTCGGGCCGAACATATTCGTTTACCGCGAGGTGCCAGTTCGATGGGCGCAGGTACTGGCCTAACGTCAGCATCTGCACTCCGGCAGCCCGCAAGTCGTCCATTGCAACGGCCACTTCCTCTTTGGTTTCTCCAAGGCCGAGCATGATAGACGATTTGGTAATGACTTCGGGCCGGTGGCGTTTGGCCGCAGCAAGCACGTCGAGCGACTGGCGGTAGCCGCATCGCCCGTCACGCACCGATTTCGTGAGCCTTTCGATCGTCTCGACGTTATGGGCAAAAACATCGGTTCCCGACTGGGTAACTGTTTTCACTGCCTCTAGGTCCCCTCTAAAATCAGGGACGAGGATTTCCACTAAAGTCTCAGGCCGTTTTCGCTTAATCGCCGCAACGGTTTCGCTAATATGCGCTGCCCCGCCGTCGGGGAGATCGTCTCTATCGACGGAGGTCAGGACCACGTAATTGAGCCCCAGCTCCGCAATCGCGCTAGATACTTTTTCCGGCTCTTCTAAATCGAGCACCCCTCTTGGGTTCCCGGTCTTTACGTGGCAGAACTTGCAGCCGCGAGTGCACGTGTCTCCCATCAACATCACAGTGGCGGTGCCACCACCCCAGCATTCCGCGACGTTGGGGCATGCCGCTTCTTCGCATACCGTGTGGAGCTTCAGCTGCCGGAGCAAGCCCTTGATCTTGAGGTAGTTCTCGCCACCCGGAGGCCGAATCTTGAGCCACTCAGGCTTAGGGGTGTTTTGCGCAATAGCCATCCGGAAGTTGTATTAGAAAAGAAGCGCCCCGGCAACTTCGGGCAAGTCAAACGCCGCGGACTCCAGGGCCCCAAATTTCCTTGTGCATTTGGAGCTGCATCGTGACCGGGGCACCGGAATCAAGCACCCACTGGGCAAGCTCCGAAGGTTTCACTTTCCCGGCGACAGGGGAGTAGAGGATATGGCACCGAGTGTCTAACTGGTGACGCTTAGAGACTTCTTGCGACCAGTCGAAGTCGCTTTTGGACGCAACGACGAATTTAAACTGGTCGTGCGGGGCAACCAAAGCGCAATTCCCCCAGTCCATTGCGGCTTCTTCCCCGCTCTCTGGGCACTTGAGGTCGATGACTTTGATCACTTCTTTGGGGACTTTCGCAATGGAGAAGCTGCCGTTGGTTTCGAGTGAAACCGTGTACTTTTCGGCTAAAAGAGCGTCCATCAGAGGGTAAATGCCGGCCTGCCCCAAGGGCTCGCCCCCGGTTAAACAGACGTAGCGGGTTTTCGCCTGACGCACTTCGGAAAGAATGGAAGGGAGGTCCCTTACTTCACCATGCCAAAAGGAATAGCGCGTATCGCAATAAGTGCAGCGCAAGTTGCACGTTGCGGTTCTGACAAAGAGGGTAGGCTTCCCTGCAAGCAAGCTCTCGCCCTGGATACTAAAAAAAATTTCGTTGATTTTGAGGGTTGGGGAGCTCATCTGCCCGAGAGTCTCTCACACTACGTCCCGTTGAGCAAAACCCGCGCCCCGGCCTAACGGGAGCGGACCTGCTGACGGATCAAAGACCGCTCAAGCTTGAGCTGCTGCTTGCGCATTTCGTCTTCTGTAAGCACGCCGTTCAATGCGAGCTCCGCGCGCTTCTGCGCTTTCTTCGCCCGCTCTAAGTCGATTTCCGTGGCTTCTTCGCACGTTTCCGCAAGAACAATCACTTTGTTCTTACGGACGATGGAAAAGCCGTAGCTGATGGCGAACTTCTTTTCCACTCCAGACACCGGAAACGATAGCACTCCCGTCCCAAGCAGCGTCACAAGCTCCGTGTGGCCCGGCAGAACGGTGATTTCCCCACTCGAAGTAGGCAAAACCACTTTGTCCGTGCGCGCCCCCTCGAGAATGCGGCGCGAAGGCGTCACAACGTCGAGCTCAATCATGCTACGCCTCGCAAGCGTTCCGCATTGGCGATGGCTTCTTCGATCGTGCCCACCATGTAAAACGCTTGTTCCGGCAAGTCGTCGTGCTTGCCTTCGCAGATTTCTTTGAAGCCTCGCACGGTGTCTTTCACTTCAACGTACTTGCCTGGGTTCCCTGTGAACTTTTCCGCAACAAAGAAGGGCTGCGATAGGAACCGCTCTAGTTTACGAGCGCGGGAAACCATGACTTTGTCGTCTTCCGATAGCTCGTCCATTCCGAGAATTGCGATAATGTCCTGCAAGTCTTTGTACCGCTGCAGAATGCGCTGAACTTCGCGGGCGACCTTATAGTGTTCTTCACCGACCACTTCTGGCGCCAGCAGACGGGAAGTCGAAGCGAGTGGATCCACCGCTGGGTAAATCCCTTTTTCCGAAATGGCTCGCGACAAGTTGGTAGTCGCATCCAAGTGCGCAAACGCCGTTGCTGGGGCAGGGTCGGTGTAGTCATCGGCAGGGACGTAAATAGCCTGCACCGACGTGATCGAGCCCTTTTTCGTGCTGGTAATGCGCTCTTGCAGCTGGCCCATTTCAGTCGCTAGCGTGGGCTGGTACCCGACTGCAGAAGGGATGCGGCCTAAGAGCGCCGAAACCTCGGAGCCCGCCTGAGTGAACCGGAAAATATTATCCACGAAGAGAAGCACGTCTTGGCCTTCTTCGTCTCGGAAGAATTCGGCGGCCGTCAGCGCAGAGAGAGCCACCCGTAAACGCGCACCGGGGGGCTCGTTCATTTGGCCGTAAACCAAGCACGTTTTATCGATAACTCCGGATTCTTTCATTTCCATCCAGAGATCGTTCCCTTCGCGAGTACGCTCTCCGACGCCTGCAAACACGGAGAGTCCGCCGTGCTGGGTCGCAATGTTGTTGATGAGCTCCATGATCAAAACCGTCTTACCCACTCCGGCGCCGCCGAAGAGGCCGATTTTACCGCCTTTTGCATAAGGAGCGAGCAAGTCGACAACTTTGATTCCGGTGACGAGCATTTCGACTTGAGTGCTTTGATCTTCAAAACTTGGTGGCGGCCGGTGGATGGGGTACCGCTTTTTCGCGTTCACGGGGCCCAGCTGATCCACGGGCTCCCCAATCACGTTGAGGATCCGGCTCAGCGTTTCCCGGCCGACAGGTACCGAGATAGGGCTCAACGTATCGCGCGCTTTCATGCCGCGGGTTAAGCCGTCCGTCGAATCCATCGCAATACAGCGGACGACGCCGTCTCCCAAGTGAGCTGCTACTTCCAGCGTGAGGTTGTCTTTTTCATCATTGATGCTGGGGTTCGATACTTTCAGCGCGTTGTAAATGGCAGGGAGCTTCCCCGGCTCAAACGCAATATCGACTGCAGGGCCAATGACCTGTGTAATTTCACCAAAGTTATCCATGACTGTACTCCTATTTCATCGCCTCTACGCCGCCGATGATTTCCAAAAGCTCTTTTGTGATGCTGGCTTGGCGCGCTTTGTTGTATTCCAGCGTTAAATCTTCAATCATTTCAGAAGCGTTTGACGTCGCGTTTTCCATTGCCGACATCCTCGCCCCGTGTTCGCTCGCGACAGACTCCAAGACCGCTCGGAAAAACTGGGTCTTGAAGTGCCTCGGGATAATCTCATTGAGCAAGGCTTCTTTCGACGGTTCGAAGAGGCTTTTGCGGAAGCGTTCCTCTTCTTGAAACGTCAGGATACCCACAACGCCTTCCGGGGCTTCAGTGGAAACGGGCATTAGCCGCTCCACCGTCACGCGCTGTTGGATAGCCGATTTGAACTCGTTGTACACCAAATAAACGGCGTCAAAGCCTTCTTCAGAAACTTCATTGAGAATGGACTCGGCGACCACACTGACGCTGAGGTAGGTTGCGCGCCCTAGAAGCCCCTCGTGGTGAGTGCCAAAACTGGGGTAACGGCGAAAAAAGTCGTGGGCTTTTTTCCCGACCGTGTCGATCACGACTTCAATGCCCTGGGCTTCTTTTTCTTTGATAAAACGGACTGCTTCTTTGAAGACGCTCGAATTGTAAGAACCGCAAAGCCCTCGGTCCCCGGCGAGGGCGACCAACCGGATCCGACGCTCTGGTCTTTCTTCTAGCCAAGGGTGGGAAACTTCCGGCATCCGAGACAACGAAAGCAAAATAGAATAAATGCGGTAAGCGTACGCTCTTGCATTTACAATCGCTTCCTGCGCCCTTCGAAGCTTGGCGGCTGCGACCATTTTCATCGCGCGCGTGATCTGGCGGGTATTCTTCGTACTGCCGATCCGTTTCTTAATGTCTTTTAAGCTCGCCATTACGCAAAAGTCGCCTGATAGGTATCGAGGATTTTATTCAAAGTCGCTTTCAAAGCGTCATCCAAGCTTTTCTTTTCTCGGATGGCTGCGAAAACTTCCGGGTGCTTCAAGTCGATGTAGTCGTACAGGCCCTTCTCGAAATCGTTGATGCGGCCCGTGGGGATTTTATCGAGTTTCCCAGAAGTGCCCGCAAACACGATCACAATTTGCTTCTCGACAGACAAAGGCTGGTACTGGCCTTGTTTGAGAACGGCGACCATGCGTTCGCCACGCGCCAGCATGTTCTGAGTGGCTTTATCCAAGTCGGAGCCAAACTGCGCAAAAGCTGCCATTTCTCGGTACTGCGCGAGACTTAAGCGCAGCGACCCTGCAACTTGCCTCATCGCTTTGACCTGAGCGGCACCGCCGACTCGAGACACCGAAAGCCCTACGTTGATCGCTGGTCGAACTCCCGAATAAAACAGGTCGGTATCGAGGAAGATCTGGCCATCGGTGATCGAAATCACGTTGGTCGGGATATAGGCAGAAACGTCTCCCGCTTGGGTTTCAATGATCGGCAGCGCCGTCAAACTACCGCCGCCTTCTTTATCGCTGAGTTTAGCCGCTCGTTCAAGAAGCCGGCTGTGCAAGTAGAAGACGTCCCCAGGGTACGCTTCTCGTCCGGGAGGACGGCGGAGCAAAAGGGATAGCTGCCGGTAAGCTTGGGCCTGTTTGGTTAAATCGTCATACACGATGAGCGCGTGGCGGCCGCTGTCTCGGAAAAACTCGGCCATCGTAACGCCCGTGTAAGGCGAAATATATTGAAGCGGGGCCTGGTCGCTCGCGGTCGCGGAGATTACCGTCGTGTATTCCATCGCACCAGTGGAACGGAGTTTTTCAACCACTTGCGCTACCGTGGAAGCTTTTTGCCCAATGGCGACATAGAAACAGTAAACGTTTTGGCCCTTTTGGTTGATGATCGTGTCGATCGCAATCGCCGTTTTACCCGTTTGCCTATCGCCAATAATGAGCTCTCGCTGGCCGCGTCCGACTGGAACCATCGCATCGATCGCTTTGATGCCGGTCTGAAGGGGCTCCCCTACAGACTGCCGCTCCACAATGCCGGGCGCCTTGATCTCAACGTTTCGAAAGGTTTTGGTTGTCAGTGGCCCCTTACCGTCAATCGGGGTTCCGATAGCGTCGACCACTCTGCCGATCAACCCTTCGCCCACTGGCACCTGAAGGATCTTGCCCGTGCGCTTGACGGTCTGGCCTTCTTTTACCGAAGTCACTTCGCCGAAGATCGCGACACCGACGCAGTCTTCTTCGAGGTTCAGCACAACCCCTTTCATTCCACCAGGGAACTCGACCATTTCCCCGGCCATCGCGTCCTTTAGGCCATAAATCTTAGCGACACCGTCGCCCACGCTCAGCACGCTACCGGTTTCAGCCACTTGGACTTCTTTATCGAATTCTTCAATGCGGGAGCGAATGATCGTACTAATTTCGTCGGCGCGGATTTCCATTATAATTCTCCTTCAACCAATCTTTCTTTGAGTGTCTCAAGCCATCCCAGAACCGAACCATCAAACGTGCGGCCCCCGGCGACAACGCGGAGCCCACCCACCAACTCTTTGTTGGTTTCGTAAGTGGCTTCCACTTTTTTTCCTAGAACTTTTTCAAACT
>JANPJT010000172.1:0-13156 GCA_031425635.1 Pseudomonadota bacterium
CGATCTCACTCAGGAAGTGTTTGATGAATGGGCTGATCTGGAATCCAACATCGACCGATTAAAGCGCGATCTTGCTGCGAAGACCCAGAGCCTGTCGATGGAACAGCTCGAGCTGGATACGCTGATGGGCGCAATTTCCGACGCCGTGCTTGCCGTGGATCCGGAGGGCGGGCCGTTGTTTTTCAATAGTCGCTTTGAAGTGCTTTTTGGGAGCGAGGCCCTCCGGCGAAAGAACTTGAAGCTGTGGGAAGTCTTTCGGGAGCCCGATATCCTTTCAACGTTCGATCACGCGCTGAAAGAGGGGCGTTCGGGCGCAACCAAAGCTCTAGCGTTGGATCAAAAACTGGGGCCTCGCCGGTTTTTTTCGCTTTCGGTTTCTCCGCTTCGGCGCCAAGACAGTTCAGTGTATGGGGCGCTGGGGATTTTCCACGATGTCACGGAGCTGAAGGCGGCCGAGCAAATGCGGATCGATTTCGTGGCGAATGTTTCCCACGAACTCCGCACTCCGCTGACCGTCATCAAAGGTTACGCGGATACGCTGCTTCTCGACTATTCAGGTAAGGACAAGGAATCTTTGAACCACTTAAACAGCATTGCCCGAAACAGCGATCGCCTCATGAACTTGATGAACGACTTGCTGGATCTTTCGTCGCTCGAGTCCGATAGCATTATCCAAAAAGATCCGCTCAGCACGCTCGATGTCAGCCACCGCATTGTGGCTCAGCTTCAGGGGGCGTTTAGCAGCAAGAACCAGACGGTGGAAATCGGCTGCGAGGCAAAGACGGTCTTTGCAGACATGGAGCGTTTGGAGCAGGTCCTTGTCAATTTACTCAGCAACGCCAATAAATACACGCCGGCTGAAGGCAAGATTTTGGTGGATTGGGTCAGCGACGGCTCGGACACTCTTTTGAAAGTAACGGATACGGGGCCCGGTATTCCTGTGCAGCACCACGCCCGGCTTTTTGAACGGTTTTACCGAGTCGACAAAGCTCGGTCGCGGGAGCAGGGCGGGACAGGCCTGGGGCTTGCCATCGTGAAGCACATTATGCAGCGCCACGAAGGTGCGGTGTGGGTGGAAAGCGTTGCAGGCAGCGGGAGCGCATTTTATTGCCGTTTCCCTGGCCCCGATTCTAGAACGGATCCAAAGCGCGATTAGGGGATAATCGATTTGTAGGGGGACACACACGATGGATGCTTCATTGCCCGAGCTTTTGGCGACAGGCCTGTTTGGTTTGGCGATTCTTCACACTTTTTCAGCGAACCAGTTCCGCAAGCTTTCAAGCCGTTTTGAAGAGGGTTCGATTGGGGAAAATATCTTTCACTTGCTTGCCGAAGTGGAGGTTGTCTTTGCGCTGTGGGCCGGAGTCTTTGTGCTGTCCCTCATGGCATTGGGGGGCCAGCAGAGCGTGGTCCACTACATGGACTCGCTGGATTTTACGGAGCCGGTGTTTGTTTTTGTGATCATGGCGGTGGCTGCGACCCGTCCGGTGATTACAGCAGCGAAAAACTTCATTTCCGGGGTGGCGAGGGTGCTTCCGTTGCCGGGCGAAACAGGGTTTGTGCTGACCGCGCTCATGGTAGGGCCTTTGCTCGGAAGTTTTATCACGGAGCCGGCCGCAATGACGGTTACCGCTTTGGTGCTTCGAGACAGGATTTTCGAGAAACCATTCCCGCCGATGCTGAAGTACTTGGCGCTTGGGACTCTTTTTGTAAACGTTTCTATTGGCGGGGTGCTCACTCCTTACGCGGCGCCCCCTGTTTTGATGGTGGCGAAGACGTGGGGCTGGGACTTTAGCTTTATGCTTGCACACTTCGGCTACAAGGCTGCCCTTGCGGTTGTTTTGAACTCGGTAGTGCTCGTTGGTGTAGGTTGGAAAGAGTTCTCTGCTGCTTCCCACAAACCTAAAAAAGATCCCGCTTTTGCTGATTCGCCCGCGTGGCTAGTGTTGACCCATCTCTCGGTTCTGTTCTTGATCGTTTTCTTTTCTCACCACGTTTCCCTCTTTTTGGGAGTGTTTCTTTTTTTCTTAGGGATAGTCACTGTCACGAGCGAGTACCAAGAAGAAGTGAGGCTCCGGGAAAGCCTTTTGGTAGCAACGTTCTTGGGAGGGCTCGTCGTTTTGGGCGGAATGCAAAGCTGGTGGTTGAAGCCGTTGCTGGCCCAGCTGACGGAAGGCACTCTCTTTTTGGGAGCGTCCGCTTTAACCGCAATCACGGATAATGCAGCGCTCACTTTTTTGGGTTCTCAAGTGGAAGGGCTTTCGGAATCTTTGAGGTACGCTCTGGTAGCGGGTGCAGTGGCGGGTGGCGGGCTTACGGTGATTGCGAACGCTCCCAACCCCGCTGGTTATTCCATTTTGCAAAGCTCGTTTGGAAAAAAAGGGGTTAGCCCGCTTAAGCTTTTTCTCGGAGCGCTTGTTCCAACTCTCGTCGATATGGCAGCCTTTTGGTTTTTACCCCATCTTTCAATTTGACGAATTGAGCAAAGAAACTGAATATACTTACAAAACTGATCCGTCGTTTGGCTATCACGCTAGACGCCATTCAAAGTTGAAAGCGAATCCATGCAGCTTTTCGGAAAAGGTGCGAACACTTTAGCGTTTGTGAGTATTGCCGTTGTAGGGCTCACGGGAGCCGGAGTCGTGGGCCTTCTTTACGCTTTTCAAAGCTCTCCCTATGTTACGCAAGTGGACGTGTACAAAAACCAGCCGGTCCCTTTTAGCCACCAGCACCATGTGCAAGGGCTGGGGATGGATTGCAGGTACTGCCACACCTCTGTCGAGAAATCGAGCCAAGCCGGGATCCCGCCGACCTCTACTTGCATGAATTGCCACAAAATGATCTGGGGCGATCAAGCAATGCTCAAGCCCGTGCGCGACGCGTGGAAGAACGACGCTCCTCTCGAATGGAATGGCGTCCACAAGCTCCCGGAGTTTGTCTACTTCAACCATAGTGCGCACGTGAACAAAGGGGTGGGCTGCCAAAGTTGCCACGGCCGTGTGGATGAAATGCCGCTAGTTGCCAAGAAAAATACTTTGTACATGGGCTGGTGCCTCGAGTGCCACAGAAACCCCTCGCCAAACCTTCGCCCGGTCGATCAAATCACCAATATGGAATGGGAGCCGGACGAAGAATGGGCCCATAAGAATAAGCTGGAGCACTACGGCATTCGCGAGAAAAAGTCGTTTGAAGTGCATCAGCTGACAAATTGCGCGGTGTGTCACAGATGAGTAAAGAAAAGAAAGTCTGGCGAAGTCTTGAAGAGTACCAGCACGGAGCAAAAGAAGAAGCTCGGTTCAATCCTTTTAATAATGATTTTCTGAGCCGCCGCGAGTTCATGGAGTGGACCAGCGGCATGGTGGCAGTCCTTGGAGCGACTGCGTGTACTCGGATGCCGACCCAGAAAGTGATCCCGTACACCAAACAGCCGGAAAGGTTGATTCCCGGCAAACCGCTCTTTTTCGCGACTTCGATGGTCCTTGGCGGAAAAGCCATCGGTCTTCTGGTGGAAAGCCACATGGGAAGGCCCACCAAAGTGGAAGGCAATCCTGACCACCCGTCGAGCGTCGGAACTTCGGATATTTTTTCCCAGGCGTCCGTTCTCTCTCTGTACGACCCCGACCGATCTCAGTCGCTGGTGTCTGAAACAAACTTGGCTTTTTGGTCCGCTTTCGTTGCGAAAATTTCTGGGTTTGCGAAAGCGCTTGAAGCGAAAAAAGGGCAGGGGTTCCGAGTCCTCACTGAATCCGTCGTGTCGCCGACTTTAGCCGCGCAGATCCAAGACTACCTTAAGCGGTTTCCTGAGGCCCAGTGGCACCAGTATGAGCCAGTGAACCGAGATGCGGAACGCGAGGGCTCTTTGCTTTCGTTCGGCGAAGACACGACTCCGGTTTATGATTTTGCCGCCGCAAAAGTGATCGTTTCGTTAGACAGCGATTTTTTGGGTGAGCCTGCATGCCCCCGTTACGCGCGCGATTTCGCTAAAGGCCGCGAAGTCACCAAAGCCAAGCAGTCCATGAACCGCCTTTATTCGGCGCATGTATCGCCTTCTATCACGTCAGCGATGGCGGATCACCGTGCAGTGGTGAAGTCTCGCGACGTGGAGCTTCTAGCGCTCGCGTTAGCAAAAGCGTGCGGCCTCAGCGTCCCACCCGCGGAAGTTTCCCCCGCGCTCGCGAAGTGGGCGAATGCGGCTGCGACGGATTTGCGCGACAATCCAGGGGCGGGACTCGTGGTGGCAGGCCGGTGGCAGTCGCCACAGGTCCATGCGCTTGCGAATGCGATCAACGTCCGGTTGAAAAATGCCGGGAGCACGGTCAAGTACACAGCGCCTGTGGAAATCGTTCCAGTGAACCAAGCCCAGTCCATCGAGTCCTTGGCCAAGGACATGGCCGCTGGGAACGTCGACACTTTGCTGATTTTGGGTGGGAACCCCGTCTACAATGCGCCTTCCGACTTAGAGTTCGGTGAAGCGCTGAAGAAAGTGAAACACCGCATCCACTCCGGGCTTTACTTGGATGAGACGGCAAAGCTTTGCAACTACCACGTGCCGCAAACCCACTACCTAGAGGAGTGGGGCGATGCAAAAGCGCACGATGGTACGGTTGGTTTGGTGCAGCCGCTCATTGCGCCGCTATATTCGGGGAAGTCTCCTCTAGAAGTTTTTGCTGCGATCCAGGGCGATGCAGCTGCTTCCGGTTACGATATTTTGCGCTCTTATTGGAAAACCAAGTCAGCCAATTTTGATCCGTTCTGGATCCGTGCTCTGAACGATGGCTTTGTGGCTTCGACTGCTGCGGCCGAAAAGAAGCTCGTGTTAAAAGCCGAATCGGCGTGGGCGAAGCCTATTCCCAGAGCTTCGGCTGCGGTTGAAGTCGTCTTTCGGCCGGATCCGACTGTGTACGACGGGCGTTTTTCAAACAACGGCTGGCTGCAAGAAGTTCCAAAGCCCATTACTAAGATTACTTGGGACAACGCGGCTTTCATGAGCCCTGCGACGGCAAAGCGTCTTGGAGTTGCGGATACTAAAGTCATTCGGATCGCCGTCGGTGAGAAAAGCCTGGAAGCGCCGGTCTGGATCGCTCCGGGCCACGCTGAAGAGTCGATCACTTTATCCTTAGGGTACGGTCGGACCGCTGCGGGCAAACTCGGAAACGGGACAGGGTTCAACGCTTACTCGCTGCGAGACGCCAAAGCCTTGTGGGCATTGCCTGCAGTGGAAGTGACGGCCACAGCGAAGCACTACCCGATCTCCGGGACCCAAATGCACCACAGCATGGAAGAGCGGCCGATCATTCGTACGGCGACTCTCGATCACCACAAAGAACACCCGCATTGGACCCATTTGCACGAACCCATCCCGCATGCTCTGGAAGGCAAAGAGCTTGGGACCGCAGGGGGATCCAGTGCGCCGGTCGGTCCCGCGGACTACCAGTGGGGCATGGCGATTAACTTAAGTTCCTGCACGGGTTGCAATGCGTGCGTCGTTGCGTGCCAATCAGAGAACAACATCCCCGTCGTCGGAAAAGCGGAAGTCGCCAGGGGCCGAGAAATGCATTGGATCCGGGTAGACCGGTACTTTGAAGGCGAACTAGAAGATCCCGACACGAAGTTCCAGCCCGTCGCGTGCGTGCAGTGCGAGACAGCTCCGTGTGAAATTGTATGCCCTGTAGGAGCCACGGTCCATGACAACGAAGGCTTGAACAACATGGTGTACAACCGCTGTGTCGGTACCAAATACTGCTCGAATAACTGCCCGTACAAAGTCCGTCGCTTCAACTTTTTTGAATACACGAAAACGATTACCCCCAGCACGAAAATGGTGCAAAACCCAGACGTCACGGTACGAAGCCGCGGTGTGATGGAGAAGTGCACTTACTGTGTCCAGCGGATTTCCAGTGGCCGCATCGATGCAAAAAATGAAGGCCGAAAAATACGCGATGGCGAAGTCAAAACGGCTTGCCAGTCGGCCTGCCCCAGCCAAGCCATTTTCTTCGGGGATATTTCGGATCCAAACAGTTTGGTTTCGCAAATGAAGAGCGAGCCGCAGAACTACGGGCTTCTCGAGGAGCTGAACACCAAGCCGCGCACGACTTACTTGGGTAAGCTGACGAACCCAACTGCGACCTTGAAAGCGGGGAAGCCGGCATGAGCAAGACTGTTTTGAGTCCCGAACCAGTGTTGGGTGGCAGCGGCTACACGCTGGGCAGCATCAGCGACAAGATCAACGATGTGGTAGTGCGGGAAACGATTCGCCCAGGTTGGTTGCTCGGCTTCATGCTTGCGTTTGGAGTCATGCAGCTGCTTTTACTTACCGTCGGCCTGCTGTTTAAATTCGGCGTCGGGATTTGGGGCGTCAACATCCCGGTCGGCTGGGGTTTTGATATTATCAACTTCGTTTGGTGGATTGGTATTGGCCACGCGGGGACTTTGATTTCCGCTATCTTGCTCCTGTTTCGGCAGGAATGGCGTACTTCCATCAACCGCTTTGCCGAAGCGATGACGCTGTTCGCAGTTGCCTGCGCTGCGCTCTTTCCTATTTTGCACATGGGGCGACCGGAAGTCGGCGCCTACTGGGTACTCCCTTATCCCAACGTGATGGGGATGTGGCCTCAGTTTCGAAGCCCTCTTATGTGGGACGTGTTCGCGCTCTCTACGTACGGTCTCGTTTCTCTGCTCTTCTGGTTCGTCGGGCTCATCCCGGATTTCTCGACCTTGCGGGACCACGCTCCCCACAAGTGGCAACGGATGATTTACGGCGTTCTGTCTCTCGGGTGGCGCGGGTCGGCAGTGCATTGGAACCGGTATGAAACGATTTACCTCATCCTCGCGGGCCTTGCGACTCCGCTCGTGCTTTCAGTGCACACCATCGTGAGTTTCGATTTCGCTGTGGGCATTGTTCCCGGCTGGCACACCACGATTTTTCCGCCTTATTTTGTCGCGGGCGCGATTTATTCCGGTTTTGCGATGGTGCTGACGTTGATGATTCCCGTGCGGCATTTTTACGGCATGAAGGATTTCATTACGGCCCACCACTTAAACAATATGGCGAAGGTCATGTTGCTTACTGGTTTAATTGTGGCCTACGGCTACCTAATAGAAGGTTTTATTGGGTGGTACAGCGGGAGCCAGTACGAAAAGTACATGCTCCTCAACCGGTTCATTGGGCCTTACCGCTACCTCTACTACGCTTTGCTTGCGTGCAATGTCGTGATCCCGCAGCTTCTGTGGTTTAGAAAGCTCCGCCGCAATGTTGCGCTCCTGTTCGTGATGTCGCTGATTGTGAATACCGGGATGTGGCTCGAGCGTTTTGTCATCATCGTAGTGAGTTTGTCTGCGGACTTCTTGCCCGCGGCTTGGGGAATGTACTACCCAACGGTGTTTGACTGGACCATGTACATTGGGACTCTGGGCCTGTTCTTTTCGCTGCTCTTCATTTTCCTAAGGGTCCTACCGATGATTTCTGTCTTTGAAATGCGGGTCCTTCTCACGGAAGAAGAGCACAAGAAAAAAGGAATCCATCATGGATAAGGTTAAGGAGCCGGCGCTTTACGGCCTCATTGCCGAGTTTCCCGCCGTGGAAGACTTAATGAAGGCAGCCGAAGCGGTTCGAACCGCTGGCTATTCGAAGACGGACGCCTACACTCCTTACCCTGTGGAAGGTTTGATAGAAGCCCTTGGAAAACACCATTCGCGGATCCCTTACTTGATTTTGCTGGGCGGCCTCACCGGTCTTTTCTCCGCTTTCGTGATGATGTTTTACACGGGCGTGATCGATTACCCCCAGAATGTCGGGGGAAGGCCACTTTTTAGCTGGCCCATGTACTTTCCCATTATGTTCGAGCTCACGGTCCTTCTTTCGGCATTTACCGCGGTGTTTGGAATGATTGGGCTCAATGGGCTCCCCCAGCCGTATCACCCCCTGTTTAACGTCCCGGAGTTTGCCAAAGCGTCGCGGGATGGTTTCTTTCTGGGGATTGAAGCCACGGATCCTAAATTCGATTTGAATCAAACCAAAGCATTTCTGCAGACTTTGCATCCTAGAGGCGTTCATGAAGTGCAGCCGTAGAGCTTATCCTCTTTTGATAGTCGTGATTCTTTCGATGGGTTGTGCACGCCGTCAGGCGATGTATAAGCAGCCCAAAGTGAGCCCTTACGATAAGTCAGACTTCTTTTCGGACGGTCGAGCGTCTCGAAACCTAGTAGAAGGGACAGTGGCTCGAGGGAAAATGGACGATCACTTCACCAAAGGCGTCGTGAACGGCACACCCGTGACGGAATTTCCCTACCCGATGACTCGAAAAGATATTGAAAGAGGCATGCAGCGGTACACTATTTTTTGCAGCGCGTGCCATAGCCGGACCGGGGACGGTTGGGGCATGGTGGTGCAGCGTGGCCTTAAACGCCCGCCGTCATTCCACGATGCGCGTTTGAAAGCGGTTCCCGTTAGCCATTTTTTTAATGTGATATCCAATGGCATTGGAATGATGTCCGGGTATGCTTCGCAGATCCCTCCGGAAGATCGTTGGGCAATCATCGCCTACGTTCGGGCTCTGCAGCTTAGCCAGGACGCACGCCTTTCGGATGTGCCAGAAGCAGATCGTTCCCAGCTGGAGGCAGGCAAATGAGTTTAGCATTTTCAGCAGCCGCGTCGTACCGCCGCAAAGCGGCAGTGCCTGCGCTCATTGGAACGGGCTTCCTCCTATTCGGGTTTCTCCTGAACAGGCCGCAGTTTTTCATGTCGTACCTTCAGGGATACTTGTTCGCGGTGGCGATCCCTTTGGGCTGCTTAGGGATCACGATGATCCACAACTTGTCAGGGGGCCGTTGGGGCTGGACGATCCGGCCCTTCTTAGAAGCCGGAATGCGGACGATTCCAGCGATGGCTATCTTGTTCATCCCCATTGCGCTGGGCATGAGCCAGATTTACCCGTGGATGAATGCGGATCTTGTGGCGCACGATGCTGCCCTACAAAGCAAGGCCATGTACTTGAACGGCTCTTGGTGGCTGGTTCGGGCCGTCCTGTATTTCGTTCTTTGGATTGGGCTCGCGGCGTGGTTGCGTGCCTGGCTTTTGCCTAGCCCTTCCAACGTCGCCATCGAAAAGCTGCACCGAGTGCAGAAGCTGAGTGCCGGGGGGCTTTTGGTTTTTGTGCTATCGGTTAGTTTTGCGTCGATTGACTGGGCAATGTCGGTGGAGCCTCACTGGTTTTCGAGCATCTTTGGCACCATTGTACTGGTAGGGGCTGCGATGTCGGCTTTCTGCGTCTGCACGATGACCGCGATTGTCATGCACCGGCGCACTCCGAATCCATGGCTTACCGAGCGGAACCTGCATGATTTGAGCAAGTTCATTTTTATGACCATCATGCTTTGGGGCTACATGAACCTCTCGCAGTTCCTCATTATTTGGTCAGGCAATTTGCCGGAAGAAACCTTTTGGTTCTACGAGCGGAGTGTCGGCGGCTGGAACGTTGTGAGCACTTTGCTCCCGCTTTTCCAGTGGGTTCTCCCTTTCGCTCTTTTGCTTTCTGCACGGGCAAAGAAAAACCCCGACTTCGTCGTCAAAGTAGCGGCATTCCTTTTAGTCGGTCGCGCTTTGGAGCAAATCTGGCTCATTGCGCCGGGGCTGAGGGCCGGGACTTTTCCCATCGGGTGGATGGATGTGGTTGCACCCCTCGCGCTTGGCGGGGTTTGGGCTGCGCTGTACTTTGGCTACTTGGGGCAGAGTTCCGGAGTGCCTGTCCCGGCGGGACACACTGCTAGCGGGCCCCAAGATGTTCCAGGAGGGAAGCACTAATGCACTCAATGGACTATGAAGAACGCGGGCTTCCCCTTATTCCACTATTTTCCTGGATCTTGGGTCTACTGGCTTGCCTGGGAGGCGTTCTCGTTTTCGTTTACGTGGTATACGGTACCCCGACCATGAAGCCGGAGCCGGAACTCGTCTTGAAACGTCCGATGAACCAGCCCGTGCTTCAGTCGAATGGGTACGCGGACATGAAAGCCTTTCGATTAGAGCAAGAAGCTATTTTGAATTCGTACGGGTGGGTGAACCAAGCACAAGGGATTGTGCGGTTGCCCATTGCGAAAGCGATGGAATTGGTTATTAGCCGAGGTTTGCCGGCAAGAAAGAACGCTCCATGATTCGCTTGTTTTTCGCCCTTACTCTTTGCTTCGTCGGAGTGCATGCCGACGACTTGAGTTCGGCATACAACGTCGGCCAGACGATTTTGAACGGGCTTGCGTTCGACCAAAAACTGGACGCACAGCTTCCACTCGATGCCGAATTCAAAGATCACGATGGAAACGCGATCACGCTGGGGAAAGTTTTTGGCCAAGGGCCAGTGGTTTTGGCGATGGCATACGCTCGGTGCCCCAATATGTGCACGGTGGTTTACCGTGAAACATTCCAAGCGCTTGAGAAAGTACGGTTCAACGTACCTGACGCGTACCGCGTAGTCTTTATCAGTATAGATCCGAACGAGAAAACAGCGGCTGCGGCGAAAAAACGACGGACTTATTTAAAAACCTACAAGCGCGAAGACTTAGACAAAGGGACGTTCTTTTTGACGGGTGAGGAGTCGCAAATACGCAGGGTTGCGGACGCGATGGGCTTTAGCTACCGGTACGACGAAAAAACGAACCAGTACGTGCACCCCAGTGGGATTATTGTGGCGACTCCCAAAGGGCGCATTTCGCGCTACCTGTATGGCATCCACTACAACCCGCAGGATCTTCGCCTTGCGATGGTGGAGGCGTCCGAAAACAAGATTGGGACCTTAGCCGATCACCTTTTGCTCTTTTGCTTTAAATACGATCCTACTCAAGGAAAATATGGATTTGTGATCATGAGCTTGGTGCGGTCCTTAAGCGGGCTAACCGTCACGGCTCTGGGTGGTTACATTTGGATGATGCTTCGAGAAGAACGCAGGAAGCGCAAACTCACCGAGGAAGATGACAGTGTACGGAAAGTTTAGCTTATTCCCCGAGCAGGCGTCGAAGCTTGCTCCACAAGTCGACATGCTCTATTTCGCTTTGATCGCAATGAGCTTGTTCTTCATTGTGGTCATTTGCAGTTTGATCCTGATTTTCGCGGTGGTTTACCGGCGGCGCGAAGGGAATGAAGTGGCGAGGGAAGTGCACGAGCACCACCTAATAGAAATAGGGTGGTCGATCATCCCGCTCGTGCTCGGCCTTGCGCTTTTTGCCTGGGGAGCCCACCTATTCTTAAAAAACTACACGCCCCCCACGGAAGGGACCCATGAAATTTTTGCGGTAGGTAAACAGTGGATGTGGAAATTCCAGCACCCCGACGGCCGAAGGGAGATCAACGATCTCCACGTCCCGGTGGGCAGAGCAATTAAGATGACGATGATCTCGCAAGACGTCATCCATAGTTTCTACATCCCCGCTTTTCGAATCAAGCAGGACGTGTTGCCGATGCGGTACACTTCGACATGGTTTGAGCCAACGCAGCCAGGGGTTTACCATTTGTTCTGCACCGAATACTGCGGGACCGAGCATTCCCGCATGATTGGCCGAGTGTTTGTGATGACCCAGTCGGACTACGAAGCGTGGTTGGCGAGTCCGCTCGTGGAGGGTGGAGAGCCTCGGGGCGTCGTAGCCCCCAACGGGGCTGTCGGCGTGGCCGATGGCGCCGTCGTAACGGCGGCGAGCGCGTCGGCAGATCCAGGAGCTAAAGGGGCTGCGGTACTAGCGGCACAAGGCTGCCGAGCATGCCACCAAGTGGGGAACGCTGCGATCGGGCCAATGCTGGAAGGCATCTACGGGACGATGGTGGAGCTATCAACGGGCCAGAAAGTTAAAGTGGACGACAACTTCATTCGGGAATCGATCCTGGCGCCCCAAGCCAAGCTGGTGAAAGGGTACGGGCCGGTGATGCCTTCCTACCAGGGCATCTTGAAAGAAGAAGAGATTAAGTCGGTCATTGAGTACATCAAGTCGACTTCAGGGAGTAAGAAATGAGTTCAGAGCACGCGGCGCCGCAAAAGCATTACCTCAATGTCGCCCATACGGTGAAGTCTTGGCTCCTGACGGTGGACCATAAGAGAATCGCTATTCTCTATTTGATTTCGATCACGTTCTTTTTCTTTTTGGGTGGTCTTGCGGCTTTCATTTTCCGTTTGGATCTGATGACTCCCCAAGGCGACTTGCTTCAATCGGACACCTACAACCGGCTCTTTACGATGCACGGGGTAGTGATGGTGTTTCTTTTCTTGGTCCCTTCGATTCCAGCGACTTTTGGAAACTGGCTTGTGCCGGTCATGATTGGAGCTCGGGATCTCGCGTTTCCCCGGATCAATTTACTGAGCTGGTACCTTTATATGGCCGGCGGCGCGTGCATCCTGTGGGCGCTGGTAGACGGTGGTGTCGACACGGGTTGGACTTTCTACACCCCTTACAGCACTGCTTTTGCGAAAAGCCACGTTGCAATCACTTTGGTCGGGATCTTCATTGCGGGTTTTTCTTCGATTTTTACTGGGTTTAATTTCATTGTGACCATCCACAAGATGCGCGCTCCGGGCATGACTTGGTTCCGTTTGCCGCTCTTTATTTGGGCCCATTACGCGACTTCGCTGATCATGGTCCTTGCGACCCCGGTCCTCGCCGTGACGCTTTTTCTCGCGGCGTTGGAGCGTCTTTTGGGGTTCGGTATTTTTGATGCGGCCAAAGGCGGCGATCCAGTCCTTTTCCAGCACTTGTTTTGGTTTTACTCGCACCCTGCCGTCTACATCATGATTTTGCCGTCGTTGGGAGTCGTTGCAGAATTGATCGCGGCGTTCTCTCGAAAGCGCATTTTCGGTTACCATTTTGTAGCGTTCTCGAGCCTTGCGATCGCGGTTCTGGGCTTTTTGGTCTGGGGCCACCATATGTTTGTGAGCAGCCAGTCGCCTTACTTAGGGGTCGTGTTTTCACTCATAAGCATGCTCGTCGCAGTGCCATCCGCGATTAAAACGTTCAACTTCACAGCCACTTTGTACAAAGGGTCCATCTCGCTCGAATCGCCGATGCTATACGCGATGGGTTTTATCGGCCTCTTCTTGATTGGCGGTTTGACCGGGATTTTCCTCGCGACGCTCGCGACCGACGTGCACTTACACGACACGTACTTTGTGGTCGCCCACTTTCACTA
>JANPJT010000173.1:0-15339 GCA_031425635.1 Pseudomonadota bacterium
GTTCAGAGTGACTTCGTGGGCTTTCGGACGTTTGGCATGCAAAGCGATAAAGTGCTTGTGCATTTCCACGTACGGGAACTTGCCCTTTTCATCTGGCTGAAACGACTTCGCGTTTCCGCCATCGGTCCGAACCACGATGGAAGTGGGGCTGATGTCTACGGTGAGCTCCAACTTATTCTCGTTGTCTTTCGCCTTTTTTACTTCTTCCGCAGTCGCTGCAATTTTCGGCAAGGGGGCGTCGATCATCGCAATGGGGACTGCGCCGGCAAAAGCGAGAAGGAAGAACATCAAGCACGTGACCATGTCGATCATGGGCGCGAGGTTCATCCCCTCGTCGGGGCGAATTCGGTTAGTCCGAGAGCTTGGCTTTCTGGCCATGGTTTAACCCTTAGTCTCTAGCTCGTGCTTCGTCTTCGTCGCGGTTTCCGCCCCGAGTCCCTGCTTTTTGTGCGGCGCTGAGCAAGTTGATGAGCTTTACGGAGTACTGATCAATGTCGGATATGATCGCATTGATCTTAGAGCTCAAAACCGTGTGCACTAGCAACGAAGGGATCGCCACCGTCAGACCGAGCACCGTCGTGTGCATCGCAAGAGCAATCGCTTTTTGCAAGTACGACTGGCGAGTCACCGCATCGACTTGGTCACCCGAAGCTCGGAACGCAAGGACTAGCCCCAGAACCGTCGCGAGTAGCCCAATGAGAGTTGAAATATTTGCGAGCGTTGGTAAGTACAGCGCGCGGGCTTCAAGCTTCGGAAGCACTTCTAGAGTCGCTTCGTCGATAGCGTTTTGGATATCTTCTGGCGTGTCTTTCGCGCGGGTCAAACCGCTTTTCAGCACCCGAGGAAGGAGCGCGTTAGGCTTGCTGTTGCAAAGCGAAATGGCTCGGTCAATATTGTCGCTCAGAATATACTTTTTCAGTTTAGCCATAAACGCGCGGCTGTTGATCGAATACTGAAATTGGATTTTTATCCATCGCTCCACTGCCACGGCGGTAGCCATGACGGCGATGATCAAGATCACCGTACCGCCCCACTCCGCGTCTTTTACGAAAGAAATCAGTTCCTGGATAATGCCCATTGTTCCCCCATTTATGAGACGGTAAGTTCCATTTTACGCGAACCGACCGAAGTAAACTATGTCAAAAAAGAATGAAGAGCCCACCGGCGTAACGCACAGCGATGGGGTTAGCTCCCGTAGTGATCGAGGGAAGGCTTCCCTGGCTCAGCGTCCGCGAGTTCAACATCAAAAGCATCGCCGAGCTCTCCATTCGAATACCCACACGCGGAGAGATGAAGAAATCGACGCCAAAACTTGCTTGGGCCGCAAGGCCCACTGTGAAAGTTTCATCAAAGACGTTGGAGTAGTCGTAATAAAGCCGACGCCTCGTGTAGTGCAACCCTGCGCCCGCCCCAATATAGGGGACGATGTCGGTGCGCGAGAACCGGTATTTAAGCCCTAAGATCACCGGGATCGTGTCGATGTCGACGATATGAAAAAGCGGCGTGTTAGCGAGGTTGGCGCCGCCGGTTCCGTTGCCGCTGTTCCCGTCATCCACCAAAACGTTCTGCTTTCGAGAGGAATAGGAGAAGAAGCCGGTATTCAAATAAAGCGCAAAATTGTAGTCGAGCGTGACGAAGAAAGATCCTTCTGCGTTAAAGAAGGTCATGTAGTTCATGCCAGCAGTCGTGCCACCTTCGGTGCTTGAGGCCATCGTATTGACGGGCAGCAAAGTGGAAACCATGAGATCCATCCCGAAATCGGTGGATTTGCCTTCGTTTTCTGTGAATTTCTCGCGTCGGTAAGAGCCAAATAGGCCCTTAAAGTCTTTTTTTGCGGCAAAGGATTCTGCTGCAAAACAAAGGGCGAAGCACAAAATAAGTGCTCTCATGGGTTTTCTCCAGAAGTAGGTGAGCGGACGCTTTATTATACCGTAAGTGGGGGCTAGTGACGAAAAGAGCTTAAGACACTGCGTGTTACAAGATCGGCTCCCCCTCAACAAACGAACTGACTAATGCATCGTGGCCTTCTATCTTAGGATTGGCAGTGGCTAAATCAACGAAACGCATATTGGGTATCGACCCCGGATCGCACCACTTGGGAGTGGGTTGCCTAGAAAAATCGGGTAACTCAGTGCGCCTGCTTTTCTGCGAAATTATCCATGCGCCTAAAAAAGATCCCCTTTATTCAAGGCTCGCGGTCCTGGGCCATCGGTTCCACGAACTTTTGAACGAGCTCAACCCTGATGAGGTTGCAGTCGAAGATATTTTTTATGCGAAAAACGTTCGGAGCGCGATTTATTTGGGGACTGCACGGGGTCTCGTGATTGGCGCCTGCATTCAAAAGGGCCTCAAAATCCATGAGTACGCAGCGACCCAGGTAAAAAGCGTTGTGACAGGGTACGGGCGTGCTGATAAAAAGCACGTTCAGAAAATGGTGGAAATGATCTTGGGCGCTAAAATTCAGCTCGGCTTTGACGCGACAGATGCGCTCGCAGTAGCGCTCTGCCACGCAAACCACTTAGACCGGAGGCTCCCGCTGTGATTGGTTTTTTGAGTGGCCGAGTACGATCCAAGAGCCTGGACAGCACGCAAATTACGCTGATGGCTTACCGGGTAGGCTATGAAGTCGTGGTTCCTGCCCCCTTTTTCGATAGGCTTTCGGTGGGGGCGCGGGCCGAACTTTGGGTGCACTCCCATGTGCGGGAAGACACTTTTTCCCTCTACGGGTTTGCTACGGAAGCTGAAAAATTGTTTTTTAGGCTGCTTCTGGGAGTGAGCGGTCTAGGCCCGAAAAGCGCGCTGGCCCTGCTGTCGGAGCACGGGACGGAACGTCTAGCACACCACATCCGTGTGGAAGATGCCGTTTCTCTTTCCAGTGCGCCCGGTATTGGTAAGAAGCTAGCGCAAAAAATTATCTTGGACCTGCAACCCAAAGTAGAAAAGCTTGCTTGGGTCGCAGGGATCGCTCGCCCCCGCGAAACCGAAAAATCGGCAGTGGCGTCTTCAGCGTACCCGCTGCGTGACGACTTGGCGTCGGCGTTGCTCAACTTAGGGTTTGCCCCCCACCAAATAAAGCCCGCAGTAGAGCGGGTGTTTGAGCGAGATGAAGCAGAGAAAGACGGCTTCGAAGTTTGCCTGAAGCTTGCGCTCAAAGAAATGGGCACGCGCGCCATCGCAGGAGGAGAGAGCCGTGGATGAAAACCCCCACTTGCTAGACCTTCGGCAAACCAATGAAGAGTTGGTCCCCGAGAACTCCCTGCGCCCTAAAACGCTGGGTGAATTTATCGGGCAGACCGATCTCAAACAAAAGCTCGATATTTTTCTTGCCGCAGCAAAAGGCCGTGGCGAAGCGCTGGATCACACGCTTTTTTGTGGCCCACCGGGGCTCGGAAAAACGTCGCTTGCGCACGTGCTGGCGCGCGAAATGGGCTCGCACCTGGTTTCCACCTCGGGGCCCGCCCTCGAAAAAGCGGGCGACCTCGCCGCTATTCTCACAAGCCTTCAGCCTCGAGATATTTTGTTTATCGACGAAATCCACCGGCTCAGCCGCGTCGTAGAAGAATCGCTTTACCCAGCGCTCGAAGATTTCCATCTGGACATTGTTTTAGGGCAAGGCCCCAGCGCACGGATCATGAAACTTACCTTACCGCCTTTTACTTTAATTGGCGCAACCACGCGCGCCGGACTACTCACTTCTCCGATGATGGGCCGCTTTGGGATGGTCTTGCGGTTAGAGCATTACAGTCCGGAAGAGCTGCAGATGGTCGTCGTCCGCTCGGCGGGCATTTTGAAATGCCGGATTGAAATGGAGGGCGCGCTCGAAATCGCTCGGCGCTCCCGAGGCACCCCGCGGATTGCAAACCGCCTGCTGCGCCGAGTCCGTGATTTTGCGGAAATCAAAGCAAGCGGAGTGATCACCCGCGAAGTCGCTTCGGCGGCTCTTGAAATGCTCGACGTCGACAAGCGGGGCTTAGACGCGATGGATAGGCTCTTTCTCACCACGATCATTGAGAAGTTTGGCGGAGGCCCTGTCGGCATTGAAACCCTTTGCTCTGCCATCAGCGAAGAGCGAGAAACGCTCGAAGATGTGTACGAACCTTACCTTTTGCAAATTGGCTTTATCAATCGAACCCGCCAGGGAAGAGTGGCGACTGAACTCGCTCACAAGCACTTAGGGCTGCCGTTCCAAAAGCCTTCCGGCACGCTAGAGCCCCAACTCACCATTTTTTAATCGCGATCAGATAACCCGCTGGGACGGCGCGCGCGGGGAAACACGGTCCGAACGTCCGAAAATCCCTCTCTCGGGCTATCGTAAACCGAAGAAATGTTGCGAGGGCTTCTTCCGGGCTTACCCACTCGCGACGTTCTGGACTCCGCGGGCGGAGCTCCTTCAACGGAGCTCGCCGAACTAAGCCTTACTGGCTCAGGTGGAGGCGGGGCGCTAAAACTGGGCGCGCCCGAGCCAATGGGCGATGGGGGAGCCCCTGAACTTTGAGCAAAAGAATTGCCCCCTGAGGAGCGGTCGGAAACACTTACGGAATGCTGGTGCCCCGGCCCGGAGGCCCCTGCCCAAAGAGTGCAGGGAGCTAAAATCCCCAAAATAAGCGCTAAATAGTGCATGCCCATAGGCTCTTATTCTGCAGGATTTAAGCCAACGAACGGCAAATTAAATATCTAATATCATTATATTAAATAGAATATCTGCGGTCGGATTTCGACTATACAAGCGACGTTGGCTAGACGTTGGGCAGATTGTGCGCCGTCTCTCATTTGTATGGGGCAGCACTCTCACCGTCCTTGCGAGTCGCGCAGCGGCGAAGCAATCTGTGACCTGTGCAAATCGATAGCCAACGTTTCATTTACACCCTTGGGAGAAGACCGCTTCACCCTGCGGGTTCGCAAAGACGGAAAAAACGGAAAGGGTTGGCCGCCTGACGAAAAGAGCCTAGTTTGCACCTGGGCTCGCTAAGCTGGGCCGAGCGAAGTTTTCGAGAATGGTATATAGTCGGCCCATGCGGTCCTTTTTTGTCTTCAAAGCCATGCTCGTAGGAGCCTTGTTTGCCGTGGCAGCGGTTGCGGAGCTTCCGCAAGCGCCAGCGCTAGAAGAGTCGCTGCCCGCACCCGCGCGAAAACGGCTTTTCCATTTTGTCCCGCAAGTATCGGTTGTTTCTATCAATTCGCTCCAAATCCCCAACCCGGGTTATCAAGTGGCGTACCTGCCAACGTTCGAAGGGCTCCCCGCGCTGCATTTAGGCATTGCCCGCAGCATTGCCGATTGGGGACCGGTGAATTGGACGCTCCAGGCATCTTTAGGCTACGGCCAAAAGTCGGGGGTCTTTCAAGTCACTCCGACCGGGGCCGATACTCGGAGCGAGCGACTCATGATGCGCTGGTTCCCAGCCCTGATTTCAGCCAAGTTTAGCTACCGCATCCCGACCCTCGCTTCGTTTTCGCCCTCGCTATCGGTGGGGTTTGGCAATGTGACGCTGATCCAAAGCTCTGAGATCGCTGCGCTTTCTCGTGCCTCAGCGATCCCAGTCCTTCTCATTTCTCCGCAGCTAAGCTTCCTAGACCTGACCGAAAACACTTGGTTGAGCGGTTTTTCCTTCGGGGCCACCATTATTCGGGGCATTGGCGGCGACTCCACTTTAGGCGCTGCGTCACTCGACTTAGGCGTGACCATCCTACTCTAGGGGCTTCCAGCCCCGGGGCCTTGCTGTCTTCGAAAAGATGCCTATACTGCAAGGGGCTGGCCGTATTGAGTTATCCACTTAACGGTGCAGCCCCTAACATCGGAGGACACACGAGTGTTTAAACGCATTTTTCTTTTTGTCGCGGTCAATCTTTTAGTGCTGGTCACTATTTCCATCACCATGAGCGTGTTGGGGGTGAAGCCTTATTTGAGCGCTCAAGGCATCGACTACTCGGCGCTCCTCCTGTTTTGCGGTATTTTCGGGTTTGTTGGCGCTTTCGTTTCGCTCGCCCTTTCGCGCATCATGGCGAAAATGATGATGGGCGTCAGGGTGATCGATCCAGCGCGCCCCGGTTCTCAAGCGGAGCGTGAGCTTGTCACAGTCGTCCACCGATTGGCCCAAAAAGCTGGCCTGCCTGCGATGCCGGAAGTGGGAATGTACTCTAGCCCTGAAGTGAACGCTTTTGCCACGGGCCCCACCAAGTCTCGCTCGCTGGTTGCTGTTTCCACAGGCCTCTTAGAACGCATGGATAGCAATGCAGTCGAAGGCGTGCTCGGGCACGAAATTGCGCACATCGCCAACGGCGACATGGTGACAATGACCTTGATCCAAGGGGTCGTGAATACTTTTGTGATGTTCTTTGCCCGCATTGCCGCATGGGGCGTCAGCCAAGCGTTTGCCGGCAACCGCGACTCGGATGAAGGCCCTTCGCCGTGGATACATTTCATTGCGGTGATCGTGTTTGAAATCCTTTTCAGCCTTTTAGGAGCGATTGTGGTCGCGTTCTACAGCCGAAGCCGAGAGTTCCGCGCAGACAAAGGGAGTGCAACGCTTGCGGGCCGCGAAAAAATGATCCACGCGCTGCAAGCGCTCAAGTCGTCCATGGGCCAAGTGGATGAACGCAACCAAAGCATTGCCACTTTGAAGATCAGCGGTAAGTCCGGCGGCATTATGTCTCTGCTTGCCACACACCCTGACCTTGACGTGCGGATTGCAGCGTTAAGAAGAACCGCCTAGTCCATGGCGAAGTTTCCGGAACGCATTGTGAGCGGGATGCGGCCCACGGGCCGGCTGCATATTGGCCATTATTTTGGCGTGTTGGTTAACTACTTAAAGCTTCAGGAAACACACGATTGTGTTTTCATGATTGCTGACCTGCACGCGTTGACCACAGGGAACCTTGCGCAAAACCAGGTCGGCGCAAACGCTCGCGAGGTACTATTAGACTGGCTGTCAGTGGGAGTAGACCCTGAAAAAGCGACGGTCTTTATCCAGTCGAGCGTGCCGGAGCACGCCGAGCTTGCCCTCCTCTTCTCCATGTTCACGAGTGTGGGCTGGTTAGAGCGAAACCCGACCTATAAGGAAATGCGTGCGCAGCTTGGCGAGTCCAACACGAGTAGCCTTGGCTTGCTTTCTTACCCAGTGCTCCAGACAGTCGATGTGAGCCTCTATAAAGGCACCAAAGTTCCAGTCGGCGAGGACCAGAGGGCCCACTTGGAAATGGGCCGGGAATTGATTCGGCGGTTCAACGCCACGTACAAGAAAAGCGTGTTCCCTGAGTTTGAAGCGATGACTACTGCCACGCCTAAACTCCCTGGTTTGGATGGGCGGAAAATGAGTAAAAGCTATTCAAACGCTTTGGACTTGGCGGAGGACCCTGCCGTCATTCGAAAACGCGTGAAGTCGATGCTGACCGATCCAGGCCGGCCAAAGCGCACGGATCCCGGTAACCCGGACGTTTGCCCGGTATTTACCTACCACCAGCTTTTCACTGCCCCTGAAAGAGTAAACCAAATTGCCGCCGAGTGCCGGAGCGCCGAACTTGGCTGCGGGGAGGATAAAGAGGCCCTCGCAGAACGAATCATCGCTTGGCAAGCTCCGATCCTCGATCGGAGGCGCCGTCTTGAAAAAGAGGACGCCTACCTTTTGGAAGTCCTCCAAAAAGGCCGCATGAAGGCGAGAGAAATCGCCTCCCAAACCCTGGAAGAAGTTGCGGCCACCATGCGGCTCTGGCCAAAGCGCAATCCCTTCAGTAGCTGAGCACCCTCACTAGTGGTATAAATGGCAGAATGGAATTAGAAGCGGTATCTAACCCGGGGCCCCTGCCGCTAGTCGCCACAGAAGACGTGATTGAAAAGGCCTTGGCCGCGGATCCGGGCCAAAGCCCGCAGAGCGCTTCTGGTAGCGAGCTAGATTACCGAGTGAGTTTGCCCTGTTTTGAAGGGCCGCTGGACTTGCTTTTGCACTTGATCCGCAAAGAACAAGTCAATATTTACGATATCCCCATCACCCGAATCTGCCGGGCATACCTCGAACACTTAGAGATCCTTCAGCAGCTGGACTTTAATTTAGCCGGCGAGTTCATGGTCATGGCCTCGACGCTTATGTACTTGAAGTCGGCGACGCTTCTCCCGTCGGAAAACGTGGAAGGCGAAGAAGATCCACGGCTCCCTCTGGTCGCCCAGCTGATTGAATACGAAAAGTACAAGCTTGCAGCGGAAAAAATCGACAGCATGCAGTGGCTGGGGCGAGACATCTACGCGCGCCCTGCGGGGGCTTTGAGCGATGTGGTGCCGGTGGAGTCTTTATTGGACGTGCCCATCGATGCAGTGGACCCCTTCCAGCTTTTAAAGTGCTTAGGGGCAGCAACCGATAGAACCCGTCGTCCCCCGATAGAAATTTCTACCGACCGGGTTTCTATTAAGGAGAAAGTCAATGAGCTTCGGCTTCTTCTGCTGCAGTCTGAAGTAGTCGACTTTCTTTTGCTCTTGCCGCCGGTGCTCCTGACCCATGACGTGATTGTCAGTTTTTTGGCAGTTTTAGAGCTGGCTAAACTTAAATTCGTAGATATTATCCAGACTGAGAATTTTGGCCCCATGCAAATCCGCGCTCAACGATCCATGGAAGAGCTAAACTTTGGTCTGCTAGATCAGTACTAGAGGAAGTAATGACCGAACACGAAGTGAAAGAAACTGTTGAATTGCCTGAAACCGAAACGCCAGCGGTCACCGACGCCGAGCTTGAGGCAGCGGCTTCAGCTCCGGCCCCGGCCGAGGCAATCAAAGACGAGCCGACCGTTCCTTTCGTGATGGACGAAATGGGCTTCACTTCCGCAGTGGAATCCATTCTCTTTGCGGCCGAGCGGCCCGCTAGCTTTGATCGCCTTCGAGAAGCGTTCGGGACACCCGCGCCAACGAACGCCCAACTTTTAGAGGCCATCGAAAAAGTGCAGCTTCGCTACCACGACTCTGACCGAGGCTTTGAACTTCGCAAAGCGCAGGGCGGCTACCACTTTGTGACAAAGATCGAAAACGCCGAATACATCCGGCGCTTCCAAGCCAGTAAGCCCTTCCGCTTAGGCCGATCGGCGCTGGAAGTGATGGCTATCATTGCGTACCGGCAGCCCATTACGCGGGCTGAGATCGACCAAGTTCGTGGCATCGATAGTTCGCACCTCCTTCGAACGCTGATTGAACGCGGCCTTGTGCGCATGGCAGGAAAAGCCGACGTTCCTGGACGGCCCGTGCAATACGCGTCAACCGATAAGTTTCTGGAAACGACGGGGCTTGCAAGCACCGCCGACCTCCCGCCGCTTTCTGAGCTGAACCAACTCCAAGGCGATATTGAAGATCCCCAAAAGAAAATGGAATCCAAGCTCGATAGGTTTATGGAGCCTATCCAAACGACGAATGAAGCGTGTGGCGAACTGGAAGATGAAGAAGGGATGGACCCGATTTTGCGTGAGATCGAGGGGCTCATTCAAACTGCCGACGGCGCACCGAAGGAAGTGTATGCGTCTGCAGTCCACCAAGAAGTGGCTGCCGCCAACCAAGAAGCCCTCGAAGCTTTCCAGTCGCAGTCGCGCAAACGCCCGAGGAAACAGGACTCAAAGAGCGTTACGTTTGACGAGCTAACGGGAACGCCACCTTCCGAACCCCCTGTCGTGAATTAGCACAGTGGACTGGCTTTCTCGGTTCGTTTACCGCACCCGCCCTACAGCCCTCGCGGAAATCCTAAAACGCGTTCTTTTCATTGCTCGAAAAGTCGTTGTGACTGAAAACGGGCTGCGCCTTTGGGTGGATCCCGCCTCCCACTTCGGCCGAGAGGTTTTAGACACCGGCACCTATGAACCGCTGACGATGGAACTCATTAGCGATTTGCTTCGCCCTGGAGATTCGTTTGTCGACGTGGGCGCGAATGAAGGGGTCTTTTCGGTGCTTGCGAGCCGTTGCGTAGGGCGTGGGGGGAGAGTCCTCAGCATTGAACCGCAAAGCCGGCTAGTGGAAGTGCTGGAACGAAATTTTCGAGAGAACGGGTGCGAAAATATTCAGCTTGAACGAGTGGCTCTTTCTGACAGTGAAGGGAAAGAGGTGATGTCCCTCTCTGCCTCCACCAATACGGGCGCGAGCAGTTTCCTAGTAACCCCTCGGTTTGCCGCAAAAGAGAAAGTTTCGACTCGCACGCTCGATCAAGTCCTCGAATCACGAGAGCTGCACCGGGCGAGGCTTGCCAAAATTGACTGCGAGGGAGCGGAAGTCAAAGTGATCGAAGGCGCCCTCCGTGCGCTTAAAAAACAGTTTTTCCAGTTTATACTGATCGAATTTCACCCGCGCCTTACGGGCGCTTCAGCTCCCCAGAAAATCGATCGGGCGCTCAGGGAGTGCGGCTACGAACTAAGCCAAGTGCGCACCGGCCACTGGCTCTACCACTTGCCTAAGCTTCCCGAAATTCAGGGCTCCCTTGGCCCCAGCCACCCCATCCCGTCGGAAGCATTCGAGGCTTAGCAATTGACACTCGGACGGCCTGGGTGCTACGGTCCTTCTTCGATCCAGTGTCGCGGGGTAGAGCAGCCTGGTAGCTCGTCGGGCTCATAACCCGGAGGTCGTAGGTTCAAATCCTACCCCCGCTACCAAATTCTCCAGTTAGTTCAATTAGTTAATTCATTCTAAAACTCGAGCAGTCTTTCAGCTCTTCAAAAATATCGCACAAATGTCGCACGAGCTCCCACGCTGTTTCTGTCCGCACTTTTATTAGTTTGCCTTACTTGTGATCAAATCAAATGTAAAGATAGTCATTTAACTTTACATTTAAAAACCGGGATGTAAACTTGTCGCATGATCGAGTATCGCTCCGGAATACAAAAGCAACAGGATAACTACAGCAGCTTCTCGCCTAGTCTCATAAATCATCCTTACAAATGGAAGAACGATGCTATCGACCTGTTGTTAGAAGATGCAAACCGATACCTGGGGGAGTTAAACGCATACTCTGCTTTGGTTCCCAATGTAGATTTTTTTATTCGGATGCACGTCATAAAGGAAGCTACAACCTCAAGCAAAATCGAAGGCACTCGTACCGGAATAGACGAAGCTGTGCTTCCGAAGGAGGAAGTGATTCCAGAGCGGCGAGACGATTGGTTGGAGGTCCAAAACTATATTAAAGCGATGAACTTCGCGATAGACCGCCTATCAAAGCTCCCACTTTCAATGCGTCTCCTTAAAGAGGCCCACGAAATTTTGCTTCATAGCGCCAGAGGAAAACACCAGCAGCCCGGCGAAGTACGCCGCAGCCAAAACTGGATAGGCGGTTCAAGTCTAAAAGATGCCTTCTTTATCCCGCCTCATCATTCAGAACTCCCCGAGTTGCTATCGGACCTTGAAAAGTACTGGCATAACGATTCACTCCAAGTACCGCATTTGATTCGAGTAGCGATAAGTCACTATCAATTCGAAACCATACACCCGTTCTTAGACGGCAACGGTAGGCTGGGCCGCCTCCTTATCACTCTGTATCTTGTAGACCGGAAACTCCTCAACCGTCCCACTCTTTATCTCTCCGACTTTTTGGAGCGAAACAAAGGATCCTATTACGATGCGCTGACGGTTGTTCGTTCATCACATGACTTGGAGCACTGGCTTAAATTTTTCCTCGCCGGAGTTATTGAGACAGCAAAGAACAGCAAAGAAACATTCGAAAAAATCATCAAGTTGCGCCACCGCAACGAAGAAAAAATTGTTTTAATCGGTAAGCGAGCAAAGCTGGGATTTGCTCTGATGCAGATGCTTTATTCGAAACCAATTGTGAGTAGCAAAATGGTAGAGCAAAAGCTCGAAGTAAAACATCCTACGGCCAACAGTCTTATTGAAAAGTTTCGGGAGATTGGGATTTTGGAAGAAATAACCGGTCAGAAAAAAAATCGGCTTTTCGCGTTCAAGAAATACCTCGACCTCTTCGGTTCTACTCTAGAATAGAAGGTGTAGCCCCCTGAGAGACACCGCCACCGAAATGGGAGCGAGAAAATTGAGGCCGTAAGGAATATTCGATGAAATTTGTGCGCGCCATTGAGGGCAAGAAAAATTCCGTGATCTACTTCTCACTTGGGGGAGATCGGATGATTCGGCGCAAGGGTACTTGGGCTTGGCGCAACAATAATCCGGGAAATATCATTAAGGGCGTAAAAGCGAGAAAGCTCGGATCAATAGGAGCTGCGGGTGGTTTCGCTGTTTTTCCCGATTGAGGAACTCGGTTTTCTATCGCCAGTGGAAACAGTGAATGGAATTCTTTCGGGAGAAATTGATGGAGTTGTCGTCGAGCGAGGGGGACGAACTTACGTTCGAACACGGCCCGACCAAATCTTGAAAAACAACCTGGAAGAGAAGGGAAGGAAATAGCCGTAAGAGCATGCCTCTCCACTACAGAGACTTCTTGTAGGTTCCTGCGTCGGTCCCTCCGCAATGGTCTTCCAACTCAATCCCACTGTTAATAGGCTTCAAGTAGACGAGACAATCCCCATTGGAAAATACTGCAATATTTCCCTTTGCGACTGCAAAAAAGTGAGACCCTTCAGAGCTTTGAGGATGCCCCGCTGCAACGATATCGACGGAGAAAAACTCATCAAACCGCTTAACGTGCAAATCGTACCGTCCATCGATGTTCCGGTATTCTCCTTCAATTAGCCGCGGAGGAGATTCTCCAAACGCAACAAAAGACAATGTCGTGATGAAAACTACCGTCACCCAATGTGACTGCGCTGAAAACCTCATGGCTTTGAGATTACCTAAATTCTATCCTACAGTCGATAAGCCAGTGCACGCCCCTCCCCAAACTTGCCTCAACAGGAAGTAGCGCATTAAGGCCGGGTTTCATTAGTAGATAACCGCTTAGGATCGTCCTACCTAGACGGAACCGTGAACCAAATAATCCGGTGACGAGGATGTCGCACAAAGGTCGCACGAGATCCGGAAGAAGACCGAAAACAGTCGAGAAATACCGAAACTGACGAGGAACCCAACTCTTTGTTATAGTTTTAGATCATCTGATATATCGAGAAGTTAGCGAGCGGCGATTTTCGACGCTCGTTCGCTCATAACCCGGAGGTCGTAGGTTCAAATCCTACCCCCGCTACCAATTTTCCTTCGGAAAATTGGTGACGTTAAGAATTAATCCTTAAGGATTAATCCTTCACCCGAACCCGGCATAGCCGGGTTTTTCATTTTTTACGGCCTTCAATGTGGTTAGTAAACTCGGATAGCACCCTCCCCATCAAACTCAACCTTTGAACAAATTCGTCAAAGCGAGACTTCTCAATCCACCCCACGCCGTGAATGAGCTCCAAAATCGCCACGCACTCAAAAACTGAGCATCGCGCAATCCTCAAGAAGTTCGTTTTCTCCTTTGACAAAAAAACACGGGGAACACTCTATAAGTGTTCCCCGTGCGTGGATCCCAAAGTTTACGGCCGCTGCTCCTCATCGGCCGACTGAAGATAACTCCGAGGCGGGTCGTAACAACCCGCTCCGACTATTTACGCCATCTTCTCCGAGAACGATTCAAATCGGCGTCCCCTTGGCAGCGGCGGCAAGCTACTCAAGTAACCCCCACCTGCCGCAGCGGCAAGACCAAGCAATAGACTAATGAAAGTCCACGCGGCGGCCGTTGATACGGTGCCTGCCGCCGAGTCGGCCACTTGGCGCACATTTTGGCGAGCGCTTTCCGACAACGCTGCTACTTTCTGCTTTGCATCGACGAGCACTTTCTGCCAGCGGGAAACAGCGGCTCTAGCCTGATCTTTGTTTAAGTCCGTTTTTGCAACAAGGATGTTCGCTATTGCATCAGCGTCTGCCGCTTCAATGACGCGATCGCCTCGAGCCTCAATTTTTGCGAGTAGGCTCGCGAACTCGTCGCCACTTCTTGCCGGATCTTGAGCCATGCCAGACGCTGCGGATTGGGCATCCGCTGCCGTATTGTCTGCCATCCGCTCCATGGCCTTTGGTTGAAGCGCTTGTTTCTTCGTTTGCTTTAAAAGCGTTTGCACTTCGGACTTCACGCTTGCCCACGTCGCGCCATCGTCCGCACCCATGCCAACTGCTTTCGCAATCTCAGGCGCAATCCATTTAGCACTTTGCCCTACCATGCTCGCCGTTTGCCCGATGATCCCCGCGGTTCCCGAAAGAATCCCGCCCACTGCAGAAGTGAGTAAGTACGTAACGACTAGAGTCGAAAGGCCCCACGTCAAAACCCCGTGAAGTGCGGAGTCGGTGGGACTTCCCAGCGATGCAAGTCGTCCCGAGACCCACCCACCAGCAAACAATGCTAGAAGCGTCGCCAGGCCAAACCAAATGGCTGACCCAAGGCCTAGGCCGGCCATGGGGTTGGTTTCCTCAAGCGGGTTGATACTGCCTGCACCGAAGGAGATCCCTAGAAGGCTGAGCATCATCTGCGTGGCTAAGACCACCACAACGCCTCCGAAAATCGCTCCCCATGAGATGTGTTTGATAAAGCCGCTTCGCTCTACTCGAGCATCGGTTGTTTGTGCCATACGTAATAAGTCTCCTTTAATAAATTAATGTTTCCAAACGGAGTGCAAGACTGGGACCAAACAATGAGCTAGGCGATTCAATGGTAGACTTGCTTTTGCGCCTCAGTATAAGAGACTCTTCCTGTGACACCCTAAAAGACCCATGGTTTTTGAAGTGCCGAACCATCAATATATTTTTGTTTTCTCGCTCGGGAGCCAGTGAGGCAGCAGTCGACTCCATATGGCGACAGTGTCGCCATACTTGGCGCGTTCCAGGGACATTGAACCAGGGGCGAGCGGCTGAAACCAATCGGCTGAGCAGGCTTTCAACCTTCCCAAAGCACTCTGACGGAACGTGGAGCGTTTTGGAACAAGTCGCTTCAACTTTAGAGCCAACCCAGCGCTCGCCGATCCGTATCGGACGCAGACCGAGGCTTGCGCTACCCCTTAACCGACAGCAAGAACCGAGCGTGGGGTAATTACGTAAGAGAGTTTGCCGCTCGGGAGGAAAGGGAGGGCATTGGAGAGAGATCTTAGATCTCCCTCCTCTCCACGCCACTATCCGACCCGAGTTTTAGGCTGCAGCCGCCGAACCCGATTTTCTCGACTTATTCGTTCTCGGCAAAATAGGAGCGCCATCGACTTCCAAATCCGTGTCGGCTTTGGCGGCTACGAATTCGGAAGCCATCGTCTCCAGTTCCTCCTTGGAAAACATTTCTCGCATGAAGGAGAACATTTCTTTCTCTTCTTCTTCGACGTGGTGTTCAACCACCTCTTTGAGCACTGTCGCTAATCCCATCCACTCCTCTGCATCGCCGGACGTTTCATCAAGGCGAGCGACCAGGTACT
>JANPJT010000174.1:0-13958 GCA_031425635.1 Pseudomonadota bacterium
CAGGGACGCCTGTCGGGGAAACAGCCAGGGCAACGCGACCCATTAACAGCAGCCCTTTTTCCTCTAGTTCGGCTCCCATTGGAACAAGTTGCTGAATGAAATGCGTTGTATCAAACCCCGCAGGCAACGCATCTCCCCAAACGACGGGTGCCGAGAGATCGATCAGTTGGGCAATCCAGTGTTTAGGCCGACCCGCCACTAGCCGCCGGCCGGGATCTATTCCAAACCCTAGGGCGTGCAGTTTTCCCATGCGTTGAAGGTAGCGACTGAGCTGCAGTTCAACCTGCGAACTTGCCGCTTTAAAGTCAGGGATCAACAAAGCCGCGCCGGAACCCAGCTCCACGCCCTCTAGCTTCCCCGACACGCGCAGGTAAGGCCGAAACAAGAGCTCTCGAACTTGCGGGTCTACGTTCACCTGGGTGTTTGGGTAGGCGGTATTGATCCACCGCTCAATGGCCGTGGCGTGCTGTTTCACTAAATGCTCGGACAACCGCCCTCGATTAAAGTCGCGCGCTTCGGCATACGCTGGGCTGCCGGGTTGAAGGGGCATCAGGGTGAACTTAGCCAAGAAATCGTCTGCGGCTGTTAGAGTTAAATCGTCGGGGTCTGCTGAAAAGGCCTCCGCCTGAGAGAGCAGGGCTTCGCGTGTGGCTAAGACATTGGCCAGCGCGGCTTTCACGCTTTGTGCGGTGAGCTGCTTCGGACAGTTGGGAGGAGCCTCGTCGTCGTCTTGCGCCTGAGCCTGGACGCTGGCTAAACAAAAAAGTAAAAAGAAGCTGCGCAGAATCATGTGGCGGTGAACCTACCATTTTGGCCCAAGAAACTGAAGGGTACAAAATGCAATGGCCCCCTCTCTCCTCTGGCCGGTAGGTCAGTGTTTCCTACGTGTCCTTTACCGGCGGTATCAGTTTCTGAGTAAACGAGTTTGGGCTCAAAAACTTCCCAAGCTGATCTGCTGGTGTCGAGGCCGGCTTTTGTTTAGTAGAACGGTCGGGGCTTTGGGGTGGTTGGTAGAGATCTTTTTTTAAAAGCCGTTACCGCCGGTTGGGGGCTGGAACTATCGTAGAACGGGAGCCAATTGCTAAGGATTGCTCAATACTGATAGAACGCAGAGGTAGAGGCCTTGGGCAGGGACTTTTGATAGTTTCATTGCTCACACGCCGGAATTGCTTAGCTCGATAGAGGCCACATGAAAAGTAGGCAATATCCCTACTAGCAGGGCGAATCCCGGTTTCTTTCGGAATCCTTTTGAATGTAGGTAGCGAGAGTTCTATCGTCCGGGCATGAAACGCATTCAACTCTTCGAGTTTGAAGATCTCCCTTGGTTTCCGGATTGGCTCCGCCAGGACATGACTCTATTCCTGGTGGCGTTCCACCGCGTGGTGGGAACGAGTCAGGCTTTGGTACCGCTGCTCTCCAAAGTGATACAAACCACCGGGAACCATAAAATTTTAGACCTATGTTCGGGTGGCGGCGGTCCTATGGTGGATTCGGTAAGGGCGTTGCGGGAAGCGGGCATTCCCGTCGAGAGCTGCACGCTGACGGATCTGTACCCGAGTGCCCTGGCTGCCCGTACCATTGCGGCGTTGGAGATCCCTGGATTGGAGTTTCGACTAGAGCCGGTGGATGCCACCAACGTGCCGGCCGAGCTGCAGTGCGTGCGCACTATGGTAGCGAGCTTTCACCACATGCGGCCCGAGGGCGCACGTAAGATTCTGGCCGATGCCTTCCAAAAGCGCCAACCGATTTGCATTTTGGAGCCCTCGGACAATTCTCCGCCGACCTTCTTATTTTGGATGGCACTTCCGTTTGCGTTTCTCATGGCGCTCTTGGTAACGCCCTGGGTGCGTCCACTTTCGTTACGGGTGCTTTTTTTCACTTATGTGATCCCCCTTCTGCCCATTTTCATTGCTTGGGACGGCGCTGCTTCCAATGCCCGCATCTACAACACGCGCGATTTGCAGGAACTTACCGCGCCCTTAAAGTCACCGGAGTACGTTTGGGAAATTGGACGGCTTTGGGGACGGGGTGGGTGGATGCAATACCTTCTCGGCATACCTACTCCCGGGTGAGCCAACTTACTTTAGCGCAGTAAAAATCCGGTGGACGTCGTCGTTATCGTCCATTTCGTTGAGGAACTCGGTGACTTCCTTTTTGGGCTCGCCCTCTAATTCCACAGGGTCTTTAGGGACATAAACAAACTCCGACGCTGTGATTTGCCACCCCATATCGGTAAGGGACTTAGTCACTGCGACGAGGTCGGTTTTTTCGCAGAGGAAACGCGCCCCATCATCGGTCTTTTCCACTTCTTGGGCTCCCGCTTCAATCGCTGCTTCCTCAATATCCGCCCCTTTATTGGAGTGGGTTCCTTCGACCATCCCGAGGTGGGAGAAAAGGTAAGTGACGCTACCCACAGCACCCAACGCCCCTTTTTTGAAAAGGCCTCGGATATCTGCGGAAGTGCGGTTCCGGTTGTCGGTCAAGCATTCCACAATGATAGGAACTTTATGGGGCGCGAAACCCTCAAACGCGACAAGATCGTAGTTCACGGGTTCAAGCAGGCCGGCCCCTTTTTTAATGGCTCGTTCGATATTGTCTCGAGGGACGGACTGTTTTTTCGCCGCTTCCACGGCCGCTCGGAGCCGCGCGTTGTTGGCAGGGTCGGGATCGCCGATTTTTGCCGCCACAATGATTTCTTTGCAGAGTTTGCTAATAATAGCCCCTCGCTTGGCGGAGTTTTCTTGCTTACCGGCTTGTTTCCATGACGTTCCCATTGGCGCAACCTTCCTTATGTCTACCCTAAGGCAAGACCTTCTCGGCGTCGAGAGTCCAAATTGCCTGCGACAGCGCTTGAAGTTTTCAGGGGAGTTCTATAGCGAAAGGGGATGAAATCCGATATCGAAATTTCCCAAAGCGTGCGTTTAAAGCCGATCCAAGAAATCGCTAGCCAAGTGGGCATTCCTGAAAGTGCCCTAGAGTTTTACGGAAAGAACAAAGCGAAAATCGGGTTCGAATTTTTGTCGGGTCTCGAAGCAAGAGAGAACGGAAAGCTCATCCTAGTCACTGCAATGAGCCCCACTCCCGCGGGCGAAGGCAAAACGACCACCACGGTGGGATTGGGGGACGCGCTGAACCGATTGGGGGAGAAAGCAGTCGTTTGTTTGCGGGAACCCTCCTTGGGCCCTGTTTTTGGAATGAAAGGTGGCGCCACCGGAGGGGGGTTTTCTCAGGCGGTGCCGATGGAAGATATCAATCTGCATTTCACGGGGGATTTTAACGCCGTGGCGTTAGCGCATAACTTACTTGCCGCGCTGATCGACAACCACATCCACCACGGCAACGCGCTTCGTTTCGACGTGCGTAAAATCCTTTGGCGCCGGGTCATGGACATGAACGATAGGGCCCTCCGGCAAATAGTCGTCGGCCTGGGAGGGGCCGCAAACGGTTTCCCGCGGGAGTCAGGTTTCGACATTGTCGTCGCGTCCGAAGTCATGGCAGTGCTTTGCCTTGCGAGCTCGCTAGAAGATCTCAAAGCTCGCTTGGGTGAAATGGTGATCGGCGTGTCGCTCGACAAAACTTACTTGCGCGCGCGCGACCTGGGGGCCCACCGGCCCATGGCGGTACTTCTCAAAGAAGCTATCAAGCCGAACCTCGTCCAGTCGCTGGAAGGCACTCCGTTGTTTATCCACGGAGGGCCGTTTGCCAATATTGCGCATGGCTGCAACTCGGTCATTGCTACTCGAGCGGCGCTGAAACTCGGCCGCTATACGGTGACGGAGGCAGGTTTTGGTGCGGACTTAGGGGCGGAAAAATTCCTCGACATCAAGTGCCGTGCTTCGGGGCTGTGGCCAAGCGCTGCGGTCCTGGTGGCGACTATCCGAGCCTTAAAGTACCACGGGGGAGTCGACGCAAAGTCTTTGGGCCAGGAAAATCTGGCGGCGCTTCGGGCAGGCCTTGCGAACTTACGAAGGCATTATGAAAACCTCACCGGTACTTTTGGGGTGGGCTCGGTGATTGCGCTGAACCGTTTCAGCTCCGACACCGAGAAAGAAACCGAGCTGCTCAAAGCCGAAGCCAAGTCGTGGGGGGCCGAACTGGAAGTGTGCACCCACTGGAGCGAAGGAGGGGCCGGTGCGGTAGGGCTTGCAAAACAGGTCATCCGACTTGCGGAAAAAACCCCGAGCTCTCAATTTCTCTACAAGGAGCAGGATTCCCTCACCGAGAAACTGGGTGCCGTAGCTACCAAAGTGTACCGAGCTACTCGAGTTTCTCTTAGCCGCGAAGCTGCGGAGTCAGTGGCTTTCATGGAAAAGCAAGGGTACGGAAAGCTTCCTATTTGTATCGCGAAAACGCCCTATTCGTTTTCCTCAAATCCGAAAGCTCTCGGGGCTGCCGAAAACCACACGCTGGAGGTTCAAGAAGCGAGGCTTTCTGCCGGAGCGGGTTTTGTCGTCTTTCTTTGTGGCGGAATCCATACCATGCCGGGACTCCCTAAAGACCCGGCAGCGAGCCGCATGGACATTGATTCGAACGGCCGCATGAGCGGTTTGTCTTGAAATGGACTTCCAGCCCCAGCTGTTTTTGGACGAGGGCTCGAAAAACTTGAGTGAGTCGGCCGGTTTGTTCTTCGGGGCTGCCGGCATAGTTGAGCAGCGTGCGCACGGCTTCAATCGTGGAATAGCAACCTGCGTGGGGTTGCTTGCGCACTAAAAAAAGCGACGGCGTTTTCGGTCGAAAACAAAAGCGCGGCAGTCCGTGCAAGTTAGTGCTCTCTCGCAGCATGCGTTTTGCTTCGGACCAGGTTCCGTCTAAAAGAATCACGGTGCGAAATGCTGGGTTCCAAGGGGAAGTATCTAGATCTAAGGATTTGGGGCCAGGGTACAAAAGCGCGCACGAGCCCTTAGATCCCTCTAGGAGTTCGTTCAGCACAGGGTGCTGTGAAAAATCCATCCCTTCTAGAAACAGGGAATTGGAAAGGACCCGGTTGACGAGCCGCCCTGTCGCAATCGTCCGACGGGATTCTCGCTTACTCCCCAGCATGACAACCCGGGGAAACGAGGCAAAAGGTTCAACGAGAGAACAGTAGCAGTGAGCCGAGGGCTTCCGGCACGTGAGGCACGTTGGCCGTCGGCCCTGATCCAAAAGATCCTGTCTGGAACGTTGTGGTGTCGCTCGCACTTAAAGCTTTGCAAGGCACGACTTGAGCGCCGACGCGATTTCTTGCTGGTTTTCAGCTGCCAACGTTGGCCAGATGGGGAGCGAGATCACTTCTCTCGCGGCCTTTTCTGTGTGCGGGAGCGGCTGGTGCTCCGCGCTTTGGTACACGGGCAGGCGGTGCAACGGGACCGGGTAGTAGATCATCGTGCCAATCCCTGATTCTTGCAGCGATGCCGCGAGAGCGTCGCGTTTTTCGGCAGGCACTCGGAGCGTGTACTGGTGGAAAACGTGCTTGGAATTCGGAGAATCTAGAGGAGTCACGATTTCGCTGCAGTCTGCAAACAGCGCGTTGTACCGCTGGGCTACGGCTCGTCTGCCGTCGTTGCTTTCTTCGATTCTCTTCAGTTTAACGCGAAGGAAAGCCGCTTGGATTTCGTCGAGCCGAGAGCAGTAACCAAACATTTCGTTGAAGTAGCGTTTCTCTGAGCCATGCACTCGGAGCATCCGGCAAGCCCGTGCAACTTGGTCGTCGTTGGTTGTCATGAGACCGCCGTCTCCAAAGGCGCCGAGGTTTTTCGACGGGAAAAAGGAAAAAGCGCCGAGGTGCCCAATCGAGCCCACCTTACGTGACCGGTGGGAAGAACCCATCGCTTGGGCCGAGTCTTCGAGGATCTTGATCCCTGTTTTTTCAGACAGAGCCATTAATTCGTCCATGTTGGCCGCGTCGCCAAAAAGGTGCACGGGGACAACCGCTTTTGTGCGCGAGGTGATCCTTTTTGCTACTTGGCCGACATCGATGTTGAAAGATTCGGGATGGATATCCACAAAAACCGGAACGGCCCCAATATTGCTGATAGCTTCTGCAGTGGCGAAAAAAGTGAATGAAGTCGTGATCACTTCATCGCCGCATTCGACGCCTAAAGCCCTGAGTCCAATAATGAGTGCATCCGTACCCGAGTTGCACCCAATGGCATGTTTCACGCCCAAGTAGTGGGCGACTTCGGTTTCAAACTTCTGAACGTTAGGGCCTAGGATGAAGGCGGACGATTTCAGGACCTCAGCTGCCGCCGCCAGGTACTCTTCCCAATGCTGCTCTATGTCAGGCCGAAGATCTTAAATAGGGTATTTCTCTCAGGGCTCCTTCGAGGGGCTACCAGTCTGTTTTGCCCCCGCACTGCCCATTTTGAAACAAGTTTCTGGCGTTTGAGATTGTATTCGGATCCATCGGCAAGAGGGGTTAAAATAACGGCTGTGGCCTTGCCTAAAATGTCGGAAAATAGCCGAGTTTATGTCGCAGGCCATCAGGGTTTAGTGGGCTCGTCGCTGCTAAGCCACCTCCAATCGAACGGGTACCGAAATCTCTTGGTTCGCTCAAGGTCGGAATTGGATCTTTTGGACCAAGTGAAAGTCCGTCGATTCTTTCAGGAGCAGCAGCCCGAGTACGTTTTTCTCACGGCGGCAAAAGTCGGCGGGATCCACGCAAATAGCACTTACCCCGCGGACTTCATTTACGAAAACCTGCTGCTTGCTTGCAACGTGATCGAAGCCGCCGCCCGGTCGGGAGTAGAAAAACTAGTTTTTTTGGGGAGCTCCTGCATTTACCCCAAGTTTGCCGCGCAGCCTATCCGGGAAGAAAGTTTATTGTCTGGTTCCTTGGAGCCTTCGAATGAGCCTTACGCCATTGCGAAAATCGCTGGCTTAAAACTTTGTCAAGCGTACCAAAAGCAGTACAGGAAGCGGTTTATCTCTGCAATGGCGACCAATTTATTTGGTCCAGGGGACAATTACCATCCTGAAAACTCCCACGTGATTCCCGGGATGCTGCGGCGGTTCCACGAGGCTAAAGTGGCGGGTGCGCCGACCGTTGCGGTTTGGGGCTCCGGCACTCCGCGTCGAGAGTTCCTGTACGTGGATGACCTCACTCGCGCGCTCGTTCTTTTAATGAACGAATACGAAAGCGATAGCCCTATCAATGTAGGAACCGGAGAAGATCTCACCATTGCAAGCCTTGCTTCCGTGATCAAAGAAGTGGTGGGGTACCCGGGCAAAGTTGTTTTTGATGCTTCGAAACTCGACGGAACCCCCCGTAAAGTGCTCGATACCACTCACGTGCGAAAGCTGGGGTGGAAGCCGAAATGCAGCTTAAAAGAAGGCCTCGAACGCGCCTACTCTTGGGCCGTTATCCATGGGAAACTGGATTTCGACATCCCCCCTTTGACGCCCGCTATCGATAGGGCGACTCCACGCGACGCTTGCGTTTGATAGCTCACCTGGCTTTAAATCCAATGCTATGGGGTGGAGGGTTTCGAGTTTAGTCCTTGCGTTAGGCTTGGCGAGCGGTCTTTTTGCGAACCGTTGTCCCTCCCGATTGAACCAGCTAGGAAGCCACTTCGATCCAGCGCACCAGAAAATCCATTTTGCGCTTATTTCCCGCCACGCGGAGCGGGTGGAGCTTTTGCTTTTTGATAGCCCGCATGGGGTGCCCCTTCGAACGGTACAACTTTCTAAAGGCGATAACGGCACTTGGTCTGCAGAAATTGACTGCCCAAATTCTAGCCCGCCTCTGTATTACGGTTACGGGTTTCGCCTTTGGGGGCCCAACTGGCGCTATTCCCCCACCTGGTTGCCTGGGTCTGAAGATGGTTTTTTGAGCGACGTCGATACCCATGGCAATCGGTTCAACCCCAATAAATTAGTCCTCGATCCGTACGCCAAAGAAGTCAGCCACGATCCAGTTTCTCATGCGTTTAACGATCCAACCGTTTACTCGTCGGGCGAAGGGTTCAGAGCGCGTGACTCAAGCTTAGCAGCTCCCAAAGGACTCATCCTTCCTTCAGCGCCAACAAAGGCTCTGTCTCCCCTCAATAGGCCCTTCAAAGATGAAATCGTGTATGAAGTGCATTTACGCGGCTTAACGCGTGGGGATCTATCTCTCCCTGAGGCGGAACGAGGTACTTATAGAGGTGCAGGGAAAAAAGCTGCCTACTTGAAAGCTTTGGGCGTTACTGCAGTGGAATTTTTGCCAATCCACGAATTTCAGAATGACCTTAACTCAGAGGAAAGCACCGCCAAGAATAATTACTGGGGGTACATGACCTTGAACTACTTCGCCCCCGATCGGCGCTACGCGACGATAGAGAGTGCTCGAACTCCGGGCGGAGTCACAAAAGAGTTTCAGGAAATGGTGAAAGCCTTTCACGATGAAGGCATCAAAGTATACCTAGACGTTGTGTATAACCATACGGCAGAAGGGCCCTCGGATCCGACAGGGAACTACGCCAGCATCCTTTCTTTCCGCGGGATCGATAACCAAGCCTACTACCAAACGTCGGGCCGGAGCTACAAAGACAACAACGGGTGCGGCCCCAATTTCAACTGCGCTCACCAAGTGGCGCGGGATCTCATTTTAGATTCTTTGAAGTACTACCGAGACTTAGGCGTTGATGGGTTTCGGTTTGATCTTGCCTCGGTGCTTGGAAATACCCACGCCGAAGGCCCTCATTTTTCGTACGACAAAATGCAAGAGCACAATGTTTTAAACCGCGCCATCGTCGAACTGCCAGCGAGATCGGCAAAGGGTGGGACTGGGGTGGATCTCATCGCGGAACCCTGGGCAGTGAACGACCATTCCTACCAGCAAGGCCATTTCCCTTACCACTCCGATCGCGAAGCCGGTTGGGCCGAGTGGAACGGAACTTATCGGGACGAGGTGCGCCGGAGTATCAACCCAGGTGGCTACCCCCCCACCCCTGGGCGATTAGCCAATCGGATTTCGGGCTCTTTCGACCACTTTGGCGAAGATGGGCGAAAGCCCTGGCATTCGGTGAACTTCATTACGGCGCACGACGGTTTCACTCTTTGGGATCTGTTTTCTTACAATCACCCCGTTAATGGACAGGGAGCGCCTTACGGCCCTTCCGATGGAGGAGACCCCCATAACAACGCCTGGGATCAGGTGATGTTCGGTGATTCCCCTCAAACCACGCTCGCCCGGCGAAGAACTGCCGCGCGCACTGCGATGGCCCTCAACTTGCTTTCGCTGGGAGTTCCCATGATTTTGGGTGGTGATGAATTTCTACGGAGCCAGAACGGAAACAACAACGCGTGGAACGTCGATTCCAAAGGCTCTTGGCTTTCTTGGGAGCATGGCCCCGAGCAAAAAGCGTTCACTGCTTTCACGCGTTCGGCGATCGCTTTTCGAAAATCCCGCTCTGAGTTCAGGCCCCCGGAATTCGCACACGGCAACGCTCTTCAATGGCACCAAGCAAACGGTTCCCGGGCCGAGGGGGCGCCTTATATGGATAATGCCCAGAATACTTTTTTGGGGCTTCGGTTAGAAACAGCGACCTACCTTGCGTACAGCTGGGGCTTTGATCCAGCGCAAATTGTCTTGCCCGAACCCACTCCCGGCACCCAATGGCACCGAGTGGCCGATACCCATGCATCGCAAGAACCGTGGGGGAACTGGGCTTCGCCTGGCACTGAAGAACGCATCGATTCCGGTACGTACCCGTTGCAGGGGAGATCTCTCGCAGTGTTTGTCCAAAAATAACCACCGCAGGTTCTTAACCGGTTCCCCCCGAAGGGGGCGCATTTACTTGAGGATAGGGTGCCGCTTCGGGGGCGCCCGCCTTATTTAGAAAGCAGTCTGGGATCCAATGGTTAGAGGGTTTCGTTTTCCCCAAAGGAACGGAGCGCCTAAAAAATCGCTATCTTCAAACACAACGGTTTGTGTTTGGAGTGGCGGTCGAAACTTCAATCGGTAAGCGTGCAAGCAAAGAGGGTCGTCGTCTAAGCGGTTGGTTTGGACTTGGCCTTGGCGGCGGCCCGGGAGATACATTTGGTCGCCTACGATGGGGTAACCTAACTCCCAAAGGTGCACTCGGATTTGGTTGGTCCTTCCCGTCAGCGGCATTACTTCCAGAAGTGAAGTGCCGTCGTCCAAACGAAACAGGACACGAAAGTCGGTGCGCGACGCTAGCCCGTCGGGAGCGCAGAACCGGGCGCCCACATCGAGCGTTTGCTCGGAAATGGGGAGCTCGCAGTTAAAAGTGTTGTCGGGTGGGTGGCCGTGCACCAGCGCTAAATAGTGCTTTTCCACTTCGCCTTTTTCAAACTGAGTCTGTAGTGCTGCGGCAAAGCGTTTGGTTCTCGCGGCCACCATTAGCCCCGTTGTGTTGGCATCCAGCCGGTGGGCCGCGTGCGGCTTTTGGGGGGAATAAGCCAAATCGAGAAAATGTTTTAGCGTGTTTCGATTGAACCTCCCGCTTGGGTGGACTGGCAGCGGGGCCGGTTTACGCAAAACGATCATGGCTTCGTCTTCGTACAGGATCACAATCCGAGGGTTCACGCTCGGCTCTACTTGCAACGGGGTGAAATAGAGAATTCTTTCACCCTCTCGGACCAGCGAGTCAGCCGTTAAGCGCTCCTTGTTCTCATTCAAAATGCGCCCTTCGCTGCAGTCCTTGGCCCATTGTTCGGATGGCACGTGCGGCAAGATCCCTTGAAGAAACTGCAGCAAAGGCAAACCCGCAAATCGGCCAGGGACGGAGAGCGGGCGAAAGTGCTGGTAGGGAGCGCTGCCGGGCAATTCCGCCGTTAGGGCTTCGATCTGCTCGTTTCGCTTCGCTACCTGCAGCTTGGTGCGCTCTCCATCGGTCTTGTAGCAGTAAGGACAAGAGCGGCCGATCTGGTAGCGGCTATCGCTCATTTCGGATGCACTCAGCGGCGTCAAGCAGGCGAAACACTGGCCGTTCGGCGTTTCGTTGAGCGAAGGATCCAAACCCACTCTTTGGTCAAAAACGAAGCAGTCTCCGTCGTAATGGGCGTTGCCGCATTCTTCAAAATACTTGAGAATCCCTCCCTCTAGTTGGTACACGTTTTCAAAACCCTGCGTCTCAAGGTAAGGCGCTGCTTTTTCACAACGGATTCCTCCGGTACAAAACGTGACCATTGGTTTGGCTTTGAGGGCTGAGGGAAGCCCTTGAGCCTTGGCGGGAAAATCCCGAAAATGCCGGGTGCCAATCGCAACGGCTCTGGAAAACGTGCCGAGCTTCACTTCATAGTCGTTCCGGGTGTCGAGCAGGGTAAAGTCTTTGCCTTCATCCAGCCACTGCTTAAGCTCTTTCGCCGAAATCCTTGGGGAAGTGTGGGTGCCTGGGTTGATGCCTTCCACGCCAAACGCAATGATCTCTTTCTTAATTCGGACCAACATGCGGGTAAACGGCTGCTCTGCGCTGGAACTGAGTTTAGGCGTGAGGTTCCCCAGACCAGGGAGACTGCGTATAGAACCCACAAGCCATTCAATGGCTTCCCGTTTACCGGCGACAAAAAGGTTAATGCCTTCGGTGCTAAGAAGAATCGTTCCTTTGATCGAACGGTCGCGGCACTCGGTCAGCAGCCGATTGCGGAGCGGTTTAAGCTCCGTGAGCGGCGTAAAAAAGTAGGCCGATGCGTTTGTGAACTCCAGCATGCGCTGTGTTTATAGGGCAGACGGCGCGCTTGCAAGTAGGCTAGCGAACAAAGTTCAGGGCCGACGCATCGATCGCCGTTGTGCCGCAGGTGGAGGCCCCACCTCCGAAAGCTTGGAATTGCATCGATTGGCTATCGACCATCTTGACTCGAATGACGCCGTTGAATGCAGAAGCGCCGTCGCGCCGCGTGAGGCCGCTGTAGCAGTACTCGGTACCTACGGTGAGGCTATCAAAATCCCGGTTCGTCGTGCCTGCGAAAGAAACGGTGAAGTCGTATCGCCCCATAGTAAGGGTCCCCACCGTTCCACCGGTAATCGGGATGTTGGAGCCAATGGAAAACACAGGGTAGTCTAGTTGGAGACCCGTGTTTAGGTTTACTCGGTCATGGACCAGGGCAATGGCCGACTGATCCGCTCCCAAATAGTTCAAGCCGTCGGTTTCAAGGAATAGGTTCAGCACGTCCGTAAACAACCAGTTTCCGCTCGCGCCGGAAGTGAGGCCTTCCTCTAGGAACTCCCCACAATTCGCGCCATTCCAAGCCCCCAGAGAAGCTCCCGAGCGGGTAGTAAACGCTACTGCGGGAGCCGTTCCCACCGGAGGGTAACGATCCAGAATGCAAGTCGAGTGGAGGTAGTCGCGGTAGGCCGGTAGAACGATTTCCCAAACGGCCGGGTTATCGACGGGGAATCCAAGAAGGTTTGTGTAGTAGCCCAAAGACAGTGAGTAGTAGCGAGGGGTTAGGTAGGCGTTCGTAAGGTTCTTGTCGTAAAGACCAAAACCTAACGGACGGTACTTACCGCCCTTTCCCAGAAGTTCCGAAGCAGCCAAAGTTACTTTGGGGAAGCGGCTTACGCACTCCGTGTAGCTATCCCCCCAGTTATCGACCCCTGGGACGCAAACATCCCCCGTGCCGTTGTTCCAAAGAGAATTGGCCGCAGTGAGCTTTGCGGCAAACGCGGGGGACAACGACGACAAATGCTGCAGGTAGCCCCGGAGACCGCTGCAGGGCTTAAAAAACACCGTATAGTCCACCACCGGAGGGGCTGCGTACGTTCGAGTGGCAACGGCCATTACCGAAAGATCGTTGCCTGGGGAAACGACATTGAATTCCGAGTACGTTGGCGGCACTGCGAATAAATCGTCGGGCCAAGGTTGAAAGGCTATTCGATCGGCCGGAAACACATCCTCTTCTGTGGGGGCGACGCTGCCCATGGGAATCACCCCGACGTAGTCCACGCGGTTAGGAACGGGAAGGGTGGTGAAGTAGCTGCCCGATCCACATTGCGTGGACGGGCGTTGGTTGCCGAAAGTGCAGCCGACCAAAAAAAGCAGGCACGCGCTAGAGACTAAGAAAGCCTTCGTTTCATTCGCGGACACCTAGGCTCATCGGGAAATACGGGAAATTGCTTGAGTTTAATGGCGCTAGCGCTAGTAGCGCGTTGCAGCTTGGACGTAGTCACCCCAACCCAAAGCAAGTTCGCCCGAAGCCTTCAGCGCGTCTACTCTCGCTTTCATGAGGGCAAAGTGGAGGCGGGGGTGGGGTCCGAGGACGCCCAAGCTTTCCGGGTGCCCGTCGTAAAACCGAGTGTGCAGGAACTGGCTTGCTGCTTCTCGCGCCAGGCTATCCAACGTTTGGGCGGGGAGCTCTAAGCCCGTTCTCGTCGATAAGTTCTCAATCAAAACGGTAGAGCCCAAGATTTCGGAAGTCACTTCGGAGAGCTCCATAAAACGTGCGGCTTTTTTTGCGAGTTTTGCTCCATAAAACTGCAGGAATGCTTTTGGGCTTTGATCTCGCGCACGACGCAAAAGATCGCTTCGCTCGGCGACTGTGGAAGGGAGCAAGCTCCATTCTGCCATCGCGACCACTCGCTTGGCCAAAGAGCCCTTTGAGTCCAAAGCGAAGGCAGGGTCTTTGTAACTCTCGTGAAACTGGCTTTCATCCTGTAGCCCCGCAACCAGCGCTCTCGGCACGACGGCAGAAGGCCGCGCTCCAGTCAGTCCGTCGCCCGTGATCGCTTCGGATAGGTGCGGCAGCTGTTTTGGCTCGAGGTTCCGGACAACGACAAGATCTCGATCGTCGCTGCCCACGCGCAGCTTCCAATCCACTATCCGTAGAGCATAAACATCGTCCTTTTCGGAGGCCGGCTCTCCAAAAAGCCGCTCTGGCCGAAGGTACCCCAGCGTCCCCGCTACACCGTTCCGCTTGTAAACAGCGCCCTCTCCCCCAGCGGGCGGCCCTCGGTAGGCTAGGCCAAAATCAATGAGGGTCGGCTGAGGGTTTTTCGGGTCGGAGAGATCCACCAGGATGTTGGCGGGCTTGAGATCGCG
>JANPJT010000175.1:0-8760 GCA_031425635.1 Pseudomonadota bacterium
TGCCAGTTTAGGGGCGAGATCCTGCATCTTCCTAAGGCTAACAACGGTCGCGCTCAGCTTTCGAACACCCTCAGCGGCGGCTCCGCCCCCGTCCAAAAGCGGAAGGCGGGTAGGAATCTCTACGGAAAGGGATACTCTCTGGCTAGACAAAACGCTACTAGCGACCAAAAAGTTTAGTGGTGTTCGCCCAAAAACTTTGACCGAACGGCAGCTCGGCGGCGTAGACTCCTCTCCAATTTGCCCTGAAACAATTTTCCATTCAACGTTACCTTCGGCGGCCCCGTTTAGGATCGCCGTAGCCCTGGTCAACAACCTCGGGTGCTCTTTCTGGATAAACGCGTCTAAGGTACTTTGGACACCCCAGCGCTTTTCGGAATCGTAGAGGTAGGGATCGGAAAGGATAGTCAAAAACGTTCGGGGGTAAGTCCACATCTCGCTTCCGTCGTAGATGTCAAAGTTGCCGTCCACTCCATAAACAAAGACGAAAAAAAGAGTTCCCGAATGCTCGCCGCGTAAACGTGTTTTGTGCAAAAAGGCGTGGTCTGCTTCATGCAGAGCCATAAATTCAGGCTCTAGCCAAGCAAGTTCCCAGCTAGACAAATAGATCCGCTTTGCACTTGGTTGGTACATCGCACCTACTCCGACAGACAACGGCCTCCAGCCCACCGTCACCCCATCCTTGGCTTGGTCTGAAATAAATGCCGCCAGCGAATTCGAAGTATCTAGAGCGGTCAGCACGGCTTCCGGATCGCCCCACCGGGAGTCTTGCCAACCCACTCCGAGGACACTTTGGTGCGCTAAACGGGATCGCATCGCGCGGTATAGCAGTCGCCGATTTCCGATACCTGAGGTAAAGAGCAACCCCTGCATCGCCAAATCAATCACCCGACCTGATTTGCCCCAAGGAGAAACCAGCGCCGCAGAGGAGACCGACAATAATTGGCCGCACGTCTGATTGAACAGCCCAACAACACTGCCGCGAGAGTTAGTGCTGCTAACAGCAAGAATGAGATAAAAGAATAGTTTGCTAGGGAACAAACGCACTGGCGGTGTCCTACCACGGGCTCAACCAGTGTACTAGGCTTAAAGGGAGTAGGCTCTAAGCCCCGGGGCCTGCCATTTGCAAATCCATCCGTCATTGTAAACGTGCAAGCCCTTGGGGTTATTGGAGCACAGGAGATGCTGAGATTATCTCCGCTAAGGAACCAAAGCCCCTAGGTCAAGCTGGTAAGAATGGTTAAAAAGCTTTTGCGTTTCCAACTGGGGAGTTTTTTTCTTCAGGTGGCTCGCTAGTTCTTTTTGTGTCTGCAAATAATCGGGGTTTTGGGGATCTTGTCTAAGCGCCTCCGAGAGAAGACCGGCCGCGTCGCCAAACCTGCGCTCTTTAAAAGCCACATAAGACGCCAAGTACGTTTTTTGCGGTGTTGGCGGATCGCTTTGCGCGATTTTTTTTGCAATGCCTACGCGTGCCGCATCGTTTTGCGCTGCGGCGAGATCCACTGCATTCTGCAATTTTTCGTAAAAGAGCGCGTTATCGGGATCTAAACGGAGCGCTCGTTCCAAAGCGCGCCCGGCGCTTTCGGAGGAAACGGAAGTTTTCCCAGAGTCCAGAGAAACCATTTCTAAAACCGCCGCAATTTTGGCAACTGGCACCGAGTTGGGGTCCTTTTCTAAAAGTTTTTGGGCGTAGGGGAGGCCTTCCGTTAGATCACTAAAAAGCGAAGCAATAAGTTTGTCGGCTAGAAGCCGCGGATCGGAAATACTTTCGGCGGTTTGGTTTTGCGAATCGAAATCAGAAACCATAGCCCGCAAAAACACCAGGGATTGGTAACAAACTGCGCGCGCTTCGGCGCTTGGGCTGCTGCCGAGTTTTAAGCAGCTGTCTTGAAACATTTTGAGAGGTCCCGAAAAATTTTGGGGCAAAGGTTCTTTTGCGCAAGCTTCTACTAAGGCCGAAGGGGTAGCGACTGCGGAGTCTTCTTGGAACCGGCGCAAATCCATGCCGGCAAGTAGGTCCCATTGCTCTCGGCATTTGGGGGAAACACGATCTTGGTTTGCGGCTTCGCGAGGGGCAGCTGCCAAAGGCCTAGCCCTCGGCGCACGGACGAGGTTTTGCACCGAGAGAGCAGGGCTTACGGGTTGAATTTCTTTCGGTGGCTCCCGGAAGTACCATGCGGCCCCAGCCATAAGCACTGGAAGACAAAGAAGAAAGAGGCGTCTCACTATCGGTTCCTAACTTGCCAAGTGTTTCGTCGTGTGACATTTACCAAGCTCATTTAGAAAGGAAAACAATTGATGTTAAAAAACTTCGTTCTTGCTAGCGCTCTTTTAGGTGCTCTTTTTGTGAGCTCTGAAAGCTTTGCCGAGGGGTTCTACTATTACGGCGGTGGTTACGCAGTCCACGCTCCTGTCTATGTTCCTCGAGTGGTGGTCGCTCCGGTGTATGTGGCTCCCGTCGTTCGGCCGATCGTGGTCGCTCCCGTGTACCGAGGGTACTACGCTGCTCCGGTTTACGTTCCGGTGCCGGTTGCAGTGCCAGTCCGAGTCTACCGCCCTGGATACATTGTCCGCGGCCGATGGTAGCCTAACGAGTTTTCAGAGTTAAATATTCCGCAGCCTCCCCAACAGGGGGCTGCGGTTTTGTTTTAAGGGTTTCCGCTTGGATAAGAAAATGCTTCTCGAACTTTTCGAAGCGCAAGTAGCGGCAACTTTAGCTACTTTAAAGAATTCTGCGCGAGCAGCTCACGAAGCAGCCACCCATTCCGAAAGCAAGGCCGAAGACCAATACGACACACGCGGGCTCGAAGCGGCCTACTTGGCGGGGGCGCAGTCAAAACGGGTGTCTGAGCTAGAAGCGCTGCTAGCCCTTTTTCGGTTTGTGGACGTTCGTAGCTTCAGCATGGAGACTCCGATTGCCTCCACCGCCTTAGTGGAGCTGACCAATGCACAACAAAAACGCAGCTACCCTTTCCTCATGCCTCAAGGGGGTGGAATGCAGGTGGTGCTGGACGAAAAAACGGTGCAAGTTGTCACGCCTCACTCGCCACTAGGGGAAGCCCTCATAGGGCGAAAAGTCGGTGACTTTATTCAAGTCGAAATCCACCGGGTGACTAAGGAATTTGAAATCACTGCGCTATGGTAGCTCACTCGAGTGAGTAGCCCGTATTCCCGTGCGAGCAAAGCTGGCCCACGATAGTGCGTACCCAAAGGCCGCGAACACATTCCGCGAAAAAATCTCCATACACTGGCCTGGATTGACAGTAAAAATGGATTTGGGGGCCGCCATCGGCAAACGCATTGGCGTGTGCGACGTTGCCTAAATACGGGGTGGAGAAACGGATTGAGCGGTTGTTCATCCCGACCCAGTGTTTCATTCCGCCATTGGGCGCCTTAAACTCGGCGTAGGCACCGAAATCAAAGTTTTCAGTATAGTACGCAAGCAAGGCCCCGCGAGGAGAAACGATCGCATCTTGTGCCGGAACCGAGGGACCGGGCAATCGGGGATCAAAGGCACTCACCCTGTGGAGGCCACACCGCGCAAGTCCAGACCAGACCTCATCGACCGCTTGTTTAGCAACCGGTGGGAAAGGATTGAAACCTGAGAAAGATTCCGCAAACGCCCCTTGGCTGCCAAAAAGAACTAAAAACACCCCAAAAATTTTCATGTTTACTCCCCCGACAGCAATGTTCTGAGCGGGAGGGGAAAACGTCACGCCGTGGGGCGCCAGACTCTTAACAAGAGTCTTGTCTCGATTTTGCAGCCGCCGACCTAACGGACTTCAAACGCTCGAGAGTAACCGACATAGGGCTCTAAGTTCCCGCGGATCGTCAGAGCGTACCCTCGGTGAACGAATCGGTAGCGGCCGGGATTCGTGCCTGGCGGAATGCTCCAGACGAGTTTTGAAATGGAGCCGCGAGCCCCGATTCGGCTCCAGTGAAACCGCGTTTCCCAATCGTTATCGTCAAGGTAAGGAAGCCAACCATTTTTTTCTTCGCGCTGTACTTCGAGGAACGAAATCGTCTGCCCCAACGCGTGGTTTGGGTTGGTGGACCAGAACCTGGCAGACACTTCGTCGCCGGATCGGGCAAACGCCGCTGGCTCTGTCAGGGTTTCCCCAAATTCGCGGGTTCCTTTGAAATCAGGAAACACAGCGACGGGCTGCACGGATTTCTGAACCTTCGCCAAGTTTCGAGGGGTCGGTCCTGGCGGTAACGGCGTGCCTTTCGCCATCGAAAGTGCCGCCGCCTGGAAGGACTGCAAGTAGGCTGAAAGAGTCCATTCGCCAAAATGGGTGGATGCGCCTTCGTAGAGCTGTGCCTGGTATTCCTCGCGGGTCGCCACATAGCCAGAGTACGCGTTCGCATACCCCGCGATCACCACTTCGTTCACGCCGTGAGGCGAGAGAGCTTCCAGCACGACGTGTCTGAGCCGTCGCCCCGACATTGTCGTAAATTCTGCCGGCACAGCGGCTAAGGCAAGCGCGCCTATCCGGATGATCTGGATCGGCAACACTTCCGGAGTCCATGGGTAGGGTTTTTGAGTCCCGAGCTGAAGAACCACCGGCTTTACGCCTTGGCAGGGATCGCTTCGTTTGGGGCACAAGATTTTCCCTGGCCTCGGGATGGTGGAGCACGTCCAACCTTCTTCGCCAATCCCTACGCCATCTTCGGCTCCTGCGAGCATGGAAATACCGATTGCGGCAGGGCACGTTTGCCGTGCTTGCCCTTCTCCAAATTCGGCAGCGACTTTAAAACTCGAGAAGTCCACGAACTGGTGACGGTAGTCGACCGTGCCGCCGAGGCTTTGGTTTGCCGACTCGTAAAGAGCGCGGGCTTTTTCAAACTGCTTCCGTCCTGACTCCTCCGTGCACAAAAAGCTATTCATGAGCGGGCAATCCCAGTTGCGATCCCCATTCAGATCGCCTGCAGTGTTCGGGCTCACGTCTCCTGCGTTGCTATTAAAAAAGCCCGCGACAAAACGAGGCCCGCTTTTTGCTCCCACCATCTTCTCAAAAAGGTAGGCTGCGTACCCTTTGTTATCGCTGCTAATCAGCCGATTCTCCGATTGCATCGAAGTAGTGTGCACTGCAAACCAGTTTAAAAGACCAACGGGGCTACCGTCCGGCCTTTCGATTCGAAGGAGCACCATGTCGTTGTCCGTTGAGTCAGCGTAAGCAGCCCGCTGGGCCGGGGGGTTGAGTTCGTAGGCCCCAAGCGACCGGTTTCGGCTCGCCCCCAAAAGCTTTTCCTTAGCGACTTTCACTAACGCAGGAGCCACATCGCTGTGCGCCATCTCCACTGCGAGTACGATCCCACTGACGACCACTTCGAAATTTTTAGCCGAAAAACCGTGGCTGACGACATTGTACAAAACGGAATGGCCAAAACCACCTGGCCCGCTGTGAGTGTGAGAGGCGGCTAGGAGCACGTTTTCTTCACCATAGAGGCTGCCGAACTTTTTTTGTAAGCGAGCGACCACTTCTTGCTTGACCCCTTGGTAGATGGAAATCAAGTCGGTGTTTACTAGAACGACTCGCTTGGTACTTTGGATTTCCTTAAAAACAAACGCTCTCGCCCAAAGGCGAGTATGGATGCCCGCCGTCGTTTGAGAAAGTTTCACATAACCCATCATCGGCATGTCAGCCGCAGGGCCCGTGATATCGTGGATTCCCACTCCCACTTCCAGGCTTTCGCCGATGGCGGCTGAACAGAATCCAACTATCCCAAAAACAAGAATTTGCTTGGTGATGAGCTTAAACATACTGAGTAAGTTTACCGGCAAAAAGTGTGGGAAATGCTCGAAAAACCCAGGATTGCCGCCACAATTGGGACGCGGTTTGTCCCTTTAAAACAGGCTAAAGCCAACTCAAAACTTGCATCCGTCGGTTTGCTCACAATACCGCGTTAGCTCGATCGCGCGGCGCTTAATGAACCCCGTGCGCCCACTCCCGATGTGGAGCGTCCACGAAGATCCCGAAGTCTGAGAGGTCCAACGGGACTTCATGAAATCAAACTCTGCATCCCTGAATTGGATCCAGTGACGCTGGGCATTCTTTAACTTCTCTTGCTCCGGTTTTGGCAGGCTTCGAATGAGCGCACGGTGCACTTTATTTAGCTCTGTATCGAGAAATGTTTCAAACTTTCCAAAAGCGGTCGATGCAGCCGCACCGCCTGAAACCTGCTCGGTTTGTTTCTCAAAAGGCTGGGCGCGCACTTCCAATGCACCCACTAAGTCAGGCGCACCGGGGTTGTCCACGCTGGAAAGCTCACTACAAAAAATCGATATTAAAACGAGAAGTAGATGCTTCATTTTTGTCCTGAATTGGTAATGACACACTACCACCCGACAACTAACCCATCAACTTGGGTTTCTGATTTTGCCCGGGTCTTTGAAGGAAAAGGCAGAAACGAGGGTTAGTAAACCCGTTTTCTTTGTTTAGCCTTTGCAGTAGAACCGAGCATTGGAAGCGCAAAATCCACAGCCACCATTCGATCGGCAGCCCACCCTTCGCGGGGAGCGGGTCGAACTACGCCCTCTGAGGCCTGAGGATTTTGAAGATCTGTTCTCTGTCGCGTCCGACCCCCTCATTTGGAAACAGCACCCTAACAATGACCGGTGGGAAAAGGCTGTTTTTGAGATTTTCTTCCGTGAAGCTCTCTCATCGGGTGGCGCGCTCATCATCAAAGAGAGGTCCAGTAACTCGGTGATCGGCTCATCCCGTTTCAACGGCTATAGCCGCCGGAGAAGCGAAGTAGAGATTGGGTGGACGTTTTTGGCACGGTCTTACTGGGGAGGGGTATTTAACGGCGAGGTAAAAGCGCTCATGCTAAACCACGCATTTTGTTTCGTTGAGACCGTGATTTTCGTGATTGGCGAAACCAATTACCGCTCGCGAAAAGCTGCTGAAAAAATAGGCGCCCAGCTCGCCCCGTGCCGCGACGGCAGGGACGGCTGTAAATTGGTTTACCAAATAACTTCGTCTTGCTGGCACCGCGATCGAGCTAAGAGGCACTAGTTTTTTTGATGTAATTGCGCCTTTTGCAATTAGCTCAATGCATGAGGGTTTTCATGACCAACCCATCGAACGCTATTTTGCTACAAATGGTAGTCAGTGCCATACGAATGGACCGTTGCCCGATCGATGTGCTGTTCAAACTTAATACCAGAGGAAGCCTTTATTAGCGCTTTCGCCATAGCTGCCGCTAAAATCTCACGGTTCCCAGAATGGATATTTTCATTGAGCGAACGCTGCAGGGAATTCCGGCGGAGCAACAAGTCGCGCTTGATTGCGGCATCGTTCGTCTCGGAAGCCTGCGCTTCAAGCACTCGAATTCGGCTCAAGATTCCATACCCTTCGACATTGCTATTGAATGCACTTGCAAAGTGGTGGGCAAACTTATTTCCATCCTCGGAAACGGCCGCTGCCCACTTCTTTGCTTCAAAGAGCTTTGGGTCGGGGACTCCGTCGAAAGAGTAATTTACAAAATCTGGAAGTTCATCTGGCGTATTGCAGGCCACCCACGCTACCAATTTAGTATCAGCACGGCTTCGCTTCTCGGTGCAGGTGTCTAAATAGGATTCGTAGGCCGCGTTGGTGAGGTCTGCGGGAGTACCCTGATCTACCCCAAAATGGTAGGTATCACCCACGATGGGGAGTTGCTCGGTTTTGTGGACGGAGGTTTTTAGGTCAACCTCATAGATCCCGATTCCAAAATAAAGAATGGATTTCTCAGTCTGAGATTGTCGAAGTTTGCGAAACGTAAAATCGTGACTACGGACCGCTTTTCTAGGCTCCGCATACGTAACATTTCCGGCATCGACGAAAGGCTGGGCGGATTTCACCCACTTTTCTAGAGCGAGGTTCAGCCGGGTTTCGGCTTCCTGCCGGCTGTTGCCGATAGCCACAACCGCTTCAGAAGTGGTCACGGGCGCCGCGAGAACGGCCGTGGTCGCTAAGGCACCGATGAGTACCAGACTGCTTCCGAACAATTTAAACGATTTCGTGTTCATCCCTTTTCCTCATTGGTTTTGGATCTCGCAACACTTACCGCAAACACCAGGGAGAAACAACCGGGCATGCCAACTTCACTGTTCTGGAAGCCACCAAATAAATCAAAGCCGATCTCATCCAGTAACGTGCGGTGGAATTTACGAATCGGAACCTTTCGAACCAAGTTCGCGCTCCGGAAGGGCCTGCAATTTAGAGCGACGGCCTTCGGCGTAGCAACTGCGAACCACCAAATAGTACAACCACAGAAACCAAAGCCAGGCCCCGAAGCAAACGAAAAGGACGGCTATTTTACCCATTTACTTTTTCCCGTGAACACGAAAACCCCTTTGCCTTCAACTCGTCTGGCCGACTTCGCTCCTTTACCGTACCGGTGTTAGTTTTGATTCAAGCCAAGAAGCAATCACGTCAACACCGACTTTTTTTTGGATCACCGATTCAATGAGAAAGGATTCACCGTTATCAGGATCCACTTTGAGGCGGTACCCGTTCATTCGTAAAAAAATCGCGGTGGTTGCGAAAGCGATTCGTTTGTTCCCGTCGACGAATGCATGGTTTTGAGAAAGGCTTTGCATCAAAGCAGCGGCTTCGAGCGACAGAGATTGATAGTAACCTGTTTGTGGTCGCTGGAGGGCGCTCTCGAGCATCCCTAAATCTCTAACACCCGCTGCCCCACCGAATCGTTCGATAAGCTGCTCGTGCAGGGCCAAGACTTCCTTCAAAGTGGGGTAAAGCGTGATTTTCATTTGGC
>JANPJT010000176.1:0-2546 GCA_031425635.1 Pseudomonadota bacterium
CCACTAAAACCCAGCGCTTTATTGAAATAGTTAGTCAGCAAGGTCCCTGCTCCGCCTCCGCCAGCGGGTTTTGAAAGGCGCAATCCCGGGCCGCAGGCAGGCACTGCAAGCAAACAAAGCAAAGCACTACTCGTCACTAAACAACTCAAAGATCGGCGTGTGGTTCTGCAAATATTCATACAATGGTAAGGCACTAATTGGGGGGCAACCTTGAGTATACCTGAAATCTCAAAGGGTTGGCCTGTACACAGCATTGTTTAGTAATAAAGGTTGCTTAGGCGTGGTCGACGGCGGCCAACCATAGGCTTTGTGGAGGGTTGCTGAAGCGCTAAGAGGAAACGGTCCGGACCCTGCCTCCTTGCTTGGCTTTTAGGGTTGGGGCTACGTCGGTCACGCCGCGAAGATCCGTTTCGATTGGTTCTGGCTTATCGGATCAAAAGCTGAAACGGATCGTGACTGGATCCTTAGCACTACGATGGGAAAAGGGGCTAAAGGAAACGCTGGCTGGTCGCTACGAACTTGTGCATGCCGAACAGTCGAAGAAGTCTTATCTCTGCACAGGAAGTTCTAACTAACCCTTGGCGGTTCGCCGATTTTTATCGAATGAGCTCGTAGTTTCGAAACTCGCCTAACCGGAACGGGAAGAAAGTTTCCCAAGCTAAAGTTACGGCGTTCTTCACTTCGTTTTTATCCCATTTTCTTGGGCACCGAGCGGGATCGAACGGGTTTGGCTCCTTCAGGCGATCGGCCATGACGGCAGGGTGAGATTGGCGGTACCGCCTTAAACCAATGTGGCGTTTTAGTCCCGCATCCGACGACTCTGGCCGAGGGGTTCCCCACCACTGGGCCATCTGGGTGGCTTTGGTCCCAAGGGAGTCGGGAGTTCGAACGTAGCCATAGTGAAAAACCCGGGCTCCCGAGTGCAGCGCCACGAGCCGTTTGCCATCGCGCCGAAAGCCCTGGGCGTCGCGAAAAGCTTCTATTTGTCGGTGGTTTTTAAAAAGCCTGACTTCTCTTCGGTACCAGTTGCGGCCCCGGATTTCGTAGTCATAGCTTCCATAAAAGTGGCGGTAGTCAAACACTAGCCCGTCCACGTCGTTGCGGCTGTCGGCTGCCAGCATGGTGCGCTTTATCGACGGAAAATCCTCCTGGTGCAGCACTTCGTCGGCCTGAAGGTACAGGCACCAGTCCCCGCGGCACTCCTTTAGCGCCAAGTCCGTTTGGGCTTTTAGCTGGTACCCGCCGGATTGGCTTTGGCGTTCCCAAACGGTTCGGATCACGCGGACTTTGCCCTCGGACTCACGTTCTAGGGCATGGCACAGGTCTTCGGTCCGGTCGGTCGAATCCCCTAGCGCAATCACAAACTCATCGCACAAGGGGAGCGCCGAGCGCACCGACTCCAAAAACGGGTAAGAAAGGATTTCGGCGTTGCGAACAATCGTGAAACCGCTGGTTCCAGGCATTATCTGCTCCCGGGTGTTTCGCTTTAGACGTTAAACCGGAAAGTGATTACATCTCCGGGGAGCACAACGTACTCTTTGCCTTCCTGGCGGAGTTGGCCAGATTCTTTAATCTTCAGCTCACTCCCCAGTCGGACTAAGTCATCGCTCTTGTAAACTTCAGCGCAGATAAAGCCCCGCTCAAAGTCCGTATGGATCACGCCGGCTGCTTGGGGTGCCTTAGTGCCCACGTGGATAGTCCACGCTCGCGTTTCCTTCACTCCGGCCGTGTAGTAAGTGCAAAGGCCAAGGAGCTCAAAAGCAGAACGAATAAACCGGTGGAGCCCCGGCTCTTCCAGGCCCATGGCATCGAGGAATTCTTTGCGATCTTCTTCCGGCAGCTGAGCGATTTCCGATTCCATCCCGCCGTCGAGCATCAAGAACCGCGCGCCTTCCTTTGCCGCAATCGCCTCCACTCGTTGGGCGAGCGCTTTATCTTCAGGCTTGCTGCTGATGTTCGCTACGTAGAGCACGGGCTTCGCGGTAATGAGTAGCAGCGTGTTGAGAATCACGGCGTCTTTCGGATCCAGGGCAAGGGTGCGTGCGGGGTTGCCAGCATTCATGTGCGCTTGAAGGGCGTCTAAGATTTCAGACGCTTTCTTCGCGTCTTTATCGCCCGTTTTGGCGGCGCGCTTTTCTTTCTCGGCCCTTTTTTCTATCGACTGAAGGTCGGCTAAAATGAGCTCTGTGTTAATCACTTCAATGTCGCGCTCGGGGTTTACCGAACCATCCACATGGACAATGTCGTCATTCTCAAAGCACCGCACCAGATGGACCAATGCATCCGTTTCCCGAATGTGCTGGAGGAATTGGTTTCCCAACCCTTCGCCTTTGCTGGCACCTTTGACGATGCCTGCAATATCCACGATTTGGACAGTGGCCGGCACCGTTCGTTGAGTTTTTACGATAGTGGAAATTTCTTGGAGCCGCTTGTCGGGCACCGTAAAAATTCCGACGTTCGGTTCAATGGTGCAAAAGGGGTAGTTGGCGGCTTCCGCTTTGGCGGACCCTAAAGTGTTAAAGAGCGTCGATTTACCGACGTTTGGC
>JANPJT010000177.1:0-2314 GCA_031425635.1 Pseudomonadota bacterium
AAACACCGATGGTTCCAGGGGAGCTGATTGGTTTCCACACGGAGGCTTGTGGCCGGAAGAAGTGATAATCCCTTGGCTTGAATTCCGGCGCGACGCCGAACCACCACGCGTTGACGGCAGAATCTCCGGGGCCGGCGTTGAAGGACGTGAGGGAGAGATCGAGATACATCTCACTAACAGTAGCCAATTGGAACTTGAGGTTCATTCCGTGACTATTGAAGGAGACGGTTTGACGTATCAGTTTCCCGTCGGTCAAAAACTACCGTCGAAACACGCCAAGGCGTTCACGCGCCTATTGAGTCCCTGGCCTTCGGTTAGCAGGGTTGGACGATTGAGTGCGCAGTGCATATTGCGCCAGCCAACGGGAGATCACATTACTGTTAAGTTGGACCTTAGTATTGCTAGCGAAAGCTTGCAGAAACGCCACGCGGACCTCGATGACTTGCTTTGATATGGCTACGCTCGAAGATAAAATTGCAGAAGTATTTGGACCTGTAGCAATCGACAAACGTCGACTGCCAATGAGCCAATTGCAGAAGAAAGGTATTCCTGCGTATGTCGCTGAATGGGTGCTTGAGAGCAAAGTTCCGGGGCGGGGTATTCTGAGTGAAGATGATGCGAAGAAGGTTCAGGAGTGGGCCGATAAATTTATTCCCACTCCTCGCGACCAGAACGTCATCAAGCATCGCCTGCTGAGCAACGAACCCGTGAAGGCCCTTACGCACCTCGCCGTGGAAATCGATCTCCAGATCCGTAACGGGCCGCAACGGATTGCAAAGCTTCCTCTGCTTGGTATAGAAAAAGCTTCAATTCCTGATTCTATTCTCGATCAGAATAAGGGATTACTGCGCGAGGGCATGTGGGGAGTTGTCGAACTGCAGCATACCCCGAACGGAGTAGCGATCGTCGCGTTTCGACCGATGCAGGCGGATGTTAGTCTCAATCTTTACCGAGAGGCCCGCTGCCATTTTTCCGTCGATGAATGGCGTGCTGTAATGCTACTATCCATGGGATACAATCCGGAGATGTTCTCTCCTGAGCAACAGACTCTGCTTCTGTGCCGCCTCTTGCCACTGGTGCAACACAATATGGTCTTGGCGGAGCTTGCCCCAAAGGGCACTGGTAAGAGTTACGTCTATGAAAACATTAGTCCCAGGGTGCGCCTAGTGAGTAGTAGTATTTCCCCGGCCGTTCTCTTTGTAAACAACGCCTCCGGACAATGGGGGCTACTGGCGCGATTCGCCCTCGTTGTGCTAGACGAGATACAAAACCTGCGATTTACGGACGCCCCCGCCATTATCAGTGGGCTGAAGAGCTATCTGGCAAATGGAACCATTACGCGCGGGGGACAAAATCAGGTCAAAAGCACGTGCTGCCTGGTGCTGTTGGCTAACATCACATTGGAAGCCGAACAGAAACCAGTCTTCGACCCGATCGTTAAAGAGTTACCCGAGTACTTCCAAGAGACCGCCTTTCTCGACCGCCTGCGGGGCATTATTCCCGGTTGGGAACTCCCCAAACTTAGTAATCGGAGTTTTGCCCAAGGCATGGGGCTGAAAGCCGACTACTTTGGCGACGTGATGTTGGCTCTTAGAGAAGAGATTTCAACTGATCAGAACGTTGCCAGGCGTGTAGCGATGGCGGGAACCAGCGTTTACCGCCGAAACGAGGAGGCGCTTCAATCCATTGCGAGCGGAATGATGAAAATCCTTTTCCCTCATGGGGAGTTTACCGACGAGGAATTGTGTCGCTACTGTTTAAATCCAGCGAAGAAATTACGGCAAATCGTCTGGGATCAAATGCGCGAGTTAGATGGCGAATATCGCCAATTCGATTCACAGTTGAGCTATCGGCTGACCTGATAAGACTCATATAGCCATGGCGCAAAGGAGTCTTTCTACTTCAACGCTTCTCTCCCAGGTGGGGCTATCCGTCCGAGCGCTGAACGTCTGCGCAAACCTTGGTTGCGCGACGGTTGGAGAATTGACGGCTATATTTCAAGAGAAAGGCGCCGGCTTTATATTGGAGAGACGGAATTGCGGAAAGAAGACCCTCGCAGAGCTTGTCGAAGTCTTGTCAGGTAATGCGCATGAGGTGCCAAGCGAAAGTTTCGTGGCATCCGATATTGTTCGAAACGGATGCGCGACTCACGCTCCGCTCGCCATTACCGCGGATCAATTGTTGGAGGCCCTCGAGCGATTACAAATCCCTCACGGGCTTCCCATCGAATTCGTCAAATTACAGGCTCGGATACTAAATTGGTGCAGTGGTCAAAACTGGAACACGCTTGGAGCAATGCTGCAAAATGCCGGCA
>JANPJT010000178.1:0-4084 GCA_031425635.1 Pseudomonadota bacterium
GAAATGACGCTTGAAGCGGCGAGAGCACGAGCAAAGCAATTGTCAGCAGAAAGACAATTACAGCTGCACGCCCAACGGGTGGCTCGGATTGAAAAGAAGCAGAAGCTGGACCGCTTGATCCGCTCAGCGTTTTTGCCAAAAGAGATGGTTTCGGAGTTTGAAGAAACAATCATGGTGGATAAGCGCTTTCGCCGGTCGCATTGGGAAACGGCGAAGAAACTTATCGCTGCAGTGAATCTGCATCCGTCGAAATGGTACGCGCGCCCCGCTGTGCTCTATACTCAATTTGCAAAGTTCGGCTTTAGTCCGGACTATTCGAACCGGCTGCTTAGGCTGATGAACGCATGGGGATGGTTTTTCTGCGATAGCTCGAATCGAGCGTGGAAAGACGTCCCTCGGCCACGGGGTTTTGAATTGCAGCTCATCAAGAGGGCTTATCTCAAGAAGCTGCCGGGCGGTCGGGTTGCCAAGCCATTGACTCCGGAAATGCTGCTTGCAGCAAAGAGAGATCTCGATGAGCAACATTACAATTGGCTTTTTCTGAGCGTTTGGTTTGGCCTAAGGCCCCGCGAGATTAACAACCTACTCGTAACCGATGAGAACTTGTGGTGGGTGGATAAGAGTGATGATCGTTTTTCCATTCTGAATGTCTATCAGCAAAAATTGCAGGAAGAGGGCGTTGCCGAAACACGTTGTTGGAAGGCCATTCCTGAAGTGTTGGCGGACCAAGCGACTGCGATCGAAATTATCTTTTCAAAGAACTTTCGAAAACCGTCCCCTAAAATTTTCAAAAAATACTTTCCCCCCGGTATTAAACCGTACAGTGGACGGAAGAACTTCAATATCATGCTGAGGCAGCTAGGTTACGACCAAGAGTGCCGTCAGAAGTGGATGGGGCACCTGTCCATGCAAACGGCAATGGAACACTATGATGACCCTCGTATAGTCACCTTCAGGCCGCCGGTGGATGTGAGAAAGGTGGGGTAGAACGGGCAGGGTCGCCGGCTTGCTGAAGAGGTTTTTTCATGAGAATGTGTAAAGAATGAATCCGAAAATAACAGCACAGTCCGCAGTAGCCGATTTGTCCGCGCATGGGGCACACAATGTCCGTCTTTTTGGGTCGGTAGCGCGGGGGCAATCAGGAGCGAAAAGTGACATCCACGCTATCCGCCGCAGAAAAATCCAGGCTGGTTCCTCCTACAGATTTTGCCAAGCCAGGGAGTCCGGGACATAAGGTTCAGCTAAAACAATACTTTCGCGATAATGGTTGGCCACAATGGCGTCGGGGAATATCTAACGTGCAGGAGACAAAATGAAGAGAAAACCGGTGAGACGAGTAAAGTCCCCCCTGAAAAGCCAGGCCACGATCTTGAAAACTATTGCGAAGCTTGGACCTGAGCTGAGAGATCTGAAAATTACGAGCGTATATCTCTTCGGCTCCTTTGCTCGAGGCGAGGCGGTCCGAAAAAGTGATATCGACGTCGTAGTGGAATGTATAGATGGTATTACATTGTTTGATCTTTCTGGAGCGAAACTTCTTTTGGAAGAAGCCTTGGGACGCAAGGTTGACGTCGTAATGAGAGAAGCTCTGCGGAAAGAATTCAAGGAGCAGGTCGAAAGGGAAATGATTCGTGCCGCCTAGAGAGTGGTTTATACGTTTTCAAGATATTCTGGAATCGATTGAGCGTGTCGAAGCGAGCCTTGATGGATTGTCGTTTGACGATTTTGAACGAAACAACGATAAAGTCGATGCAGCGATCCGGAATTTGACGGTAATAGGTGAAGCAGCAAATCACGTACCTGAGGAAATCAAAAAAGAATTTACTAATATTTCGTGGGGTAAGATTGTCGCGATGCGCAATTTCGTTGTCCATGAGTATTTCGGTATAACCTTAAAAGTTATTTGGGATACTGCCACGCGGGCACTTCCAACCCTTAAAGTACAGATTTTAAGCATTGTCGCTAAAGGGCGCGCAGAGTTCTCCTCAATTGTCGTCAATAAGAGAAAACCGAAAGTGAAACGTCGAAGCAAACAGAAAAAGAAGTGATGATGAAGGCTAAGACGAAATCGTTCTTGAACTAATTGAAAGAGTGTTACGGGATCCCCCCGATATTTTTGAAGAACAGAAGAAACACCTTTTCCATCTTTTTTACCGTTAAAAAGCGCGCGAAGGATGCCGCGTAAGGAAGGGGCAGTGATCGGTTTTGAGTTATTGCACTACAAACCCGCCGGAACCCATTCCAGTTTGGTGGTCGAAACGATTTTAAAGACAGGAACCTAACGACGAGAGCATATTCGAAGAAGGTTGCTTCGAAATCATGATGCTGAGTCATAGCAGCCTAGCCGAGTGCCATCCTAGCCAGAGTTGTGATGGTTGCCGCAAGACCGATCAAACGCTTGATCCAAATCACCGTTATCCATGGCAAGCTTTCCTGTTTGCGCGCGCTGCCGCTGTCGAACTGAATAATAACCGTAAGCCGTTTGTTTCGTCCCATTTCGAGGACCTCCTTCGCGAAGGAAGAGGAGGCCGCAGAGGTGGGCATTACCTAGGCGTCGGTGCTATTCAACAGATGGAGGCTAGCGCAAAAAAAGATTGAGGACTCCCCGGTAGCAGCACTCTTTGTGAATAATCACCCGTCGAATGGCCCCGACATCGTTGGGCAGAAAGACTAGCGTCCAAGAGTTTCCGCTTACTTCGGGAAGGCTGTAAGCGGGGACACCTTCGGTGTTGTGGTAGGTGTCGTGCGTCCCCAGTTCCGAGATGACGGTTTTTACATTTTTTCCGATGTACCGGTTGGACCGGACCAGGTCGGCGACAGCGGAGGCCCTCTCAGCCTGTGTTCCGTTCTTAAAGCTTTCTGCGGAGAATGGCTTGTTTCCCCAGTGGGACTCCCCGGCGTTGATACTCAGTGTGGTAAGTCCAAGAAAGTCTCGAAAGTCGAAATACAGATAAGTTCCGAATACCCCGAAGGCCAGAAAGAATAAAAGCCGAAAGCGATTGTTTCTTCGATTTTTCATCAACTAGTTACAACACTCTTTAAGGATTTTTATCTCTCCTACTTTTTTACCTGAGGCGTCAGGTAGGAAAACAACCAGCCAAGCTTCCTTACTCCCTGTGTTGGCTGATTCAATGGAATAGGCTGGAATAGAGTCCGTTTGAAAATAGCCGTCCCACTCGCCGAGCTCTTGGCGTATTTCCGAAAATCGTTTACCAACGAATTGTTTTGAACGTACTAGGTCAGCTACCATGCTTGCCCGTTTTTTTTCTCCGGCATTTTTGAAGACTTGAGGGGAGAATGGTATGTCGCCCCATTTTTTTGCCGCGGCCTCCGTTGCAATAAAGTTAAGGTTGAGCAGCGATTTTGGTTGGGTCTTGGCGTAGCTCGCGCCACTTGCAATAATATGAAAGAAAAAAGCCATCAGTAACGTCTGTTTCATTTCCACTCCGGTAGTTTGCCTGTTGGGCGAAGGATTTTAAGTTTTTTGTTTCCCAGATCTTCTAAAGCCGCCTTTTCAATGGCCTTGGCCGAAAACAGTTTGTCTCGCTTGAGTTCGGCACCTCGTTTCAATCCAAGTTCGTTATTGTGGGTGTCCATTTCTTTTTCCCCTTTTGGGGCTTCGGGCTCGCTTTCGTGAGCATCAAGGAAAAGCTGAGCCTTTTGTTGGTCGAGGTGATTGGCTAGGTGGCCTGACCATACGTAATGCCGGAAAGCATCGGCTTCGTTGTTGTGTTTCGGGATGGCGCCAAAGATACGTTTCGTGGATTGTTCAGCAATATACTTTGAATAAAAAACCGCCACAGCTTCGACTGGGTATTTTTGAGTCAGCGCTTTTTCTTGATCAGTCATCGTATAGGGGAGAGTAAGGAGATCAACGCTGAGCCGATTGAAGTAGGATTTACAAAGCGTTCCGCAGCGTTGGGGGCACATGAAGGTATCCATGCCAACGGCGCTGGTTCCACAATCAAGTTCGCAGTCGCCGGTTCCAGGCGTTAGCCCGTTTTTTAAGAACCACCGCTCGCAGATAAGGTCGTCCCCGCTTGCTGGGTAGACCGCAACAGCCATGAATAGTGTTAGAAACAGT
>JANPJT010000179.1:0-1795 GCA_031425635.1 Pseudomonadota bacterium
GATACAGTCTCCACACATCTTCACCATATTATCGCCGGCAGCGGCGGCAATACCGGTGTAGGCGCAGGGACTACCGGCGGCAATGGAGGTTCCATTACCGAGATAAAGGTGAAGGGCGATATCGGGAATTTCCAAAAACAGTTCGGACTCGCTGACGACGAAATGGGCGGCCTCGTAAGCGGCCTTGCAGGCCTTTCAATTACCCACAACTTTCCCTCCCGAGCGCATAGCCTAACTGAATATCTGTGAGGCGGCGAAGGCCGCGCCAGATGACTAGGTTTCCTGGCGGGGGATCGTTTGCACGTGCTAGATAGCCGCCCAAGCCTGCGAGAATCAGAAGGTATTCCGAAAGAGTTTTATTGGCGGGCAATTCCGCAGCGGACCGCTTGCTCAGTTTGTCCAAGAGCTCGATTTCTGTGTCCGTGAGTGTCATTGAAGGAGGCATATCCCCTGCAACGCGCTTGAGCATGGTCATCCAAAAAACACGCCAGCTTACAATGCAACATAGCGAGATGAAGTTAGTCAGACGCTCATAGGTGCGAAGCTTGGAGTCTTCGGCTCTACAACCAGATTTGAGGATCTTGTGAAAGGTTTCGATTTTCCAGCGTTGAGCGTACCAATCCAGCTTTTCGACAGCTTCCTCCAGACTTCCGATGTTGAGATTGGTGAGCAATTTCCACTGGATTCTTTCACGACCTTTGGGGTTGCCTCGTTCGGTCGCGTGAATGGCTGTGAGGGTTAAGCTCGAATACTTGCTTTGTTTTCCAACCGGAGGATGCACTTCAATCTTGATGAACCTGATTTCTAAAACAGCCTCGCATTGTTGCCCCTTGGAACTTTGAAAGGCGATACGGTGCAGTCCTTGCAATGATGATTGCTTCATTTCCGCAGCGATCGTTTTCCCCTTTTTTCCCGCCAGCCGATCCACGCATGTGCGTACCAAAAAGTGGGTCTCCAATTCTGCAGCAGTCCAGAAGAGCTCGTAGATATCGCTTTCCCTGTCCCCGATGTGAACGCAATGCTCAGGTTCAACAGCAAGCGCAGTGGCTGCCCGGATATTCTCCAGCCAGCGATAACTTTCCTTTTCCTCAATGGATACCCGCGTCGGATTGATCTTCTTTTTAAGCGCGTCGCAGCCTTTGAATTCCCTACGCGTCCAAAACTTGATGGCCGCCAACCCAAGAGGAAGCCCCTCGGGGGTTATCACCAAACTTGAATGCATGAGGAGTCCTCGCGCCGCGACCTCTTTTATCCCATCTTTCCGCTTACTTCGGAAATGGTTAATCTCTCCCAGGTCCGAATCATCGTCGCGCTGATAGGTAAATACGCTTGTGTCATGAAGCACCAACACCCGCCCGTCCACTGCTGCCATCCTCGACTTTGTTGCCTCAAAATGCCCGGCAAGTATTTCATGTTCGCTCACCGATTCGCTGGAGAAAAAACGGTAGGCTGCCTTCGTGTTAGCCCAATCTTGGCAGGCCGCGGGAATGCTGGCTCCCACCATCGATGCAATTTGTCCAACTAGCCTGCGAGCTCTTTGTGCCAATCGCTCGTCTCTAAACTGACAGCCATCCATCTCCTCTTTAATCCACTCCTGCTCATTACATTTGCTTGGTTCTGGGCGCATCCCAAGCTTTCCATCATACCCCGTTTACAATGTACATACCTTTCTCCCGAAAAGTTGTGGGTAATTGAAAGGCCCGACGTGGGCAAAGGCCTTCAAATGCACAATACGATGAAATTTTACAGCAGGCATTGGAAAAAGCGGGAACCACTTCGGACGAGGCCAGTGAAC
>JANPJT010000180.1:0-23643 GCA_031425635.1 Pseudomonadota bacterium
GAAAAAGCACTCTGGTCGTTGACACCATCTACCAAGCACTTTCCAAAGTTTTCCACGGCAGAAGCGAAAAGATTTCTAAGTTTGAAACGCTTTCGGGCTTCGAGCACTTAAGCAGCATTGAGCTCGTGGATCAGAGCGCCATTGGAAAGTCCTCTCGGTCTAACCCGCTTACTTTCATTAAAGGCTATGACGAAGTGAGAAGCCTGTTTGCTCGAACGCGAGAGGCGACTGCCAAAGGGCTTACGCCGGGACACTTTTCTTTCAACGTTGCAGGGGGACGGTGTGAAACCTGCGAGGGCGAAGGCCGTGTGAAAGTCGACATGGTTTTCTTGGAGGATATTTTTGTACCTTGCCAAGTATGCGATGAGAAACGCTTCAAGCCTTCTATTTTAGCCATCAAGTATAAAGGCAAAAGTATCGACGACGTGCTTCGGCTAACGGTCGACGCCGCGTACGACTTCTTTAGTGATAACCAGTCTTTGCGTTCCAAGCTCGCACTCCTCCAAGAAGTTGGATTGGGGTACTTACAGCTTGGGCAACCCGGCTTTACGCTCTCCGGTGGCGAAGCGCAGAGACTAAAAATCGCGAGAGAACTCGGAACCGCGGTAGCAAAACGCCTTCCCACGCTGTTTATTCTGGACGAACCCACGACTGGACTCCACTTCAGCGAGATCAAACGCCTCATTTCGGTTTTGCGGCGCCTGGTTTCGAGCGGCCATTCCGTGCTGGTGATTGAACATAACCTGCAATTAATTTGTGCAAGCGAGTACCTGATCGACTTAGGACCAGACGGTGGCGAAGGCGGGGGTACTGTTGTGGCAGTAGGCACCCCTAAAGAACTGGCGCAAAAGAACTTGCCACATACAGGCCGCTATCTCCGCGAATTGCTAAGCGGAAGTAATTGTGGCGATCTTTTCACAAAAGACTGACCCATTTTTGGGCACCGGCGCATTGACACAACGTGTCACTATCGGTACACTGATAAAAGTTAGACGTCTTGGTTTAAGGCAACAAGTCCCGCGTCGCACATGTAAGCTCCCCCGCGGATAAAAAAACAAAAAGTAGTTTGGGTTTCGGAGGGTCGTATGATCAATTGGGATGAGTTTGAGCACATTCACGTCATTCGCAAACTGAAGGAAGTCATCTCCAAATGGTTTGCCATTGATGTTTTCTTCGCGGACGACCGCGGCAATCTGAAGGTATTTGAGAAAGGCAAAAAGTACGAGACATCAAACGGCGTATTGAAGCTGATGCTCCAGCGCACCGATGGTTACGATGCACTAGCTACTTTTGTGCACACTGCCACCATGGAGCTGAAGAAAACCCAAGAGAAGGATTTGCGGAAAGAGTTTCTTCCACACTTCCTAGCAAGCGCCTTTCCCATCGTTATCGACAATGAGTTCATGGGCGGGGTCATTTGCGTTGGCTACTTGAAAGAGGGGATTACCGAAGGGCAAAAGAAAGAGCTTTGCAAAGCCCTTGCTCAGTTCAACTTGCCAGCCCAAGAGATTGAGAACGCAGTCAATCGGATCAAGGCGCTCGAGAACGAACAGTTCCCTTATTTCTCTGAGCTATCCGACCTCGTGTCGCAAGAGATCAGCACGCTGCACAAAGAAATATCGATGCGGGAAGACCGAATCACGGAGCTCAATAAAGAACTGGGCACTCGGTACAAGTACGACAGCATGATTGGTAAATCCAAGCCAATGCAAGATGTCTATTCGTTGTTAGATAAGATTAAAAACAGCGAAAGCACCGTTCTCGTACAAGGCGAAAACGGGACTGGTAAAGAGTTGATTGCTAAAGCAATCCACTACAACTCGCCTCGTAAAGACAGCGTGTTCGTCACCCAGAACTGCTCGGCTTTCAACGATAATTTGCTCGACTCGGAACTTTTCGGGCACGTGAAGGGATCTTTCACAGGAGCCGTAAAAGACAAGAAGGGGCTTTTCGAAGTCGCCGATAAAGGGACCTTCTTCCTGGATGAAATCGGGGACACTTCACCGAGCATGCAGGTGAAGCTCCTTCGAGTGATTCAGGAAGGGACGTTTATCCCCGTCGGTGCTACCGAGCCCCGAAAAGTGGACGTGCGTATCCTTGCGGCTACCAACAAAGACCTGAAAGACATGGTCGAAAAAGGGACGTTCCGTGAAGACTTGTATTACCGGATCAACGTAATCAATATCACGGTCCCGCCTCTTCGCGATCGCAAGGAGGACATCCCGCTGTTATGCGAGCACTTCCTCGCCCGAAGCGCCGCAGAAAAACAGATCAAGCCTCGAATTTTAACCAAGCGGGCGCTCGAGAAAATCTTCGACTACCCATGGCCTGGTAACATTCGAGAACTTGAAAACGAAATGGAGCGAGTCACGGTTCTTGCTGGTACAGAAAGCAAGATAACAGTCGACATGCTCTCTGCTCGAATCCGGGATTTTGGTGAGCGCACTAAAGTCCAAGGGGTTCGAATCCAAGGTAAACTGCGCGACGCGCTAGAAGAGCTAGAACGCGAAATGATTCGCGAAGGCTTGAAGCGCACAGGCTGGAACAAGTCGCGGCTCGCAAAAGAGCTCGGCATCAGCCGCGCAGGGCTTATCAACAAGGTTGAGAAATACAACCTGGATAAGCGAAAAATAGCCGCTGCTGCGTTAGCAACGAGCGGCAGAAAGAGCGACGTAGGGTAGCACTACGTCCCTTTCAGTGAATAGAGCGCTCCGGGAGTTTTCCCGGAGCGCTTTTTTTTTCCACTCTTGAACGTGGCGATTCCAAGCCGCGTCCACCTCAAGAAGCGACTGCACGCCTAAAAGAAAACAAGGGCACGGTGAGCGTTCCGGTGAATCGGCAAAGCCCCCCAGAAACTCCGCAACTTCCTTCCTGCGATTCAAGCTTTCAGAAACCAGAAAGGCTTCGCAGCACGAAACGCTTTCAAGTACCGATAGAACCTCTTCGGCCCTAGCCTGGATCCAACGGCCTTTTTTGGAAAAAGGCTGGATTCCCAGCGGCAGCAGGGACGCTGGTGGTGGCGTGTCTTTGATAAGTTCAAAAAGCACGGCGGCGTGGCGCCTCAAGAAGTTTCCGAGAACCTCTAGTTTGGTCCAGTAGGGGTGGGTTTTGTTATCAAAAAGGAGGATTTCAAGCGCTTTGGTCCCAGCGACGGTTGAAAACAGCGGGCCAACGGCCTCCAAGCGGCGGGGCTTACGATCTAGGGCAAAGACTCGGTCCGACAGCTTTGCGGAAGCGGAAGAGAGCAAAGATTCATTGGGTTCCATAGTTTCCTCGTTTTGCACGGGGGAAAAGCAAGGAAAGTGCCAATGGGTACGCCTGCCTAGAACCAGTTTTCTTGTTGCACAAATGAGACGGGTATTTTCGAACGCGCGGTTTTCAGGTTAAGCTTTTGCGATGCCGGAACGTCGAGTGACTTACGAAGTAATTGGGAAAGGCCAGCAAAATGGGATTGAGGTGCGGGCACCCTCCGCGCAAAGGCTCTTCATTGATGCCGCTCTGGGACTTTGTGACTACCGGGTGGCTCTCGATCTGGTCAAAGAGCAAGACAAGGAGTCCATCAGCGTAGAGGGCACCTCCATCTTCGAGCTTTTCCACCATTGGCTTGACGCAGTCGCTGCGATCTATGGGAAGAACAAGTTCCTTCCCTCTCGGATCGTTTTTACCCAATTTGATACCAAAAGCCTCAAAGCCACTTTGACAGGGGAAGCTTATGTTTCCGCAAGACACGGTTATGCTAGGCCATTTAAATCGGTATTGCTCGATGGGTTAGAATTCGGGGAAGTGGGTTCGGAAATCGAAGGGGAGTACCGGGGACGTTTCTACTTTGGGGAACATTAGAAAGAAAACGGCAGAGGAAGCTTTGTTTCCACTCACACTACGTATCGCATCCGCTTCAACTTCAGGTGGAAACCCGCTACTACATCAACTTCAGCTCAAAAATCGCTTCCTCTACCTTTTTCAATCCCCGCCTGGGGTTAAAACCCCAGGCGGTTCTCGAAACTTTAGACTTAGATTCGTCCAGGCGTTTGGTTACCGCCTAGAGCGCCTCGAACTCCCGTTGCCGGAGCGTTCGTGGTAAGCGAGTTAGCGATTGGGTTGCTGCGGCCAGTCCGTGCGCCGGCTCCTGCGATTCGGTTCACGTTTGGTCCAGCATTACCCTGCCCTTGCTGCTGAGAAGCGAGGTACGCTTGTCCAGCTTGCCCTTCCGCACTCGCAATCTGAGTGATTCGGTTTTCAAGCTTCGTCTTCTGCGCTTTGATACCCGAGAGACTTTCTTCAAGCGAATCGCGTTGGCTTCTCAAAGAAGCAATCGCTTTATTTCCAGTCTCTACTTTTGCTTCCACATCTGCGTTGAAAGCTGCAAGCTCTGCGTTCGCTCTCTGCATCTCCTGAGACATGCCTCCGATAGTTGCAGAAACCTGCGCCATTTGGTTCTGATCACCCGAAGCTTGCGCTTGCTGAGTGAGCTGTTGGCGCTGCTGTTCGAAAGTCGACTTTGCAGATTCGGCAAGTTGCGATAACCGCGCTTGCTCTTTCTTCACCCATTCCGGCAAAGCTGCTCGTCCGCCTTCTTTCAGCTGTTCAAGCTGGGAATCAAGAGTCGCCAATCGGTCGGACGCCAGCTTCTGAGCAGAGTCAACCGAGGCCAAAGCGTTGTTTGTCTCTGCTTTCAGCGCTCCAAGCTCGCTCACTACCATCAACGGGTTGTTTTGCAGCCCGAACTGGTTAGTCAACCCAGGGACTTGCTTACGAAGCGTGTCCTCTGCGGCCGAGACTGCGTCTCTTGCAGTGCGTAGGTCCCGCGTCCCTCGGTTGCTTGGAAGATCCAGAGCAATCTGAGGCCGGTTTCCAGTCGCCTGCGGAGTCGCAAAGAACGGCATCTGCGCCACTTGAGGCTGCTGAGGCTGAGGAAGAGGGTTATCGAGCACGCTGTTGCGGTTCGGTGTCTCTTCGGAAGCCGTCTGGGTCGGAGCTACTACGGGAGCAGCGGGAGTCGCTGCTACTTGAGCTTCGTTGCCCTTACCAAGCGCCTTCAGCAACGGTCCGATGGTGTCTTCGTTTGCCGTATTCTTTTGAGCAACCTGGGCTGCTGGGACTTCGCTGATGCCTTTGAACCGGTTAATCAACTCACGGAAAGAGTTGTTTAGGTTCTGAAACTGTTCGTTGCCTTGAGAAACGACTTCGTTGAACTTGTCGCAGATGACTTGGGCGCGAGCGCGCAAGGATTCATCCGTAACTTCACCGACGGTTGCGACCGGACCAACAGGTGCTACTGGGCCGAGAACCGGTGTGGGGTCAATCAACTCGTCTTTTTTCTCTTCTTTGTCTTCTTTTTTCTTCTCCGCAACGACTTCTTCCTTCGTATCGGTGAGTCCAAGCGCTGCGAGGATAGCTTTATCGCTGAGCACTGCTTCCAAGAACTCTTCGCGAGTCATGTCAGCCAAGTCTTTCGATTCAATTTTCGCCAGCTTCTCAAGAGCGGCGAGAAAGGCTTCTTTGCGTGCTTGAGTAGAAAAAGCTTTTGCAGGAACTGCTTTAAAGATTTCTACCAGCGTTGCAGTGAAAGCGTTGCTCTTCTCAGCATCCGCATTGAGAGACAGAATGCTTTTGCGAACACCTTCCAAAAACTGAGTCGGCTCGGAGCTAAACTGCTCCACGTACTCTTTGAAGTCTGGTTTGGTAACCAGAAGCTCGACGGCATCCTTCGATTTAGGAACCGTGAGGCGTTCGACTAACTGAGAAGCTTTACCCTTCTCATCCAATTTCCAAAACGGTTTCGCCGAAGCGTGGAGTGTCGGCCCCGTCAGGCTTAAGCCCATCAAGGTAACCATGCTGTACGCACGAATCCGGGCTAACTGCACATTGTTCTTATTCACATTTGCTCCGTTGCTTTTCATTTCCGCTACTCCTCTAAACACGGTAAAACCGCTTCCACTCCGCTTCCCGCCCTGAGCGGCGCGAGCAAGCACGATTCCTTTTAGTGCAACGTTACTGCCAACCCCTCGCGGTGTTGGAGCGAACGCCCCACTGACTGATGCCTGTAATGAGCAAGCCTTGTGCCACGAAAGGAGGGGACACGAAACACACCCCGAATACGGGATGGGTGTGCCGAAGGAAGGTGATCACCGTGCGTAAGAGGTTCCCCACGGAACGACTAAAAGAGAAACGGTGACCGTGGCTTCAATGCCGTAAGTCCTTAATACTATGAGCTTTCCTGCTGCCTATGAACCCGACACTTCCGAGCAGGCGCAGGGGGACGAAGAACGTCACTCAAGAAGCCCCTGAACAAACGCTTGAGGGCTTCCACTACTTGTGTTCAATAAAGTGTGAACTAACCGCAGAGCGCAAGATTGCTCGACACTTAGTTTTGTTTTACTCACTCTAGGGGCTGTACCGTTGCACGGTACCGCCCCTAATTCAGGAGAACACCTAGTGCACACCGACAGCCCCGGACGATTGCCCCTAGAAGAAGACCCCAAACTGGTCGAACAGATGGCCGTTTTGCTCCGAGCGATTGGGGAAGACCCAACTCGGGACGGGCTTCAAAATACGCCGAAACGCTTCTTACGAGCCTTTTCGTTCCTGACGCAAGGGTACAACGAGTCTATCCCCGATATCATCAATGGCGCCCTGTTCGAAGCTCCCTACGACGATATGGTCATCGTAAAGAACATTGAGTTTTATAGCCTGTGCGAACACCACTTAGTCCCCTTTTTCGGAAAGTGCCACGTAGGCTACATCCCGAACGGCAAAGTCATCGGGCTATCGAAAATCCCGCGGATTGTGAACGCTTTCGCCAGGAGGTTACAGGTCCAGGAACGCCTTACGAGCCAAATCTCCGCGTGCTTGATGCAGGAACTTGGAGCGCTGGGGGTTGGCGTTGTTATGCAGGGAAACCACTTATGCATGATGATGAGGGGGGTCGAGAAGCAGGGCGCCGAGACCTTGACGAGTTCTTTGGTCGGGGATTTTCACAACCCGTCCACAAGGGCGGAATTCTTTCATTTAATCAAATAGTTAAACTAGCATTTATTTTCTCCCTAAGAAGCTCACAGGCTGCTTTGTGGCGAGAGGGGCTCTATGGTATAGGTCTGCCTTCATGAAACTAGGGACAGCGCAGCTTAAACCAGGGGATAACCCGTTCCACTTTGAAGCCGGCAAAGACGGCTTAGTGCACGAGCTTATTCGCCAAGTGGCCGCGCTAGGCACCAAGATAGAAGACGTCAAAGCGGATTTAGTGCTGACCAACTTGGAGCCCGATTACTTCCTCAGAGGCACCGTCGAGTTCAAAGCGGAGCAAGTTTGCGGACGGTGTGCGGAACCTTTTACTTTGCCGGCCACCCAGCCCATTGCGTTAGGCCTCGCTCACGTCCACACGAAGCGGGGAAGTTCCGATCCTATCCTTTCCGAGCAAAGCGAAGACCTAGATATTCACTTCTTTGAAGGCAATGAAATTGAACTTTTGCCGATTCTGGAAGAATCTGTTTTTTTGAGCATCCCGTACGCGCCTATCTGTCGTGCGGAATGCAAGGGCCTCTGCCAAAACTGTGGCACGAACTTAAACTTGAAAGCGTGTAGCTGTCAGAAAGTAAGACCACTCAGTCCCTTTAACCGGCTGTCAGAGTACCAAGTCATCTAAGGTAGGATTAACAGGAGTAAGAGAAGTCCATGGGAGTTCCAAAGAAGAAAACGTCCAAAATGAAAACGCGTTTGCACCGCTCGCACCACGCGCTAAAGCAAACCAACTTGGCAGGCTGCAGCCACTGTGGAGCGCCCGGCATCCCGCACCGTGTTTGCCCCGCATGCGGCTACTACCAAGGTAAGCTAGTTGTGGCCGTCAAAGCTTAAGTTTTTAAGTGCGAAGAGCGGTTTCCATCGCTAACGAGGCTAAGAGGGCGGATTCTGCTCTCGATCACGAACGGACCGCCTTAGTCCCGGAGCTTCCGGGGAAGGCATTAGTGTGTTCGACGCGAAGCCGCTTTGCGATTGAGAAAGGCACGGGGGAATGACCTACTACTCGAAATTGATCGGCACCGGCAAAGGCCTCCCTGAGACCGTCGTCAGCAACTTTGATATCGAGAAAATCGTTAATACGAGCGATGAGTGGATCCGCACTCGAACCGGAATCGAAAACCGGCACATCGTCGATCCTTCCAAAGGTGAGAGCACGCTGAGCATGTCCGAGGCTGCCGCCCGTAGCGCGCTGCAAGCGGCCTCGCTCACTGGCGCTGAATTGGACATGATCGTGATTGGGACCGTGACGCCCGATTCGGTGATGCCGTGCACCGCCAACCAACTCCAAGCCTTACTTGGGGCAAACGGGGCCTTTAGTTTTGACATCCAGGCGGCGTGTTCCGGCTTTATGTATTCCCTGTCCATTGCGGACAGTTTTATTCGAGCAGGCCAAGTCCGTAACGCGCTGGTGATTGGAGCCGAAACGCTTTCGTCTATCGTGAATTGGCACGACCGAGGGACCTGCGTGCTTTTTGGCGACGGAGCGGGAGCCGCGATCCTTCAAAGAACGGAAGATCCTAGCCATAGCGTGATCGCGACCAAGATTTTTTCGGATGGCCGGCACGGATCCATTCTGCAAATCCCCCACGGCTATTCTAAAGTGCCGCCTTTCTCCGCAGAGTACCGGCACGATATGCATAAAGTGCAAATGAATGGTGGCGAAGTTTTTAAACTAGCCGTCCGAAGCATGGTGGAATGCTCCCAGGCCATTCTAAAAGAAAATGGTTTTGCCGTAGAACAAGTCGATCATTTTATTTTCCACCAGGCAAACCTCAGAATCATCGACATGTGCACGAAGACCTTAGGCATTCCGTCGGAGAAAGTTTCCATCAACCTACAACACTATGGAAACACTTCGGCAGCGACCCTCCCTATCTGTCTCGACGAGGCCGTTCGAGGAGGTAAAGTGAAGGCGGGGAATTTAGTGCTTCTCTCTACTTTCGGCGGCGGAGTCACTTGGGGAAGCGCTTTGATTCGATTGTGAGGAGTCACCATGCCGAACACCCTAAAAACCGCAGCGCTTTTCCCTGGCCAAGGATCGCAATACGCCGGAATGGTGCGTGAGCTTTTCAACGAGTTCTCATGGACTCGGGAGCTGTTTGAAGAAGCTTCAGACGCCATCTCGGTGGACTTAAGTAAACTCTGTCTCGACGGGCCCGACGATGAGCTTCAGCTTACTGCGAACGCTCAGCCTGCGATTTTGACGACTTCGTTTGCCTGGTACCAGGTGCTGGCTCGAAACCTCGACTTTCGCCCCAGCGCAGCCGCTGGCCACAGCTTGGGGGAGTACTCGGCCCTAGTCGCGGCCGGAGCGCTTACTTTACCAGAAGGCGTTCGGCTCGTGCGCACTCGGGGCACGCTCATGCAGTCGGCGGTTCCGAAAGGCGTTGGGAAAATGGCTGCCCTTTTGGGGTTGAGCGACGAACAAACGCGCGAACTTTGCAAACGCGCGACAGAAAGCGAAAGCTCTCTCGTCGTCCCTGCGAATTTTAATTCCCCGGGGCAAGTGGTCATTGCGGGACACACGGAGGCAGTGGAGCGTGCTGAGCTTCTTGCGACGACCGTCCCGGAGCTGAAAGCCCGTAAAGTGATAGCGCTCAAAGTGAGCGCCCCCTTTCATTGCCCGCTGATGAAGCCCGTCGCTGAAAAGTTTGTCGCTTCATTAGAGAGTATTCAGTGGAAGCCCCTTTCCTTTCCGGTCGTACACAACCTGGACGCGAAAGCACACGAGCACGCGAACTTGGTTCCCTTGTTGAGGGATCAAATCGATCACCCCGTACTTTGGACTCAGTGCCAGGCCGAGCTGGAGAAAATGGGCAATACCCTCTATGTAGAAATGGGGCCCGGGAAAGTTCTGACTGGCTTAGGAAAACGGATCGTGTCGAAAGGCGCTTTTCTTTCCGTCGAATCGTCCAAAGACGTGGCTGCGGCGGAAACACTATTTCGAGAGGGGATGAAATGACTTTGCAGGGTGAACTAGCGTTGGTAACCGGCGGATCGCGCGGGATTGGTAGAGCGTGCGCTGAAGCACTCGGAAAAGCAGGGGCAGAGGTAGTGGTGAACTATGTCTCCAACGCACAAGCGGCTGAAGAAACGGCCCACGCCATCGTGAAGGCCGGTGGGTTAGCTTCTGTTTTGCGTTTTGACGTCGGAAACACCGAAGCAACACAAACCGCCATCGAAACTCTTTTAAAAGAGAAAAAGCGGGTTTCGATCTTAGTCAATAACGCTGGAATTACCCGCGACGGGCTCATGATGCGGTACTCGGTAGAAGACTGGGACAGCGTCATTGATACGAACCTGCGTGGGGCTTTCATCGTTTCTCAAAGCGTCATTCGCCCCATGATGAAAGAACGCAGGGGAGCCATTGTGCACTTAAGCTCCATTGTTGGACTCACGGGGAACGCCGGGCAAGGGGCTTATTGCGCAGCGAAAGCAGGGCTGATTGGGCTGACGAAATCGATGGCGAAGGAACTAGCGCCTCGAAACATCCGAGTGAACGCAGTCGCCCCGGGCTTCATTGAAACCGATATGACCGACGAGCTGACGCCCGAACAAAAAGAACTTTTCCTCAAAGCTATCCCTTTAGGAAGAATGGGAAAGGCAGAAGAAGTAGCCGACGCGGTCGTCTACCTCTCCTCGCCGGCGAGCCAGTACGTGACGGGCCAAGTGATCGTTGTCGACGGCGGGCTCGCGATGTAGGCCTAACCTAGCGGCTTACTTTCTTCGCAATCGCTTGGACTGTGTGAGCGTTGCCATCAGGCAACTCTTTGTAGAAAAGCACTTGAAACTCTTTTAAGTGGTGGAGCACTTCGCCGGGCTTGAAGCATTCCTCAAACTCCAGGTTCGGTAACGGCGAGTGCTTGATTTGATCCACTGTGTAAGCTTCTAGAAAAAAAGTACCGCCCTGCACTAGGCCCCTGCGGACCTCGCTAAAGAAACGGGTGCTGGGCTTAAAATAAGTCATTAAAATAGAATCAAACTTCATCAGCGGCATCAAAAAGAAATCGAGGTTTTGCGTTTTCGCGTCGATTTCCACGTTCCTGTCCGCAGCGAGTCTTTTGGCTTTCTCGATAGCGGCCGACGAACAGTCTACCCCTTGAACGGAAAAACCATTCTGGGCAAGAAAAACCGCGTTGCGCCCTTCCCCCATAGCGACATCCAAAACAGCCCCTTTTCGAAGGGCGCCCACGTGGTTGCGTAGGCCTAGAACTGGCTCTTTTCCATACAGGTAACTTTCGGCCGCGTAACGAGCGTTCCAGATTTCTGCTGCGGGCTTTTTGTTGGGGTCGGGCTCAGCGTACTTGAATTCATCAAACATCGTAACGACAGTTTAACCTCATTCGAGGGGCCATTGTCTAATGGAAGAATGGGGTATAGACCTTAGTCTATGGTTACTATTGGGATGAATTATCGAGTCAAAGAAGGAAAAGAAGCTGTATTTGAGCGTTCCTTCAACGCCGTTTTAGACGCAATCCGCAGCGCGCCAGGACACGTCCACTCGTCACTTTACAAAGACACTGCGGAAAGCACGTCTTACTTGATCCTTTCGGAGTGGAACGAGAAAGATAAGTTCGATGCTTTTATCAAAAGCGATAGCTTTGCTCGAGTGACCAATTGGGGCAAAGAGCAGATTTTGTCCGAACGCCCCAAGCACCAAGTGTACGAATCTCAAACTTAGGCTGACTGGCCAAACCGAGAAAGCGTTCCAATCCCAATCACTTTGGCCCCTCCTGAATAAGGCGTTTCGCCCTTTGGCTGTACCAGCTTCACCAGCGTGCGCAATGAAATCGGGAGGTCGGAGTGGTTCAAAGGGATAATAGACACAGGCGTTTGCCCATCGCGCACGTAATCGCGCCAAAAATCGACGCTTCGAGGGTACGCTTCTAAATGGAGAACGTCCTTGATGGCGATTTTCGAGCACCGGTAGATCCAGTGCGTCCACCAAAGGTTGAGCTTGAAATTTTTATCGGAGAACGCAGGTTTTTCTTCCGCCCCCAAAACGCTCCCCTCCTCAGGGGGTCGGGCCCACTCCAGGAGCTTAGTCAAACAGGCTTCCAATGCGGAAGACACTTCTGCGCCGGACTCAAACATGAAGACAGGCTTCGCATCCGACTGCGTTCGGGAAAAGGCAGCGAGGCCAACCACCCAGCAAGGCGACGAATTTGGGTAAAACAAAAGGTGGATATCGTACTCTTGTAAGACAAAAAACGGCACTCGACTTCGAACCCAAGCGTTGGATCCGACAATCAACATCGGGTTTTTTGAACTCGCTGCGTACCCTTGGAGCGTTTTCTGTAAAGTAAGCGAATAAAGCGCGTCTAAAGTGGCTTCTTCGTAATTTATTCCTGCTCCCAAGCTCTCCCACTTTTCACCGCGCACGCTGGACAAAAAATCTCCGTTACCGGTTTGAAGGATCTCTACCGGAACAGGTTCTTGGTTCACGATCTTTCGGCTCAAGTCCGAGGCACCCGCCTTTTTGAGCCATTGATCAATGGCGTTACTGCGAGACGCTTGTTTTGAGTAGCCGGCGCCAAGCACCGCGACGGTTTCCGCGCTGCAGGTGGAACCCGTAGCCGAAGTTAACCAAACGTGGCCGTCCGGGGTAACGTAGCGAGTGCACTTTAACTGCGCCAAAGGCGAGAAACTGTAGTTGCCAGTCGGGTCAAATTGGCTAGGGCCCTGGTAGTTGGCTTTAGAGCACGTACAGCCCGGAAATGGAAATACAGGGGCCTTCAAGCGATTCACAGTGCCGTCGTGGTGCACTTCGTAAAGCAGGTGCGGGTTCTGTCCGACGCGCGCTTCCTCAAGGATATCAGGACGAACGGAAAGCTCTTCAAGCTTCCCAATCTGAGAGCCAAGCCCGCGCTTTTCTAGCCAGCCTTGGATACAGCGAACGCAAGGGGAACCGAGCGCGGGGTCTAAAGCAAGACCCGTCAAAAAACCTTCACGGGTGCGCAACAAAAAAGGCCGTAGAGGCCCTTTCGGAGCGAGTGTTCGCTGCGGGCTAAAAAACATGAGAACTCCGTTTTGTTTAGGAGGGCGCAGTATAGAGATTTGGCGTTGCACAAACAAGAGACATTTTTTGTCACGAGGTGGCGCTGCAACCTTCCATTCTTGCGAGCGGGACGGTTTTCTTCTGCCGTTGGGTCTCCCAAATTATCTTGGCTCGCCTCTTACGGCTCCGCTGCCAGAACTTCATCCAAACCCGTATCGCGAACAAAACGGCCGGCTTCTACACTCAGAGCTGCCAAAAAGAGTCGGTCGGGGGGAATGACGCTCAGGAACACTCCTTCTATCCGAGAGTGCGGTCGGTCTGGTGTTATTAAATCGGACGAATCTTGAGGGTAGTTCGGCCTCGGAAAAAATCGGTTGATACCGTCTTTTGCTTTTTCCAGCGGAATATCCCATTCAGGGCTGAAATCAAAAGTAGAGTCCGTTCTCGCTTTCAAGAGTAAGTTCAGTCTGCGCACATAGTCGCTCTGCCGTTTCTGGTAATTTTCCACCCATGCTTTTCGGTCTGCAGGGGTCTTTAGGGATAGAGAGCGAATGACCTTTGGGTGTTCCAACCAAAAGTTGATCGGGAGAAAAGTGAGCGCTCGCATTCGATCCACATAGTTGGTCGCCGATTTTGTTTGAAGAGCGTATTTCTCCTCTTCGCGGTAAGCTCGTTCGAACTCGTCGAAGATTTTTCCCTCGAGGCCCACCCGCTGTGCAGCGTGGTTGAGAGCGGCAGGGTTATCCTCTAAGCCTCTCCCCCCCGCTTGTTTGTGAGCGAGAAGGCGATTTAAATCCACCTCATTCCCGTCGCCCCAGACTGCAGGGAGTCTCTTGAGCGAAGAGTCAATGGTCAGCTCATTTCGCGCCTCAAGTCCCACGATAGGGATCGGGGCTCCGGGCGCTATTTTGGCCTGGCCGTAAATCCCCCGCATTCCGAGCGGCAAACTTTTCACCGAAACAGGAAAATTCATTTCCTTCGTTCCCCTAGGAGCGTTTGCGTCGGTGACTACCATTCCATTGGCCGTCGGTCGAACCAGATCGTAAATGGAACGCGTCAAAAGCCCTATGGAGTCGGATGTGGCCCGCACATGGCGCGAGGAAAAGGCGTTCAGCGCCGTTTCTAGGCCAACCTTCTGTTTTCGGAGCACGGCATCGTTCACGGTCAAGTGATCGTTGGTATCCCCCCAGTAACCGTGAATCGCCTGGTAAATTTCTCGCTTTTTTTCTTCCGATGTTCCCTTGAGTGCGGAGGGATTCGTCACCCAGTGAACGTGCCCCACCGATCCCGACAGGATAATATTGCGATCGGACAGTTCGGGAAAATAGCCCATCCTAGAAATGAGGTGAACGGCGTAATCTTCCAAATCCTTTTTTTTGTCGACTCCCCCCACCATAGGGAACTCAAATCCAACAAATTGATATTCCCCATTTCTTTCTCTCCACTCTTCAGACAACGTTTCGGGGATTTTGTCGTCCAGCGGCTCGGGGTTTTCTCTCCAGGCTGATGGGATCTTCATTAATTTGACCGCAGAAGAATTCTTGCCGCGGCACCCAAGAATGGTTTCAGTTAAATGAGTGAGCTCATCCGCTGTGAGGTCCGCCCAATGAGTCAGAAAGACATCGCCGTCTTTTTTTTGAAACCAACTGGCGTGCTTCTTCATAAGATCCCTCAGTCGGGGAGAGCTGAGAACCTCGCTGGGGATGAGACCCTGGACAAATTTTCCCTCCTTGTTTTTTCCAAATACACCGTAAAGACTTCGGAACTTAGAATTGGCAATCAAGTGAGCGTTTAGTCCCCGTGCGGCCAAGCGAAACATGCCGGTGTTTTCTAAACCTTGGGTGGCGCTCCATACGTACTCTAACGCTCCCTCTTCGAATTCATACCCCAGTGTTCGATAGAGCCTGCCGCAGTCGGCCGCGGGAAGCGCAACTGCAGCGATGCAAGGCATCTGCGCTACTAAAGTAAACATCAACAATAACTGTGTTTGTCTCAAATCATCCCCGGGATTAAACCTCGGAGAAGCCCAAAGTCGGTCGCGACACCGAAGAAATCGCGCCGCTTCATGTCTTCCCAGTTTAAGCGCACCGGTTGATTGTCGTTACCCTGGTACTCGAAGCTATCAAAACGATCCATGGAAGAAACGTCCGCAGGCACTATCCAATGAAAGACACCCAGAATGCGAGAGAGAGAGCCATTCTCAGTGACAAGAGATCCGCTGTTCCCTCGCACGGGCCGGCTATCACAGGCATCAATAAAGTGGTGGGCTCGTTCCTGCGCTTCGCCCGCAATAATTTGAGTTCGGCCCAGTTCTTCTCCGTCCTCTGATTCCCGAATCCCGATGATTTTCGGGCGCGTGCGTGAACTTGCGCAGTGGCGAGGGGCGAACCGCATCCCAGGGCGCGCGTACTTTCGAAAAAGCTTTGGGTGGTTTCCTTCAAAGGGATTAAAACTCCACACGGTCACCTGCCGGCCCTGCACCGGTCTTTGCGCGACGTCCACGCGGGTCTCGACCGCAGCCCCTCCCACCGTATCCCACGTGTGCGATTCCACTCCCTGTAGGCGAAGAACGGCAACGTCGTTCGAACGGCGGTTGCCCACGTAAGTCCGTTCCACTACCCTTTCATAGCGTTTCGCTCCGTCTCGATTGTAAAACACAACGAAGTAATTGCCGGGCTGGCTGTCTTCATCCACACAATGGGCATTGGTGGTAACAAAGCCTTGCGAGATGTGGGCAGACGAGCAAAAAGATCCAAGGCCGGTCTCCGGCATGTGGATCAGCACTCCGAATGGCGCGCGCCCGCTGGCTCGGTCGAACGGCGGAGCTTCTCTTTCCGAATCATCGAGCAACGGGAAGTCGGCAAGGAAGGCTTGTTGATCTATCCCAAGCTCCGGGACTTCAAACGTAGGAAGCCCTTTACCGCCCTTTTCGTTTCCACATGCTGTTAAAAAGACAAAGCAAACCCCAACACAGACCCGCCCCCAAGACCGCATTGAACCCCCTGCCCGCGTAACCCACCGCGAACACTTTGAAGCGCTCCACCTTGCAGCGCATTCGCCCCAACGAATGCACTTAACAAATCACAGCAGAGCACTTAAGGCACAACGCTAAACAGCTTTCCGACTTTCGTCAAACAGCAGGAATCTGACGCGTGCGCACATACCAATCGCGCGAACTTTGCACCGAGTCGCGGAACGATGTCTTGGCAGACCAAACAAAATCTCGTTCAAACGCCTTGCTATTCACTTCCCAGCGGTCTGGCCAAATTTCTTTCGCTCGGTCTACGGAGAGCGTAGGAATAGTTGTGCGCCAGGTGGGTATCGTATCGATGACTTGAGAGACGAGCCGCAATAGACCCTGCGGAACTACCCATATTCGGCTTTTCACCGAGCACGCTCTCGCCGCCTCCCTCAGAATATCTCGATCCGTAATGGTCTGAGAGTGGGCTACATAGTACGCTCTCTTGCCGGCTTGAAACTTCCCGTCGAGAGCGGCCTGTATCGCCCGGCTGAGATCGTCCACGGACAGTACGCTAAACACTTTGTCTTTAAACCCCGGCTTAAAATGCACCGGCTTTTGCACCATTTTAAACAGAGGCAATGTGGCGTGGTCGCGAGGCCCAAATATCATGGGTGGCCGCAAACAAATGTACGCTCTATCCGAGAAGTCCTCCCGGAGTTTCTTTTCCATTTCGAGCTTGGACTTCCCATACCAAGTCAACGGGGCTTCCGCATCCGATTCAGAGCGCGGAGCCGAGCCGCTCGGGCCCGCTGCCGCCAAAGAGGAAAGGACGACGATTTTTGCTTTCGGATCCAAGCTTTCAAAGAGACGGAGGGTCCCCGCAACATTCGTTTCGAAGTACTCTTTTTGAGATCGAGCAAAAATAACGCCAGCTGAGTGAACCACATGGTCGGAAAACGCGGCCTCGCCGAAATCGACTTCGGAAAGTGAGCCTTCTAGAACGCGAATAGAAGAAGGGATGGATGGGAACCCGTCTTCTTCGAATTGCTTTGCCAACTTCGCAGTGCTTCGAACGGGCAAGTAGATGGTTTGGTACTTGCCCGACGCCAGGGCCGAAAGAAGGTAATTTCTGCCAACGAAACCGGTCGAACCCGTAATTAAAAGTTTCATGCGTGGCCGCTTGCCGTTTCAAAGATTCGGTAGCTTTTGTACTTTTTGGCACCCATCACTGAAAGCCCGCTGATCATTTCGGTATTGTTCGCTTCAACCCAGGATAGTTCACCCCCGACGAACTTCGCCCCGCCCTTGATCAAAGTCTCCGCGTAAAAAAGCGCCCCCAGCCCTTTGTTCCTAAATTCAGGCTTCACCCCAAGGACCGATAGGCGAGCTTCTTTGGGCCTCTGGGTTTTGAGCAGCCAGACAAAGCGAAGCACCCGAAGCCAGTTTGGGGAACTCTTTACCTTCCACATAAATTCATTGATGTTAGGGATCACCAGCGAAAACCCCGCGGGTTTTCCATCTTTTTCTGCGATCATCACTAGCTCAGGATCCACAATCACTTTGAGCTCTTTAGCTGCCTCTTGCAAATCCTCAAGTTCCAAGGGGACAAAACCCCAGTTTCTATCGAGCGTCGTATTGTACAACTCGTGGATAATCCGGAGGTCGCGGTCGAGGTGTTTAAGCGACAGTGGCCGCACGGTGATTCCCGTACTCCTTTTCACTCGCTCCGTGATTTTTAGAATCCGCTCGGGAGCCTCTTGGTTTCCGGCAATATAAAACGCGAAGAAATCCCTCGCGGCTTTCAATCCTAAAGCTTCATACACAGAAAGGTAATAGGAGGGGTTGTACGGCATGAGCACCATGGGCGAAGCTTCAAAGCCCTCTACCAGGAGGCCCATTTCGTCATTCACCGAAGGGTTGTACGGACCCCGCAAAGAACTTAAGCCTCGCCGGGCCACCTCGGCTTTTGCGGCATCCAGCAGCAAGCGCGCCACTTCAACCCGGTTGGCAAAGTCAAAAAAACCAAAAAATCCCACTTTGTCTTTGTGGTACGCGTTGTGGGAGCGGTTCTCAACGGCAGCGATCCTACCTACTGGTTTCGATCCCTCGTAGGCAATAAAACACACGACGTCTCCATGCCTCGCAAAAGGCCCAGAGGGGGAAACCAGCTTTATGACGCTCCCGGGAAACGGAGGGACAAAATAGGGATCCGCGCTAAAAAGAACTTCCGGGACACTTTCGAATACTTTGTAATCGGCCTTCGTGATGACTTTTCGAACTTCAAGCATCGCAAAGAAGTACAGCAGGTTTTTGGGGCACGCAACCTCGGTTTGATCCCGGAGCTGCAGGAGCTGTAACCTCAAAGCGACAATAGATTCCGAGCGAAAATCGCCTAGGCTGGCTCTGGGGGCGGCGCGCGGAGGGTTTTTAACCGAGACCGTAGTGTCACTACTGGTGAGGTTGAAAAGTCGAGCACGTCGTCCCCAGAGGCGGACTAGGCGAAGCCCCGGGCGGTTTTCGCCGGAATTTATTGTCGCTTTAGGTTAGCATTAGGCCATGAAATACCTCTGCCTTCTCGGCTTTTTAGCGGCTATCATGGGCTGCAGCTCTATGAAGATCAAAACCGAAGTTCTTAAAAAAGTTTCCGTTCATGGGCACCGTGGCTCCCGGGGAACCCACCCGGAAAACACGCTCCCGGCGTTTCAAGAGGCCGTCGCGGCGGGCGCCCAGGTGCTCGAAATGGATTTACAGCTCACTGCGGATGACGTCCCCGTGGTGAGCCACGATCCGTACCTTAGCAATGAAATTTGCCGCTATAAGACTGGGGCCATGCTGAAAGCGCCCATCCCGATAAGGTCGCTGAAAGCTGCCGACCTCGCCGCGTTTGATTGTGGGATTGTCGAGCACCCCCGGTTTCCTGAGCAAATTCGAATCCCGTCGCTCGCCATTCCCCGTTTTGAAAGCATTCTTGCGTGGTGGAAAGAGAACGCGCCCAGGCTTGAGCTCAACGTCGAAACTAAAATGTCCGCGGCAGAAGCCGAATGGAAGCTAGACCCCAAGCATTTTAGTAGCCAAATTATAGCGCTGCTTCAAAAGTACGGTGCCGTGGAGAAGACGATCCTGCAGTCCTTCGACTTTCGGACACTTGCGGCCGCGAAACAGATAGAGCCGCGATTACGGGTTTCTTGCTTGTTCGAAGGGGTCGCCGATTTTTGCGCGAAGGCGAAAGCACAGCGAGCCGAATTTGCTTCCCCCAACTTGGCGGAAGTAACGCTTTCGGAAGTGATCGAGTGCCACCACCTGGGTATCCAAGTGGTCCCCTGGACTGCGAATACTGAAGCAGAGTGGCGGACGCTTTTAGCTTACGAAGTTGACGCCATCATTACCGACTACCCTCGAAAGCTGGGTATTTTTCTGAGCAATCTGCGGAAGGCTGGAAACAAACCTTGAACCTTTCTTTTCCACCGGGAGCCATCCGCGCGGTATTTACTGACTTAGACGGAACGCTCACTACCGAAGGGAGCGTGGCCGCTTCCACGTTGGAAGCTCTTTTTGCGCTAAAATCGGCGGGGTTTTGGGTCGTGCTCGTGACCGGCAGACCCGCTGGGTGGGCGGATTGCCTGATGAACGTTTGGCCCATCGACGCCGCTGTTTTTGAAAATGGCGCTGGGTATTACTACCGCAAGAACGGCAAGCCGGAGCTCTGTGCCCTTGCCGCTAAAGAGAATGGACCGGGAGAGAGAAGCAGGTTGCTGGGACTTTTTGACGAGGTACGCCGCGAGATTCCGCACGCGACGCTTGCTTCGGATCAGGCCTATCGTGCGTTTGACTTCGCTATCAACCACTCGGAAACCGCGCCTTACCTTTCGCCTGCAGAAATTGACCGAGTGATCGAGATCTTGAGCCAGGAAAAAGGGGTCGTTCCGCGGCGGAGCTCAACTCATGTGAACTATCTTTTTGGGGATCACACCAAGGCCTCTGGTATCGACGCTTTGGTCGAACACCTCGGTAAACAGCGCGGCATTGACTCGTCTCAAATTTGTTTTATCGGTGACTCACTCAATGACGAACCCGTTTTTGCATCACTGCCTCACACGGTGGGAGTCGCGAACATCTCCGAAGTTTGGGATCGGCTGTTATCACGGCCTCAGCAAGTAACGAAAAGCCCCAGTGGGAAAGGCTTTGAAGAGCTCGCTTACTGTTTATTGACACTCTAACTTGCTTTAGCAAAAGATGGGGTTTGGGTGGGGTGTTTAGTGGTACGGAGCATCAAATAATGCAAACTAACGGCAGAACTGAAATGAAAGTGATTTCTGGTGGAAACCACCAAATGTCGCTGATTCGGGACACTGAAGAAGTGATTAAGTTTTTGGAGTTTGCAGGCCGCAAGTCCATTTTGAACGAACACGCGATCCACAACCGCATGACCGCCTGCCACAACCTGTTCGGTGTTCTCAATGAGGAAGAGGACAATTTAGACTACATTCTTTCGAACCTCGATGTGCTGGTGAATCGGTTTAGGAATAAGAACAACAATGTCCGAGCTTCTACGCTCAAAGTGTACAAGTCTCGTTTAAAAAGTTCGGTGGAAGATTTTAAGGCCTGGAGCGCTGACCCTTTTGCCTGGGAACGCGCCGTCACCGACAAAGCCAAAGCCGCTCAAGCGATCGAGCGCCAGAAAGAAAAAAAGCCGGTTGCCCCTTCGAAAGCTGCGCGGAGGGCTGTTGGCTCCAAGGAATCCGAGGTACCCCTTCCTGTTCAGGCTACGAGCGCCGAGCCGGGTTCTCGGGCGCGCAAAGTGGCTTTTCCCATTCGCCCGGACTTTTGCGTCGAAATGACGATTCCAGAAGAAGGCATCACCCTTAAAGAGCTCCAGCTCTTGGGGCTCTTTTTGTACCCGTATTGTAAGGACATCGATCCGAGCGCCTCCACGTTGGCAAGCTGGATCCAGCCCTCGTAGGGCGGCAGCTTCTATGGTTTTATCGATTGATTCAGCTATCGCACTGCTAACGCTTACCGCGATGGAAGTTGTCCTAGGGATCGACAACCTCATTTTTATTTCGGTGCTTTCCGCAAAGGCCCCCTTCGCTCTTCAAAAAAGGATACGAGTGGCGGGGATGGCGCTTGCGCTTGTGTTTCGCTTGGGCCTCTTGTTTTCGATTGGCTGGGTGATGTCACTCAAAGATCCTTGGGTGGAGCTAGTGGGCAAATCTTTTTCGGGACGAGACACTATCCTCATTCTCGGGGGCCTCTTCTTAATTTTCAAAGCGACTTTCGAGTTGCATGAAAAAGTGGAGGGTGGAGAGAATGCGAAGACGGAAGCAAAGGCTACCCCAACCAAACCGCTCACGCTTTTTCTTCAGATCATTGCGCTGGATCTCGTGTTTTCGCTCGATTCGGTGATTACCGCGGTGGGGATGGCGAACGAGATTTGGATCATGGTGGCTGCCATGGTTATCTCGGTGGTTGCGATGCTTTTTTTCGCGGGCAGAGTCCATTCCCTTATTCACAAGCACCCCACGCTAGTGGTTTTAGCCCTCGCCTTTTTGCTCATGATTGGAACGACTCTCGTCATTGAGGGCATGGGAGCCCATGTGAGTAAAGGCTACCTATACTTTTCGATGGCTTTTTCACTCGGCGTAGAAGCGTTGAATATCCGCCGGCGAAAAAAAATGTCTGACTAGCCTTAAAAGAAAATGAGCGGTGGGTTAGGGTCTTGGCACGCAATATCAGCGTACCGGTACATGAAATTCACCAGCTGCCTTAGAACATCGTAAGACCGCGTGTTCTTGTCTAATTCACACCCGTACTCCAGCCCATCGCGCCCTGCACTTTTGAAAGGGCGCGACCGCTTCACGTCGACTACCAACCTTAGGTACGAGCTTGGCGTAAAGTAGAACCGGAGAGCGACTTTGTCGCCGGGCTTTAACGCTGGATTGGGGTGCAGCTCTCGAAACAAAACGCCCGAAAAACTGATATCGAGGACCTCTACTTGGTGCAGAACCGAATTTTTTTCGGCGAAACTGTAAACACCGAGCACGCGGTGAAAAAGCACTCTCTCGTATTCGCGCCGCTTCTCTTCGTTCTTTTCGGCTCGGTAAACGGCGAGATCGACGACTTTTTTGGTCGTCTTACCCTTTTTCTCAGTTTTGTCCTTCGACTTTCGCTTGTCCATAAAAGGACCCTCCCCCGAAGGGCGAACTCGCCATATTAAATGTGAAAAAATAGGAAGCTTTTTAATTATAGCCGCCCGCTTCACCGTTAACAAAGTCTTTGCAGGACTTTGATTTACTGCCGCGCGTTAGGCTTACTATCGCTACCAATTACTTACTTGTTGCCAGCCGAGCGGTTTTGGTTAGATTCACGCGTTCTATGGCCCGTCTTCCTAAAAGCCCATCTGACTTTGTTACCGTTTCTGTTTGGATCTTGTTTATCTCGGTCTTTAGTTCGGCTTCTGGGATCGGCTTGGGCACAGCACTCCTGGGCGCAGTAGGAACGGTGTTTTTCTGGCCGGATCTAAAGCGGATCCACCGCTTGCCTCTTTTTTTCCCCATCGTGTTTTTTTGCGTAGCAGTAAGCTTAAGCATTTTATTTGCCGAAGGACAGGGCTTTGGAAAGCCTTTGGGTAAGCTTCGCTATTTCTACTTTTTTTTTCTGTTGGTGATTTATTTGAGGCAACGTCCTGATACCCGGACTCGCTTCGCGGCAGTTGCGGTTTGGCTCACAGCGGTTCTTCTGGTGATTTGCTTACTGCAGTTCACCGGAATCTTTTGCCCAATGCGTGCCCTGGGGCTTATCAAAGTTGAGTTGGCTAAACTTCCGGGAACGGACGGAAGGTTTTTTCATGCGCGCGGTTTGCTGTACCACCACAACCCTTTTGCCTACACCACCCTGCTGCTGTTTTTTCTCATGCTTGGCCAGTACCTCGCTTCGCAACGGAAGCTTTTCTACGGTTCGGGAATGGCAATGGCGCTGGTTTGCATCGCGCTGAGCGGTTCGCGCGGCAGTTGGCTCGCCCTCGCGGTCTCTACCTTCGTTGTTTTCGTGTTCTTTGCGCGCGAGAGCGCCAAGCTATACGCGGCTTTTCTCGCTGTCTGCATGGGCATCGCGCTGGTTTTCTGGACACCGCTTAGCCAACGCATGCAGAGCATTCGCCCAGAGAAAAACTCAGACCGCATTCGGCTTTGGCAAATTTCTTGGCAAATGTTCCAGGAGGCCCCCCTTTTAGGGCAAGGCTACCACTTGGGCTTTGAGCTTCAGAGAACCCGTTTTATGACGGAACAGGACCGAGCCAACCCAAACTTCCCGACCGATCCCCATAGCGTCTATTTTGATCTTTTGGCGACAACGGGGATTTTGGGTTTTGGCACTTTTCTTTGGTTTTTGTTCTGCGGGTTCAAAAACTATGCGGTGGGCTTGCGCCGGGCCGGTGCAGATCCACGGCGCGGGTTTTTAATCGCAGGGTTGGGCGCGTGGGTGTGTTTTATCGTGGGGGCCGGGTTTGACTCCCACTTTTTCCACACACAAACCTTAATGGCGACGCTGTTCTTTTTGGCGATTGGTCAATCGGCTACAAACGCTGCTCAAAGTAAGCGTACGTAGACTTCAACCCTTCACTCAAATCGACGCATGGCTCCCAACCCAATAATTCTTTCGCCAATCGAAT
>JANPJT010000181.1:0-15385 GCA_031425635.1 Pseudomonadota bacterium
GCGCGCGCGCCGAGCGAAAGCCTGTACTGCACTTCGAAGAGATCCGTTCCACGCCCTCGTGACGCCGGTGTAAGAACTCTCGGGCGGGCTTGTAAATCAAAACAAACGGAGAGGGGGCCCCGCTGGAGATCGCCGTACTTCGGTTATGCGCGCAGCGTCATCGGTCCTTTACTAAGCGCACCGGAACCTAAAGTAAGCAAAACGACTCCTTCTTTCTGTAAAACTCGCTCAATCAACTCTCATCGCGCACCGAATTAAGCTTATGATTTTCAATCGAATTTATCAGTGACGCTTTGCGGTGCGGAAAATTTCACTGTACCGGACGATTTACCCCAGATAGAAGCAAGCCGTGGGTTAGTTAAAGATTCTAGTAAATAGAATCGAGTTTGGTTTGGGGGAGATGATGCAGTCAGTTCTGTTGGCAGTCGCCATGTGTTTTACGTCTTTAACTTTTGCGGGGACCTACCCTAGCTGCCCCAAAGGGCAGGTTTGGAACGGGGAAAAATGCGTTAGTGTTTGTCCCCCCGGGTACCACTGGAACTCCCAGGGTATCTGCACCCCTGACAGGGAATCCACTGCTCCCGACGCGTCAGCGTGCAAGCTAGAGGACGAATTCTTCATTTCCGTGCGCTCGGGGTGCTTATTCAAACCCCGTGGCCTTGTTTTTTCTCATCGGTCCAAAGACCCGGTTGAATTAAGGGAAGCTGAAGCTAGCTGCCACCGCATAGAGGGCGGAAAATCAGATTGGCGATTGCCGACGCAGTCCGAGCTCGAAGCAGTTCGCGGGATTTCTTTCGCGACGAAGCACTTTGATTTTGGGACTAACGAATGGTTTTGGACTTCCACTACTTTAGAGCAAGAAGTCCCACGGCGCCGCTACGAGCGACACCTACCCCGCAAGTGGAACATCTACAATCGCGCGGTGAACCTTGAAAAGGGATTTTCGGAATACCAATTCACGAAGAGCGTCGAAGGCGGCCTGGAAATCTGGGGACAAACCGAAGCGCACGTAGTGTGCGTCCGCAATGATTGGTCTCGCCACGATTAAACAAATTTAAGTAAAAAGGGTATTCATATGAAATTTCTTATTAGCCTTTGGATCGGCCTGTGCGCGGTTTCCGCGTCGGCAAGCTTAGTGGACGACTGCGTAAAGCCAAAATCGGCGAACACCGAGGCCCTTGTCCGCGGCCTATTTATCTCCGCGAAGCTCAAACCTATTTTGTCGTCAAATGAGTGCACCAAGCTTTCGGAAAAATTGGTGGGCGTAAAAATACTGGACCTTTCGTCCCTTCGCTTGAGCGACATCAGCGTTCTATCGACCTGGGATGAACTCGAGAACATGGAAGTTCTCAACCTTTCGGGAAACGCTTTGGAAAGCGTGGCCGGTCTCGAAAACTTTAGAAAACTGACTACCCTCATTCTCGCGCAGAACAAAATCGCTGACGCGCGGGCACTACGATCTCTTTCCGGTCTCAAAACGGTGGACTTAGCTACAAACAAAATCCAGTCAACACAGACGTTTCGAGAATTTACGGCGCTGGAGAATTTGAACTTGTCTCAAAACCGAGTGGCTGATGTGCGCCCGCTAGGAGACATAAAACAACTCCGATCTTTAGTTCTAAGCGACAACCCAGTCAGCGACATTTCCAGTCTGTCTGGGCTTTGGGACTTGCGATTCCTGAGCATCGCCAATACTTCGGTAAAAGACACGCGGTCCCTCGAGGCGCTTGAACTATTGCACGCTGACAGTAACGGTCAAAATGTGCGCCTGCAGGTCGTTGGCAAGCCAAGGCCGCATTACCCGCCTCCGGCCCGCCCTATTCCGTGCCCGAGACCTTGCCACAGCTGCTGGTAGCAAACTCTAGGGCGCGCCAGCGCTGTATCTCGTCGGGCCGACGCAAAGCACGGCAAGTTTTTCAGTCTGGCTACCGTATTTATCCACCGCGATTTCGGGAGACACTGCTGTTTCCTCGAGGGTAGTTACTCGCGAGGCGTTGTTCACTAGCCCTTCCACTAGCTCGGCGGCCGGAAAATCGTAGTCGTACTGGAAAACGCGGATTTCGCCGGTGCGTGTGGAGCGTAGACCCGTGTTGTACGTGCGGACCTGCGTGCCCATATCTCGACTGACGGATTGCACGGTTCCATTAGTCCAGACTCGGCGCCCCGCCTTGGAAGGGGGAATCAGCTTCGCGAGCTTCGAACCGGCAAGCCACGCGCTGGAATAGTAAAGATCGTTCCAGGTAGCCATGCTCAGTCCGCCCTCCAGCTGCGAACACGTTTTAAGCGCTTCGAGATAAGTAACGCTTGTGGCACCGAGCACGAAGGTTTTGCCAGTGCTTGGCTCATCGACCGCGCGTGCGTCGCCCGGGTTGAGGTCTTGAGCAAAGTTGAGAGGCCAGAGGGCCAGTTCAAACTGGGGAACCGACTTTTCGAAAGTCACTACAGGAGGTGCGGCGTCGCCAGGCTGGATCTCCCCAACCGGCAATGCCAAAAGCGAGGCTTCAAACCCCGCCACCTCGGGCGCAAGGGCCTGCTGGTAAAAATTAGTAAACGATTGGCCTCCCAACGCAGAAGCTAAAGCCGGGAGAAGAGGCAGAGCCTGGTCGATTTTTGCGCAGGCACCTGCGGCCAAGCTCGCTTCGCCCAAGAGGGGCGCGGTCAGCGTCGCTATTTGGGAGCGAACAACTGGATCCGTAGCCGACTGGATAAAGCGGAGGACGTTTGCTGAACGTTTTTTGGCTTCGTCAGAAGCAGACCTTTCAGAGACAAATTTGAGAAAACTTTGAAACGTGTCGGCGCTGGAATGAATGGTTCCGTTCTCTCGGATCTTTCCGCCCAACCAATCCAAACTGGGGTACTCCCGATCGAGCGCCGCGATGGCCTCGAGTCCCTTCGGCCATTCCAACCCCCGTTTAATGGCGACCGCTTGGGTGAACCTATCTAGAATGCCGCCGCGCTGGGTCTGGTACGCGATGCTTGCCCTTGCCTTCGCGCGCACTCCATCGGAATTATTCACGTCGAGCGACACTTGACTGAGTAACGCCAAATGGGCCGCATAGGACTCGGTCGCAGGACCGTGCTGAGCGAGGTATTTCTGCGAAACCTTGATGCGCGTCCCCAGACGCTTCAAGTATTCATCGTAGTCTAATTCTCTCTGGAGCTTCCAAGTTGCCACGTCCGGGGTGCACTCTTCTTCGAGGCTATCGCAACGGCCGTACCGTACGTTTTTCCCCTCACGGTGGATTGACCAGCGGAGGATTTCAAAGTTCCCAGAAGAGGCAGGAGGGATGACCACCACTTCGATCGCGGCGTGGCCGACGCTCGCTATCGCCATCCCAAAAAACAAGCACGTGTTTAAGCAATGTTTCATAAAATACCTCAATTAAAAAAGATCGTCTTCGGGAGCACTGCTCACACAAAGAACACCAAGCTTAGGCGTGTTTGCCGAGGCGTCGGCCAAAAGCTCTTTGTCCGGTCGATTGTCTTTCGTGTTGCTGGATGCAACGGTGACTTCAATGGTTGAAACCACCCCCGCATTGACGGCTGCAGCGGAGAAGATCGCGTCCGGATACCAAACTACCACGTCATATGGCTTCACATCGCCACGCACATTTTCAGGGTACTTTTGAATTTTGCCCTGCCGGCGATTGATTTTGCCTTCGTCGTCTAACCAAACCGCTTTTTGGCGATTACCCGCTGGATAGGAGGGCAGCATCGTTCCCATGGCGGAACTTGCTAGCCAAGCAGGGATTTCCGCAGCCCCCTGGATCACTCGAAAATCTCGGCCGCGGCTTGCGCAGAGCCTTCTTGCTTCCAACCGGCTTGCTGCCGTTCCAGCCAACCAGAAAACCCGCTCGGTAGAGGGTTCAAAAGCTACCGCCGGATCCTGGGTTCCCAAGTCAGGCACAAAATTAAACGGAGAGCCTGCTTGCTCAAATTGATCTTGCTCTTTTGCAAACGTGATCACCTCTTTCGACTCGATGGAACGCTTTATCGCGACGGCTTGATTGAAGCGGTCCAAGACGCCTCCCCTGCGGGTCATCTCGTCAAAACGCGACTTAGCGTTCGACTTGGCCGTTGGTTCTAGATTCACGTCTTTCACTATTTCGGCCAGAGTCCGTACCGCACTCTCGTAGCTCTTCAAGCCCTTTTCGTGGTTGGTCAAATAACGAGGGTCTACATCGAAACGGTTTGCAAGATGAGCTACATAGTCATCGTATGGGAGTTCCCTTCGAACTCGGAGGCCTGGGCTGGCCGGTGAGCATTCCGCTTCCACTTCCTCGCACTTGGCTAAAACTGCCATCTTGTTTTTAATAAAGTGGGTATGGCGGCGAACAATTTCGGAACGATTCTGCTGCGTCGGCCCGGAGGCCGTTTCAATGTGCAATGCCATCGCACTATTCACGAAGCCGAGAAAAAAAAGCGAGCCCAAGAACAAAATCCGCACCATAACTACTCTCTCCCAACGACGCAAACGACGTCTCCCTGCCGTGTTATATGATGCAGCGAGACATCGCAAGAGCCTTGTTGAGCAAGGATCGGAGACCAAACAGAACGGGCTTCCTGCCAAGCACCCTGTAGATCTCTGGACCGAGTCAGGACAACGGCGCGGCGAGCGCACCCTTTTAAGCTTGGAAGGAGACTGACACCGCACATCGACACCGCACATCTCATCGACACCGCACATCTTGCGGCGATCCGGGCAATCTGCTAGGTACCTGCCGTGTTTAGAGCGGGAATCATTGCGTGCTTGCTCGTATTCGTCAGTGGCCCTGCTTCGGCAGGGTTTTGTGCGAACGCGCTTGCCGGGAAAGTCACTGCCGTCTTTCCATTCACTTCGTGGATCCGGTTCGAGTTTGGAGAAGCGGGACACCCGGATCGTATTGTGATGCGGGAAAAAATGGGGTGGTTCCGCTACACGGAGAGAGTTTTGTACCAGGGGCGCATCACGCGTATTCCTACCCGCGGCCGGCAGCAAGTTCCTCGCCGAGTGCGAGATCGCGTCAGTTCTTACCTTCACGCTGAGGACCCCCACGATCCCCATTTCATTTTCACCGTGACTGTGGCCGACGGAGTTTTCATTCTGTCGTCGGTATCGCCCTATAGCGGCTTAGGCCTCTTCAATTACGCTGGCCATTCTACCGACACAGTATTTTTTCTGTCCCAAGATCGTCCCAAAAAATACATCGCTGGGGCCTGGATCCGGGGCTTGGGCAGTTACGAAGGCGTGGAGCATGAACGCACGATGTACGACTCCCCGTACGTGCTAGCAGCACTGCGTGAATCCGACCACGCAGGGGGCATGGCACCTTCTGAGGCATACCGCCTAGCCAGCCTCATCTATCGCACCGAGTTTGAAGGCTACAAAACGGAAGTCCCCTTTGCCCCTTTAGAAACCTGGTTAGTAAAAGCGATCCGCCCACCAACCGACGATTTTTCCAACGCCAAATTTTACTATTACGGTGGGCCCGCCCTGCGAGTGGGGGACGGCGACTACACCCAGCAACTATCCATTGAATTCACCCCGACGAACCAGCTTATCCTCACCCCGCACACCGACAATGCGGGCATCCACCTTGCCGACCCCACCACCCGGCCCCCGGTCACCATCGACCTAACCTTGCTGGACTAGGGCGTGTGCTCGACGCTCAGCCCTGCGGTCGCTATTTTCACTACCGCCTTCGTCCACGCATCGTGATCATTGAGCGAAGGGACCAAAGTGAGTTTTTCGCCGCCCGCTTCACGGAAAGATTCATCGCCCCGGATTTGCACTTCTTCCAGGGTTTCTAAGCAGTCCGCGACGAAGGAGGGAGTGAGCACGGTAAGTCTTTTGGTGCCTGACTTAGGCAGATCTTCATAGAACGCGTCGCTATAAGGTCGAATCCACGGCGTCCCGCTCAAACGCGATTGGAATCCGACTTCCCAATCCTTTGGGTCAAGGCCTAGTTTTGAAGCCAGCGCCCTTGCCGTGGCGTACGACTGAGCGCGGTAGCAGTTTTTGTTCGCTTCGCCGATTGAGTCGCAGCAGTTGGGGCTCGTTAGGCAATGCTTGCCAGTGAGATCCGTTTTCTTGACGTGCCGCTCTGGAATCCCATGAAAACTAAAGAGGATCTTTTCCGCTTTTTTTAAATGCGGTTGGCTCACTTCGGCGACAGCGTTCAAGTACGCTTCGTGGTCGTAGAACGCGGGCACCGTATGCCTAGGGACTCCGGGCAAAATCAACTCTGCTTGGCGATTGAACTCGGCGATGGAAGACTCACTCGCTGCGAGCGAATACTGTGGGTAGAGGGGGAGCGCTACCAAGCGTGCGACGCCCGCTTCTCGAAGCGCTTTCAAACTTTCAGCAATGGAAGGTTTGCCGTATCTCATGGCAGGCAAAACTACAAAGCCTTCCCCCAGCTCGGTCTGGACTTTGCGGCTGAGCGAACGCGTGTAGACCAAAAGTGGGGACCCTTGCTCGGTCCAAATCTTCTTATAAAGCCGGCTGGATTGGAAAGAACGCCGTGGGACAATCAAGCATTTCACGAGCAGCCAGCGGACTAAAAAGGGGATGTCGATGACCAACGGGTCCATGAGAAACTCCCTCAGGTAGTTCCCCACGTCTTTGGGCTCGGGCGATTCGGGAGTGCCTAAGTTGATATGCAAGAGACCAGTTTTTTTTGATAGCATGGGCGCCCTTTGTTTTTAGAGGGATTCGTTGTACCAGATCCTTTGAGGAAAGAGCAGATGGCGTTTTCGCCCCCTTCGAGCCACCAAAAAAAGTTCGAAAGCCTTGATAAGATCTTGGGCCGCACGGTTCAAGTGAAAGGCGCCGAGCTCTTGCGGCGCGCGCTAGAACGCAAAACAAAAGGCAGCCCGCCTGAAGCGCTCGCGGTGGACCGAAAGGCCGTTGTTGCTGCTTTGCGGCGCTTTCGCACCCAACTTCCTGAGGCCTGGGAAAAGCTGGTTCGCGAGGCAAGTCAATTGCGGACGAGCGCCGGCCGCGCCTCTGCGCTAAAAAAGGTTCTGCTCGAAACACTGTCGGCGGCTGGTTTTTCGGGGGGCTTCCTCTTTGGGGCCCAGCTTCCCACGGTGGATTTTCAGCTCGCTCAAAAAGACAAAGAGACGGAAAACGTCGTCGTCCATGCGGCGGCTCTAGTGGCTTCCGAAGTCTTCCTCGATTGGGCGCAAGAGATCTTAGCTGCTGGGCTTTCCGCTCCGACGCTTTCTCCTTCGGGGAGAAAGCTCATACTCACCAGCACTCGCCTCATTGAGTCCGCGCGGTCCGGTGTTCGCTTGGGCTACTCCGCAAGGACGGCGCTCAGTTTATGGCGCGCGTTACCAAAGACACCTCGGCGATTTTTGACTGACCCAAAATCGCTTTCCCGCGCCCGTGCCGCTATCGAGTCACTTTTGCGAAAGTGAAAGCGGGATTCGCTCCTTGTCGGCGTCCCTATTGCCTTGTAGCCTTTTCACTATGGCGCAGACATTCATTGACGAAAAAACGCGTAACAAAGACGAAGTAGAATCGCTTGAAACTGCGGAAGCAGCCCGAGAGTCTACTTGGGACAACCCGAGCTTTGTGGCGGATCTCTTTCTCGGTAAAATCAGCGTCGCGACCATCCTTCCCTACCCTTTTCAAGATCCGGAGGACCGAAAAATCGGTGACGCTTTCCTTTCGAAATTAGAAACGTTCCTGAAAGCGAATTTGGACGGCGAACAAGTCGACCGCGAAGGAAAAATTCCAGATTCGGTCATGCAAGGGCTCACGAACCTTGGCGCTTTTGCCATGAAAATCCCCAAAGAGTATGGGGGCCTTGGCCTTTCTCAAGTGAACTATAACCGCGCTCTCGCGCTGGTGAATGAATTCTGTGGATCCACCACCGCGCTTTTGTCCGCACACCAAAGCATTGGTGTGCCTCAACCTCTCTTTATGTTCGGCACCAAGGAGCAAAAAGCAAAATACCTACCCCGTTTCGCGAAAGGCGCCGTCTCGGCGTTTGCGCTCACTGAACCAGAAGTGGGTTCCGATCCCGCGCGTTTGTCGACAGTTGCCACCCCCAGCACCGACGGATCGCACTATGTTTTAAACGGCACAAAACTCTGGTGCACCAACGGAGTCATTGCAGACGTTTTGGTCGTGATGGCTCAAACCCCAGCGGTAACCATTGCAGGCAAAGAAAGAAAACAGATCACGGCTTTTATCGTCGAAAAAGAAATGCCGGGTTTTGAAGTGGTGCACCGCTGCCGGTTCATGGGGCTAAACGGAGTGCAGAACGGAGTGCTTCGTTTCAATAATGTGAAAGTCCCTAAAGAAAATATCATCTGGGGGCCTGGCAAAGGGCTGAAACTTGCTTTGACCACGCTGAACGCAGGAAGGCTCAGCATTCCCGCTTGCTGCATTGGCTTTTCAAGAACCGTGCTCACGGCGTGCCGAGAATGGGGAGCGAGCCGAAAGCAGTGGGGCGCAGCAGTCGGCGTCCATGAGCCGGGGGCTGAAAAACTTGCTTCGATGTCCGCGAACCTTTTGGCGATGGAATCCATGACTTGGTTGGCCGGGCTATGGGTCGATAGAAAATCTCAGGACATTCGCTTGGAAGCAGCGATGGCCAAACTTTTTTGCAGCTTGCGGAGCCACGAGATCGTAGAGCAAGGCCTCCAGTTGCGCGGAGGGCGCGGCTATGAGACTTCGGCTTCGCTTTCTGCGCGAGGCGAAAAGCCCTTCCCCATGGAACGCTTGCTTCGTGATTCGCGAATTAACCAAATCGTCGAAGGCACCAATGAAATCATGCGTCTGTTCATTGCTAGGGAAGCACTCGACAAGCATTTAGAAGTGGCAGGAGACGTCTTAAACCCACGGCTTTCGATCGGCCGAAGGCTCTTAGCGCTAGTAAAAGCAGTGCGCTTTTACGCTTGGTGGTACCCTTTGCAATGGGTTTGTTGTAACCCTTGGCCGCTCTACTCCGGCCTTGGCTCCCTCGGTCGCCATTTGCGCTACGCAAAACGTTCTGCCCACCGGCTGGCTCGGACCACTTTCCACCTCATGGTTTGGCACGGTCCGGGTCTCGAGAAAAAACAACTCCAACTGGGTCGGATTGTGGATATCGCAGTCGACTTATTTGCGATGGCAACGACGATTGGGCGGGCTGCTGCCGGGGATGAAAAGCACATTCGAGAATCCGCCAATCTATTCTGCTTGGAAGCGACCGCTCGGATTGAGGCGAACTTCCGTAAGATTTATAAAAACCACGACAAGGAAACCAACCGGCTCGCTGCTAAAGTCTTGCAGGCCGACCTTCAGTGGCAGGAGAATACGGCGCCCCGTTAAAACCGTTTTTCTGTTTAGATTCCGCTTTCAGCATGGCCTCGGTCTTGAGTCCCCTGTACAATTTTATCTAGGGGGAATTCATGACAAATAAACTAAAAATCGTATCTACCGTCGCTCGTTTTCTGTTGGGGCTAATCCTTTTCGTGTTCGGGCTGAATGGATTTCTAATGTTTCTGCCACTGCCGCCCTTGCCGCAAGGCGCTATGGACTTTGTCATGGCGTTGGTCAACTCGGGCTACGAAATGACCCTCGTCAAAGGCATGGAAGTCGTGTGCGGGCTAATGATCCTCTCGGGCTTTTGCGTCCCCTTTGCGCTCGTTCTCATCGCGCCCATCGTGTTCAATATCTTCTTCTTCCACGCTTTCCTGGCTCCCCAAGGCATGTTGGTTCCCACGGTGATGCTCATTCTTTGGAGCTTTCTCGTCTGGGCACACCGAAAGCACTACCAAGGAGTTTTCGCCGTTAAAAGCCAGATTGCATTCTAGGGAGCAAGGTCTGCTGCAAATGCTTTGGAATTTAAGGGCTGGCCCGTTGCGAAACGGGTCAGCTCGTTCCACGGCAGTGTTTTACCCGGGGCAAAGATCTTTGCCCGGAAAAACTCCCCGACTTTTGGGTTCCCCGTGTATTCCGCTTTCTCCGGCGACTGCTTAAGCACTTCGCGCGCGATCGTGTGGTGGACTTGGGAAGCAAAAAGTTGGCCCATCAAATAGTTATGGTAGTACGCAGGCGCAACCACAATGTGCACTTTCGACGCGTAGTCCGGAGCATTCCTACCTTCGGGGATCGAAAGACCCTGGTACTTTTCCACAAGGCTCCACCAAAGTCGGTTGAGATCTTGCCCGGGGTTCTCGTAAAGGCTTTTTTCAAAGCGAAACATCACTTGGGCCCAACGGGAAAAAACGAGGAGTTCCGCTCTCTGAAGCTGCTTGCCCGCTCGGCTGAACGCTGCCGCATCGGCCACTTTGACCCCCATCGAACCCAGCCAACTCGCGCTTTTCGAAAATTTCTGGAACAGCATTGCCACCCCTTCGGTGGTCAATATGTGCGCTTCACTGCGGACCAGGTACGGGAGGGTTTCAGGGATATTTCGGCTGCTGTACACGGCGTGCCCCAGCTCGTGGAGCATCGTGCTCATCCACTGCTCGTTCGGCACGATATTGGCGAGCACCCGCACATCGCCTTTTCGATCAATGTCGGTACAAAAAGCATGCGGGCTTTTTCCCTTTTTTTCGTATAGGTCGCTTTTAGCAAGGACTGCATCAATCCCCAGACCAATCCCCTCGTAGAAGGAACGGCACAGTGCGACAACGTCGAGTTTGCTGTATTCAGAATCCAAGTCCACTTCAAAAACGGAAGGGGCATCCTGGAAAAAGGGATCGTGGTAGTGCCAAGGCCGAAGCGCTTTCACGTCGATTTTCATCTTGGCCGCGAGTTTTCTATCTATTTGCGCTTTGAGCGCAAGGAACGGCTTTCGCGTGGACTTGTCTAACTCATCAAAAAGCTGAAGGACTTCTCCTGGCTTTTGCTCCGATAGGTGGAGCTGGAGCGCATGAAAGTTTGCAAACCCCAAGTGCTTGGCCGCCTGGTTTCGAAGGGCAATCAGCTCACGGAGATCTTGCTCAACCACTACTCCTACTTGCTTGGAAGCTTCCCATGCCGCTTTGCGTTCGCTCGAATCCAGCGATTCTTTGAGCGCTTTCTTCACTTGGCTGTCAGTAAGCTCTTTATCTCCGATTTTCGCGCGGAACACATTGAACGACTGCTCGATGGCATTTGCTTTCGCAGTCATCTTGTTCAGGAGCTCGGTCGGGACTTGCTTTTCAAGAGCCTGCAGAAAAAGCAAATCGATTTGCCGTCGCACCAGAGCGTCTTTCGAACCACTCAAAGCCTCTTTTGCTTCTTTCACGCTCCGAAAGAAGACAGGATCCGAAAGCTTTGCGTCATAGGCGTTTTGCGCAATTTCCTTTTTTTTGAAGTCTTCGTCTTTTCCTGAAACGTTGGCGTCCCACCAGGCTTGGTTCAACGTTTTTTCCAAAGGCTGTATTTGCTCCGCGTGTTGCTTCAACACCAAAGCTGCTTTGTCTTCACCTGCCATTGCTATCCCCACCGCTAGAAACCAAATCGCGACCATGACCAACCCTCCCGAACCGATAAAGTTAGAGTACACGCTAGACGGCGGCAAGGCTTTCGATCTTTAATGCCTGCAATGAAACCACAAAGAGATTCGATTACTTGGTGCTACCCCGAGATTAAGCCGTTCAGGACAGGGCGCCTGCGCGTCTCCGACATTCACGAAATTTGCTACGAAGAATCTGGCAACCCGGCCGGAAAGCCGGCCGTTTTTGTCCACGGAGGCCCGGGTAGCGGCACCGACGCCCGACAGAGAAGCTTTTTCGATCCAGCGCACTACCGAATCATTCTTTTTGATCAACGGGGGGCGGGCAAAAGCCTCCCTTTCGCTAGCTTAGAGCAGAATACCACTTGGGATCTCGTGGAAGACATGGAGAAGCTCAGAAACCACCTCGGCATTGAAAAGTGGCTGGTGTTTGGTGGCTCTTGGGGAAGTACTTTAGGCCTTGCGTACGCCCAAACTCACCCGCACCACGTTTCCGAAATTGTTTTGCGCGGCATTTTTCTGCTGCGAAAAAAAGAGATCGATTGGTTCTACCAAGAGGGAGCGAGCTGGATTTTTCCCGACGCTTGGGATGCTTTCGTCAATCACATTCCCGCCGAAGAACGCGGCTCGATGGTCGCTGCGTACTACAAGCGTTTAACCTCTACCGATAAGAAAGTTCAGCTAGACGCGGCTCGCATTTGGAGCGGCTGGGAAGGGCGGACCAGCAAACTTTTTCAGGACCCTGGGTTTATTAAAGGCTACGAGGGAGACGAGTTCGCCACTGCTTTCGCTCGGATTGAATGCCACTATTTCATGCACAAAGGGTTTTTGGAGGCAGACGATCAGTTGCTTAAAGGCGTGGATAAAATCCGCCACATTCCGGCGGTCATTGTCCAAGGGCGCTACGATGTGGTTTGTCCCGTGCGAAGCGCTTGGGATTTGGTGAAAGCTTGGCCGGAAGCGTCGTTTTTTCTCATCCCCGACGCAGGGCACTCCGCGTTTGAGCCGGGCGTCGCCCGAGCGTTGGTGGCTGCAACCGATCGGTTCGCGGGCTATTGAACGGTAAACTCCAGCACCAGATGGTCTGCCCAATTCCCGCCGGACGGGCTTGCTTTTTGGCGGGGCCCTAAGACTCCGCTCGCTCTCGCGTTTGCGAGAACCAACCGCTCTCGGCTCGGCTGAAGCGCTTTGAAAGATTCGAGGACGCGGGAGCTTAAGGCTTCGATGAGCCAAGGAGGGGCTTTATTGACTTTGCCTATCCCGTCCGCGCCAGGGCGGTTCAGCAGCACAACGTTTCGAACTTCGGGAACTCCGCCTTGGGAAAGTTCGATCACCGCACCTAAATGCCCTTCCTCCCCTTGGGGAGTCGAAAAGCATAATAGCAAGTCGACAAAGTTTCGGGTTTGCCCTTTTCCGTCGCGCGCCGACCAAAACTTCACTTTGGGACCACGGGGGCCCTCACCTACCAATTTAAAATCGCTGGTAGTCAACCCCATCGAAACCGCGAGGGTTTCCGACTCTTCTCGATGGAATTCGAGCGGCGTTTTCAATTCCCGCTCAAAGAGTTTCTGAACAAAATCCGGTGAGAGTAGGACGCTGAGCCGGTTCTGCAGGCCCACTGACGGTACAGGCCGACCCGCGGCATTTTCGGGGCTCAAACGCCAATCAGCCCCTTGTTTTTGAAGAAACCACTTTCCCGCCAAGGCTTCGGGTGAGAGGCCGCCGGCAAGCACTTGGTCCGCCAGAGAAAAAAGCTGGTTCAGCGAGTCGCTGGTGAGAGACTTTTTAAGCTCCTCTTTCGCGAGCTTCAGAAGCTCTCCTTTTTGCTGGTTGAGAAACTCATTGGCAGCCCGCAGCGCGAGGTCACTGAGCCCGCCCGAAACGGAAACCGAGAAAAGGTCCTCCCGAACGTTCTTATCCACTTGAGCCGACAAGTAGTCCTTGAGAGCTGTGCCCAGTACTTCGAAGCGAAAGCCACCCGCTGGGTTGGCGACGAGCTGGAGCTCAATTCGATGGGGCAGCACAATTTCAAGAGGCCTTTTGATTTCGGCCGAAATCCGCACGTCCCGAAACGAAAAAAGCGCGATTTTCTGGCCAAGGACTTCTTGGCTCGCGACTAGCTCCGAAATCAATAAACTTGCGGCCGCTGAGTCCAACCGGAGCCGGTCCGAATCGAAACGAAAACCCTTTAAATGGAGCGTGTCTTTCACCCCGAGCGCCTGGATCTTGGGCTCCTTGCTCAAAAGCATGTCGCCGCGATCGTGCCCGTTTTGGACGTCGGAAAGTTTTATCGTGGGCCGGTGAAGCCAAAATTCGATAGGCGCTTCTGAAAACGCACCACTGCAAATAGCAAAAAAAACAAGCCCCCAACGAATTCCCATGGGTAGGTTATACACTAAATAATGCTTAGCGTTAAGAGTTGATTTAGTTGGCGAGGTGACGAAAATTGTCAGCGCGAGCCGTACCGGTAAAAAAAGGGATTTAGCCCCCTCCCCCTCAGCTCGATGGAAACGCCCCACCATGGGGCCTGATATCCCCTACTCCAAAAGCGCAATTTTGCTAATCGCTTGTCCGTTGGCGGCGCGGACATGGAGCAACCAGGCGCCTTTGATTGACGAGGGTAGAACCTCCGTGTGGTCTACTCGCACCGTTTGCTCTGGGCAGTTCACGGGATCCAGTGCCACGCCATTGTCGACAATCGGTCGGATCAGAACGGTTTCTTGTGCCGCCTGAACGTCTACCTCTACTTTAGTCAACTTGGTGCACTTATTTCTAAAGTGGAGTTTTAACTTTGCTTCCCACCGCTTTGTGAGCTGGTTCTGCTCAATCCAAGCGTCATCTACCAAAGCGTAAGCCTGAGAATCAGGGTTTTCTCGGGGGGCGGGAGCTTCGCTCACGTGGATTTTCCCCAGCACTTGCGAAGTATCCGCTAGTCGAATGTCCCAATCGCCGATCTTTTGCAGGGGCCCTAAGTTGATGGTTGCTGTGTAAGGGATCTTCATCTGCAGGCAAAATTCTTTGGTGCCAGCGTAGCGGTACGCGTACTGTCGGATATCTACTTGCTGGCCCGCTTTGTATACTTCCGCCGGGCCAATGTAATGGCAGGTGGACGGCAGAGTCCCCACGATCTGGATCAAAACAGAGACATCGTTATCATCAAAACCGTCCGGGGCGAGAAACTTCTGGATCGACACAGACTCCAAGGGCGGTGTTTCCGCATTCAGTGCAAAGTTTCCAAACACGGCTAGACTCAGGAAAAACAAAGATCGCATGAATGCCCCCAGAATTAAGCTCAACCACTTTTAGTCGGCTAAACTTAAACGAGTCGAGTGGCTCAGGCCAAGGCACTTTGCGTTAACAAAGGCAATGGATCTGCCCATTCTATGCAAATCATGTTTGTGATTGTGTACCCGCTCGATTGGGAACCTTAGATGGCTGAAGCGGGTTTATGCCTTTAAACAAAGCAAATCGCGTCCTATTAAATGGGCTATCCAGCCTTCGCATCCGCTTTGGGTTTGAAGTCGAAAACCAAATTGCCTTCGTTCACGTCGACACTCACCTCACCACCCTTTGCCACGGCGCCGAACAGCAGCTCGTCGACCAAAGGCTTTTTCAAGTGCTCATCGATCGTTCGCCCAAGCGGCCGAGCCCCGTAAAGGGCATCGTAACCCTTGGCAAAAATCCAAGACTTCACGGAAGCCGATACGGAAAGACTGACCTTTTTCGGCTTGAGCTGATCGGAAAGCTCTTTTAAGAACTTCTCAATCACTTGGAGCACTACGGGCTCTTCCAAATGCACAAACGGGATCACGGCGTCCAAGCGGTTGATGAACTCAGGGGAAAACGCGTTCTTAACGGCCTTTAGAGCTTTATCAGAACCCGACTGAGGTCGGATCCCAATGCCCGGCTTCGCAGCCTCTCGCCCGCCAGCGTTGGAGGTCATGATAAGGATCAGGTTCCTG
>JANPJT010000182.1:0-8983 GCA_031425635.1 Pseudomonadota bacterium
GCTCCTGATCCTGGCCTCAAGCCATTTAGCGCTCTTTGGGATCCACCCAGACGTCGTGCCGGAAGCCGCCAGTTTCCTGTGGTATTTAAGTTTCGGCATTGTGCCGGTTTTCCTTTTCCAGGCCGGGCGCAATTACCTCCAAGCAGTGAACCGACCTGGCCCCGCATTTTGGGTGATTGTCTTGGCGAATTTCCTCAATTTTGGTTTGGACTACGCTTTTATTTTTGGGAAAGCCGGTTTGCCTGCTCTGGGTGCTGACGGGTGCGCGATCGCATCAACGGTGGGCCGATTTTTTATGATGGCCGGCCTGGCGGGTGTCGTTTTTTTACCGGGGAAGCACCGAGTGAGTCTCGCTGCGCTAAAATGGGATGCAGCGGCTTTTACTCGGCTGACCAAGATGGGTTTCCCGGCATCGCTCCAAATGATGCTCGAAGTAGGCGTATTTGGGCTTTCGACAGTGTTGGCAGGCGGTTTGGATCCGGAGTCTCTCGCGGCCCACCAGATTGTTTTGAACGTAGCGAGCGCTACTTTCATGGTCCCCTTAGGCATCGGGGCGGCAACCGCAGTGCTTGTGGGCCAAGCCCTTGGCCGAAACGACCTCGCGGAAGCCCGAAAAATGGGCTCTCTCGGCCTGGCGGTATCGGCGGCTTTCATGGTTTTTTCGGGGGCCTTGCTTTTAGCTTTCCCCATTTACGCCATCAATGGCTTCACGGCGGACTTGCACGTTGTCAAAATAGCCATGGGAATTTTATTCATTGCGGCGCTTTTTCAGCTGGTGGACGGCATTCAAGCCGCTTTGACGGGCGCTCTTCGGGGGGCCGGTAATACGCGAAGCCCCGTTTACGCAAACCTCGTGGGGCACTGGTTTGTGGGCGTCCCGCTTTCGTTTTTGCTTTGTTTTCAACTGGGCATCGGGGTCAAAGGGATTTGGGTTGGGCTGGCAGCCGGGCTACTCGTCGTGGCGGTTTGGCTTTGGGTCGTTTGGAGTAAAGCGCTCCCGCTGCCGGCCGCCGCGCGTTCGCGCTGAGCTCGGGAATTTTGGGTTGGGTCCGAGGTTCAAGGTTTGCTGGAGTTCCACGATCGCCTTAAACGCGCCGCCTCTGCGGAGGAGGGCGGGGCTTTCCGGGGTTCCAGATGGATCCACCAATTAGGCGTCGAAGACAACACCGCGGGATCTTCTCCCAGTGCGCGAGCGGTTTCTAAACCCGTTAGACCGGGAGGCGTTTCCACAAGCCAAGTCGGTCCTTTGCCAATTTGGCGAACAAACTTTCTCTGGTTCAATTCAGCCCATTTGCCGACATCGGTTCCTTCCGAAAACGTAAGCAAAACGCCGCCGGGGAGAGAGCGCAAGTTGCCACCTCGAGGGGCATCCGAAAACACGGGAGACTGAAAACGATCGGGGGCGCTACTAAACACCTGCCGGTATTTTGCGCTGGGAACGCTGAAAATGGTGGCGGCTGGAAGTTCGATTTCGGTTTTCGCCGCGAGGTTTTTCCCGAAGCGGCTTCGTTCTGTGCGCTGGGGGTGGAAATGGGCGACGAGCCCGGGCACGAGGTAGGCCTTGTAGGCTCTCTCGCCATCTTTCCATTCCACAGAGGCCGGCTCGGCAAACAAAAGTGCTGCGAGCCCAAAGCCGACAACTCCGAAAATGCCCTTAGTTCCCATAAAGCTTCAGCCCCCAGGTTGCGAACGTTCCCGTTGTGCCCGTTCTTCGGTCTTTTACGGTCAGCTGCCAAGTCCCGTCTCCGGCTTCGCCTAGGTGCCGTGCGGTGCCAAAGCGGAAGGTCCCGCCCCCAACGGTACAAGCGGTAGTCGACTGGGGCAGACTAGCCGAATCATAGCAGCTGTGGGGGATCGCAAGTCTACTTTCGGTAGTAACGCCGCTCGTCCGCAGGAGAGCAATGTCCAAATCTCCCCAGTCGGCATGGGTCACTCCGACCGTGACTGCGACGTATTCTAAGCTCGTGATCCCGCTCCCCGCGATCGTAATGGTATCTGACTGCCCGACAGCGTTATTATCGGGGATCGCTAGACCCGGAGACCTGCTGGCCGGCGCGTGTTCGACCAGCGCGCCCAGAGGGGTCCACACCGCGGCGAGCGCGGTAGCTGCTGAAGCGTCTACCGCTCCAAAACCGTAGTCATAGCTAATATTGTAGGGAGTCGTTGCCCCGTTTGTCGCCCACCCCGTGTTGGTGGGGTCGTTCTTGCGGGCGCTTCTGGCGAGGATGGCGCGCACGTCGCGCCAGGAGAGCGCCGAGTTCACTTTGTAAATGAGGGCGGCAACCCCTGAAACCACCGGGGCCGCGGCGGAAGTGCCATTGAAAATCTTGGTATAGGCTCGGTCGGAGAGATCCGTAGAAAGAGAAGAATTAAACCCGAGCGAACCTTCTAAGTCCGTCGTGTAGATCGCGTTGCCCGAAGTGCCCTCCGAAGGAGCCGTGATCCACACATTCGCGCCAGGCTCGGAATACGACGCGACGATTCCATCGTCTCCCATCGCGGCGACTGTAGTAACCGCCCAGTAGTTTGCGTAGCCGTCGTAGTTGGAAGTGTCGGTCAGCGTTGCCGAATCTGAAAGTGCTCCGTTGCCCGCTGCCCAAAAAAAGGAAGTGCCTTTCCCGCTGCGGCCGGTGGTGACCGCTGAGGTGACGGCTGTCTCCCAGGAGGTATCAGGTGCCGTGAAGGCGCCCGTTGCGTCGGTAGGTCCCCAGCTATTATTCGACACGTGAACCACCGACGAGTTTCTTCCCATCGCATCCACCACGTTGGCGAGGGTCGAGTTTTGGAGCATGTTGTAGGCGGCCAGGCTTGACCGCGGCGCAACCCCTCGTATGCCAATGCCGTTGATGTCTCTCGCGCCGATGATCCCGGCAACGCACGTACCATGGGAAGCTGAGGTGCCTCCGGGGTCCGTGGAGCCCGTCAAGTAATTGTAACTCAGTCCCGAAGCGGCATTCTGTCTTAAGTCGGGGTGGCTAAACTCAGTCCCGTCGTCTACGATCGCAACCAGAATCGACTCGCCCTTATTGCCCGCATCCCAAACCGGAACGACATTGATGTCTTCCCCCGCCACGCCGCCCGTGAGTTGGGCGGTGTTTTGAAGGTGCCATTGGAAAGCAAAAAGCGGATCCGACGATCGAAAGCCGCTGACAATGTTTCCACAACCGGCAACGGCCGCTAGCAGCAGTAGGTATTTCCCTGTTCCTGAGCCCGTCCCCTTAGCAAAGCTAGCCATGCGGTCTCTTCGGCATTTCTGAAGCATGTCTTGACCGGGGCGTCCCCAGGAGCAAACTTTCCCGCCCACGTTGGTGGTCGGCGGTGCAGGTTAAAGCGGTAGGTGGTGTGGCGCCGGCTTTGGGGTGGTTGGTGGTGAACTTTTTTAGAAAACACGCAGGCGGTTTTTGCCTTCGACTGTTTAGGAGGCGCTCGTACCGCAGATGAAGAGGTTGCTTCCTAAGTGTCCCAGCCGGCGGTAACGGTTTTCAAAAAAAGCCCACCACCAGCCACCCCAAAGCCGGTGGCAAGACTCGGTCTCATGGATGCGAGGGCAACCTCCCACTTTTAGGAGAAGGCGAGTTCAAGCTTTCGAGTGTTTTCGCCGATAGATCTTTTAAGCCTTTGTTTTCAAAAGAAGGTATTCGCTCTATGCTGCGGCAACTCAACCGGGAGATTTGAAATGTTCGGCGCTGCTTTCCTTCGAGTCCTAACTGTCACACTTTTGACCCTCAGCTTTGTTGCCGAACCGGCTGCGCTACAGTGCAAGATTCTCCCGACGATGTTCGGCATTTACTTGAAGAATCACTACAGCATGAAAAAGCTGACGCCCCAGCTGAAAGAGCGCACGGTAGACCAGCTTTTCAAGGAGTTGGACCCTTCTAAAAACACGCTGCTCAAAGGCGATATCGCAGACCTTCGGCCGAAAATGCTCGGTTTATTCGACAAGATGGTGGGCGGGGATTGTTCACCTCTCAGCGCTGCGTTTGCGCTACTTGCAGTTCGCGCGAAGGAAAATGAAGATTTCGCAAAGTCTGTCCTTCAAAACCAATACAAGCTGGACGAGACGGTCGAGCTAGTTTTGGACCCCAAGAAAAGGGAATACGCCCAAACTTTGGATGAGAAAAAGAACCTGCTGCGAAAGCTCATCCACTTCCAGATGTCGAATTACTTACTGTCGGATATGAAACTTCCGGAAGCCCAGAAGCAGCTGGTGCACCAGTACGAATTGGTGACAAAGCGTATCAAAGAAAAGTCCGAGGAAGCGCAGCTCGAAGTGTTTTCCGAAGCTTTTGCGCAAGCTTTAGACCCGCACTCCTCGTTTTTGTCGAAAGACAGCATGGAAGATTTCCAGATCCAAATGGAGCTTTCGCTTGAAGGGATCGGAGCAGTCCTGCGTTCGCAAAACGGGTTTACAGTCATTGAGAACCTTATTAAAGGCGGGGGAGCAGAGAAGTCCAAACTCCTTAAAGCAAAGGATAAGATCATTGCGGTCGCACAAGGAGACGGTAAGCCGGTTTCCGTGATTGATATGGATCTCCGCGACGTAGTGAAATTGATCCGCGGTAAAAAAGGAACCATCGTAAAACTCACGGTGCTAAGGCAAGACGAAGCGACCAAAAGTTTTGAAGTCTCTATCTCAAGAGACAAAATTAATATTGAAGAGCAAGCTGCGAAGATCAAATACGTCGACCTAAAGAACGGCGATAAGAAAACTTCGCTGGGCGTCATTGACCTTCCGTCTTTTTACGGCAGCGGGAAAAAGGGGACTCGTTCATCCTCAGCAGACGTTCGCAAATTGCTGGAAGAGGCAAAGAAGAAGAAAGTGTCTGGCATCGTGCTGAACCTCGCAAGTAACGGAGGCGGGCTGTTAGAAGAAGCGGTCTCTATTTCTGGCCTTTTTATCAACCGCGGGGCGGTGGTTGCCACTAAGTCCACCGACGCCACGGAAGAAATTTTGAACGACGAGGAGAACGGAGTCGCGTACGCAGGTCCCATGGTAGTGCTCATCAGCCGAGCCAGCGCTTCCGCTTCCGAAATTTTGGCAGGAGCGCTCAGGGACTACCACCGAGCGGTTATCGTCGGCGCAGACCATACTTTCGGAAAAGGCACTGTGCAGGCAGTCGCGAACCTACCGCTCAACATTGGCGGGATGAAAGTGACAACCGGGATGTTCTTCCTGCCTGCGGGGGCCTCTACCCAGCACCAGGGAGTGCCATCCGACATTGCGCTACCTCCCACTTTCAACGATTCCGATGTCGGCGAGAAAACACTCGACTATTCTATTGCGCCGCAGCAGATCCAGCCGTTTTTATCAAAGAACGCGAACTCTACTGACCCGAAAGAAAAGTGGACTGCAATCAACGAAAGTATCGTCAAAATCTTGAACGAGAAATCCAAAGCCCGCATTTCAAAAAGTAAAAAGTTTGCGGAGATTACCAAAAAAGTGGAAGAGGCTAAAAAGAACGAAGGCTTGATCCGTCTCGCTGAGCTAAGAAAGCAAGCTTCAACCGAGAAAAAAGCTTCAAAGAAGTCTAAGAAAGCCAAAGATAGCGACGCAGAGTCTGCGGAAGATCTGGAGTCCCCCCTTGTCGACGAAGCGACTGCAATCTTAGGGGATTTAATCGAACAGGTCCCTCAGATGCCAGTTGCCGGACTGTAGATTGTTAGGGCATAAACGAGAGTCTTACCTTCGCTAGGAGATGCGTTTTGAAAGCCCTCAAGAGCAAACTTCCGCTCGTCACGCTCGGAGCCATTGGCGTTGTTTTTGGGGATATCGGAACCAGCCCCCTGTACGCTTTTCGCGAATGTTTCACTGCCCACAATTTAACTCCGAACCCAGCAAACGTTTTAGGGGTCCTTTCTCTCATTTTTTGGTCTCTCGTGATCGTCGTGAGCATGAAGTACCTCGTGCTTGTTTTGCGGGCGGACAATAATGGCGAAGGAGGAATCCTTGCGCTGCTCGCACTGGTTCAACCTGAAAAAAACATCCCGTCCGCGTCCGTAAGGCACTACTTTATTCTGACCGGCCTCTTTGGTGCCGCCCTGCTTTACGGCGATGGCATGATCACGCCCGCCATTAGTGTGCTCAGCGCCGTAGAGGGTTTGAGAGTGGCAACTCCCGTTTTTGAACCCTACGTTGTGCCGTTCACCATCGGTGTCCTGTTCCTGCTTTTTAGCGTGCAAAGGATTGGCACGGCGGGCATCGGGGCTTTTTTTGGACCGGTAGTGGTTGTTTGGTTCCTTGTTTTAGCGATCTTGGGTATCCACGGTATGTCCCAGACGCCTGAAGTTTTAGTCGCGCTGAATCCTGTTTACGGGCTTGCGCTGTTTCAAAACGAGGGGTGGCTTGGTTTTGAGATTTTGGGGGCCGTCTTTTTAGCCCTCACCGGCGCGGAAGCACTTTATGCCGACATGGGCCATTTTGGGCGCAAGCCCATTCGAGTGGGTTGGTTCTTAGTCGCGTTCCCGTGCATTTTGCTCAACTACTTCGGGCAAGGCGCGTTGGTTTTGTCGCAGCCCGCTGCCGCATCCAACCCCTTTTACTTATTGGCCCCCACTTGGTTTCTGCTTCCGTTAGTGGTTCTCGCCACGTTCACCGCGTCTATCGCATCTCAGGCGGTTATTTCGGGCGCCTTTTCTCTCACGTACCATGCGGTGCAGCTGGGCTTTTTACCGAGGATCGAGATCCGCCACACTTCGCCCGATGAGAAAGGGCAAATTTTCGTTCCCCTCGTCAACTGGATCCTTTTCCTTTCCACCATCTGGCTAGTAGCGACTTTTCGGTCTTCCACTAACCTGGCGGCTGCTTACGGGATCGCGGTTTCGACCACGATGGTCATCACCACGATGCTCATTGGCTTTTTAGCGCACAAAGTTTGGAAGTGGCCATTTTGGCAAGTGGGACTCGTTTTCTCTGTGTTTCTAGTCGTCGACTTGGCTTTTTTAGGTTCGAACCTCCTCAAAGTGGAAGAAGGTGGCTGGTTCCCCTTATTGGTCGGTGGCCTAGTTTTGCTGATCATGGCAACGTGGCGCACGGGCCGGAAAATTTTAGCCCACTACATGACGGTGAACGCAGTCCCATACGAAAAGCTGTTTGCGCAGTTTGGATCGAAACCGCCCGTTCGAGTGCCGGGGACAGCCGTGTTTATGGCGAGCGATATGGCAGTAGCCCCACCCGCACTCGTGCACAACCTTCGCCATAATAAGTGCATGCACCAAATGGTAGTAGTGATACGGGTTGCTACCCGAGATGTCCCGCATGTTCCCTTTGGGAACCGAGTGAGCGTTCAAAAGCTGCGCGAGGACTTTTTCTGCGTGCTTGCCGAATATGGGTTTAACGATCGTCCGAATGTTCCCCAAATCCTGAGGCAGCTAGGATCCATAGGGATACAGATTTCCTTAGCCGACGTAACGTTCTTCCTGGGTCGCGAAACGATCCTCGCCCACGAGAAGGCAGGTATGCAGATTTGGAGAGAGAAGCTTTTCGCAGTGCTCTCTCGGAATGCCCAGAGAGCGACTGCGTTTTTCCAAATCCCACCCGATCAAGTCATTGAGATCGGGCTGCAAATCGAAATTTAAGAGCTTTTCTTCGGGTCTTTTTTAACTTCTTTTGTTTCCTTGCCGTTGCAAGCTTCGCATTTCGCGTCTTTTGCACAGTCAGCCGAGCTGCAGGCGCAGCCTTTGCCGTTTTCTTTTGTGCAACTGCCGGCTTCTTTGTCCTTATCGCAAGGGCAGGAGAAAGCGGGTTGGGTTAAGCCACTGAAAGCAAGGGCCGAAAAAAGCAGAATGGTTTTTAGTTTCATCCCGCTATTTTCGGCCTTTTGCAGACAGAGTCAATGAGTTCGTAAAATCAGACTAAGCGCGCTTTCGGGCAGTCGATTTATTGATGAAAGCCATGAGCTGCCGTTTTTCCAGCTTCAAGAGCTCCCCTTGGTAGTCAAAAATCGCTTGGACCAACGTCTTCGGCGAAATTTTGCACAACGCGCAAAGCTTCGGGAGGACATCGAGGGGGGGAAGCGAAATCCCACGCTCCCAGTTGCTGACAAACTGGGCCGTCGAGTACGTTAGCTTGCGCGCAAGCGCAAGTTGAGTGAGGCCGGATTTTTGGCGCATATTCTTTAGGAGCTCGCCAATGGTTTCGGCTCGGAGTTTTCGTTCTTCTGTTTCGTTTTTATCTCTGAGAATCATGATCTTTCTCTTTTTCTCTATGGGTTGAATTAGGGTCTAACTGTAAAACTTCTAAAGTTCAAGCTTTCGTGAACTTGTTTATTCGATCCAAAACAGGCATACCTTCAGCATCCAATGGAAAACCGTCCTTTTCTGAAATGGGCTGGCAACAAGTATCGGATTCTTCAAAGGATTCGCTCGTTGCTACCTCCCGGCCGAAGGCTCATAGAACCGTTTGCTGGCTCGGGAGCGGTCTTCCTTAACATGGACTACTCGCAATATCTACTAGCAGATTCAAACCCTGACCTTATTTCTTTGTTTATGCTGCTTAAAGCCGACGGCGGGGCGTTCGTTCGGAAATCCAAAAAGCTGTTTACTCCGTCGGCAAACAGCAAAGACGTCTATTACGAACGGCGTTTAGAGTTTAACTCGATTACGGATACAGAGCGCCGCTCTGCGCTTTTCGTTTACCTCAATAGGCACGGCTATAACGGGCTTTGTCGCTACAACTCAAAAGGCATTTTTAACGTCCCGTTTGGACGGTATGCCCAAGTGTACTTTCCTGAATGCGAGCTTATGGCGTTCTCCACTAGAGCCGCTCAAGCTGAATTTGTTTGCGAGGACTTCCGAACGGCCATGCGCAGGGCCGTTCCCGGCGATGTCGTGTATTGCGATCCTCCGTACGTCCCCTTGTCCCCGACCGGCTTTACGAGCTATGGGGCCGCAAGTTTCGGGCCCAAAGAGCAAGCCGCGCTCGCGGAACTGGGGCAAAGCCTTTCAGCGGGGGGCATTCCGGTCCTCATTTCCAACCACGACACTC
>JANPJT010000183.1:0-2517 GCA_031425635.1 Pseudomonadota bacterium
ACGCAGGGATCACGACAGTGACGGCGGGCAGTTTTTCCACAGTGTCACGGACACTATTTTCTAGGCAAATTCAAGTCAATCGGATTCCGATAGGAGTGGGGCAACGGCGGTAAAAGGGAAAAATCGTATTGAGGTAAAGCGCCTATGAGCCCGAGTAAACTGTCGCTTTTGAACGGGAGCGAAAGGGAGCACTTCTCCGCTAATCGCAGCAAGGTGAGCGCCCAGAGAGCTGGCACTGAAAAAAACCAAACCTTTCTCCCCTGGAGGCGCGCTAGCTCCGATAGTAAATCACGGAAGGTTCGGGTCTGTGGATTAGCTACCGGGAAAACTTTCCCGGCATACTTGGAAAAATTCTCCAGGACCGCGACGATGGCTTCGGCCAGATCTTCATGGTGAACCACGGCCATTGTCTGGCCGCCTCCGTTGAAAAGAGGGAGAACAGGGATCTTTGCAATTCTCCACAAGGAGCCAAACATTCCTTGCAAGCGCGGCGAGAACACTAACCCTGGCCGAATGGCAACTCCGCCTTGACTTGCTACTTCGTGCTCCACAGCCAACTTGCCCTTCCCGTATTCGGATTCGCAGCCTGGAAAGGCAGATACACTCGAAACAAAAATCCGTTTTTCGATACCTGCCGACTTGGCACACGCAAGGAAGCGAACGGAACCCTCGACATTCGTTTTCCGACTTTCATCAGCTCCCCGCGCGCGAAAATCGTAGGCGCAGTGGATGATGGCGTCCAACCCTTCGAAAGCGGCCTCCCCCAACGCATGCCCCAGCACAAAAGGCACCCGCTTGTACGGTGAAGCAGTCGGCTGTCGCTGAAAAAGCACGGGGTCGTGGCCCCGGCGAGCCAAAACTTCAACCAAAGCAGACCCCACCAAACCATTTGAACCGGTCACCCCTATTCGCATCCTGATGCCTCCTGTTTCGCCCGAATGGATTGTACGGCGATCCGGTGAGCGTTGGCCATCACGGAGTAAGTCAAAGTGGTTGCCGGAAGACTCGGCAATACCGACGAGTCTACTAAATGGGTGTTCGTGAACTCGGGCAATCTTCCTAGCACATCGGTCGAAAAACCTTCCGGTTTATCCGACATAGGGAACGATCCCCCCAGATGATTCCCTTCACCGGCAGTCCCTCGGTGCAGCAACGGGAAAAGGGGAAACGCGCGGAGCAAAAAAGTAAGCCGCACCAGCCGGACCACCACTTGTCGGATTTTTCTTCGGGCCTTATTTTCTATTCCGGCGGTCAAGGTAACTTGATCGCCCGTATGCTCCACCTCAATAGGCGCACCGTCTTCCGAATGCAAATACCCCTGAACAAAGATAAGCCTTCTCAGGATCCAGTTTGCCACAGGATCTAACGCGGGCCCTAGAAAGCCCAATCTCTTGCGCAACTCGGCAGCAAGCACGGGGCTGTGGGTGTACACCTGCAAATGGATTCCGTAGTTTGATATCGGATCCGACTTTAGCTCCAAAAAGAGCTGCGAAAGCGCGTGCGCTTTCGCGTCGCTTTCGGAATAAGTCGGCAGGAATGTCATTAAAGGAAGAATGAAGTACGGGTTGTAGCGCAGCTGCGTCTTCAGGGGCCGAAGCGAAGTAGAACGGAAAACGATTTCTAAGGTCGATAGCGGGCCCGCAGCGACGTACACTTTCGCGGCGCGAAAAAACTCAACGGTTCGTTCCTCCCCAACTTTCAAAGTTTCTATCTCAACTTGGTCGGGAGCGAGTTCGGAAATCCGAGTCACTCGGAATCTCGGCAAGTACGTAAAGCGAGGGTTCTGCAAAAGCTGATCGATAGCGGAGCCGGATTCAAAAATCGCAAAGTACGGGCAGCCCGTTAAACAAAGCCCCGCGTTACGGCACGCATTGCGCCCAGAGCCCTTTTGCGTGTGGACTGCAAGTCGAGATTGTCCATAAACCAGCCCTCGTTTCTCTAGGCGACTCCGGTACTTTCGAATAACGCTAGCCCACCTCGCTGCCTGAGAACTCGGCGCCATCGCGGGAGCTATTTTCTCTGGCAGCGGGAACCACTTTTCTAACGCATCTCGCTCCGCGGCAACGGGGATCAGCGGCGAAAGCGCATTGTAGTGAGCGGTCAAGTCGCGAGCCGTGAGCGGCCAGCGCACCATTTCCTCGGCCAAAAAAGGGAGCACGCTCGCGCCCCAGACATTACTAAGGCCCCCCTTCGCAAATGATTGAAGTGCGTGGCTGCCCTGCTGCCGAAAACGCGCTTCGGTCCCTTCGGCATAAGAAAACGAGGAGCCGAAAAGCGTTTTCTTCGCCAGTTTTCCACCTTGCATTTGGGGCTGCTGAGAGAGGGCGGTGATTTCTTCAGGTAGCCATTGTTCCGGATCTCGCTGACTCAGTGATACAGCCTGGTCTCGAAGAGTTGGCTCAAGGCAGTCCCCGACATCAAGGAGGGTCACGCGAACGCCCTGGTTCAGTAAACCAAGCGCACATGCGACCCCCGCGGGGCCAGACCCAATCACAAAATAGTCCATGAGTACTCGTT
>JANPJT010000184.1:0-4397 GCA_031425635.1 Pseudomonadota bacterium
CGCAAAAGCCACATCCCCGACGGCCCAGGGTATTCCGAAAAATACTATTTCAACCCAGGGAATACTGGGTTCAAGGTTTGGGACACGCGTTTTGGGAAATTAGGGGTGGGGATTTGCTGGGACCAATGGTACCCGGAGTGCGCTCGTGCGATGGTTCTGCAAGGCGCCGATTTGCTCCTATACCCCACGGCAATTGGCTCGGAGCCCGGAAACCCTCAGTTGCTTGCCACCAAAGACGCTTGGCAACGGGCCATGGTGGGCCACGCCGTTTCTAATACGGTTCCAGTCATTGCCGCCAACCGAGTGGGGACCGAGAGTACCCAGTCCTACTACGGGCACTCCTTCGTGGCGGATGAATCAGGGGCTATCGTTGCGGAACTTGGTCCCCAGGAAGAGGGAGTTTTGCTCCACACTTTGGACTTCGGTAAAATTCGAAAAACCCGGGCTGCATGGGGTTTCTTTCGCGATCGACGCCCGGAGCTTTACGGGCTGCTACTCACCCAAGACGGTCGAACTAAGCTGCCCGTTTAAACCCCTCAGAAGCGCCGTACTTTTTCTGGTGGAGGGCCGCGGCTTGCCCCATCCAATCTTCTTTCTCAATTTTGTTTTTGAAAAAGAGCTTTTCGGAAATAGCTTCCACCGTTTTTGGAGAAAGGTTTGCGACTTGCTCAAACGTCTCAATCCCAAACTCCTTGTGCAGCATCTTCCGGATGTACGGGCCGATGCCTTTGATAAGCTGCAAATTATCGGGGCCTAGTAGCTCCGGGTCGACTTTGCTAACCAGGACTTGGACCTGGCTATCCAAAGCTTCAATCGATTTTTCTTTTTCCTCGAGAGCTCGTTGCAAAGCTTCAACGGAGCGGCTCAAACGCTGTTTTTCGGCGTCCGTCTCATTTTGCCAAAGCGCGTCCACGAGTTCATCTCGGTTCTGCGCCGCCACCACCCCTGGGTCGGGCTCCCAACGCACCTGGTTGCGCGCTGTCGGGTTAGACAACTCCAGTGCCGCGGTCAAAGCCATTTCATTTTCACTGCGTAAGTTCTCCAGGGAGGATTCGAGATGCCGAATCCGATCTCGAAACTCTAGCTCCATCTGATTATTTCGCACCTGGATGGCCTGAAGTTTCTCGTCCACTTCAGGAGAAGGGGCCGGCATTGCCACATCCGCCCAAATAGCGCCCACCTCGCGCACCATTTCGTCTTCTTCTTGTTGTTCTGTTTTCCGAGAAACCTGAAGCAAGTAGTCTCGCTCCTGAAGCTGCGTTTCTAAAAGCTTGATCCGCTCGGACAGTGCCGCGGCCTCGATTTGCTTGGATTCAAAGTCGGCGCGCACTCCGTCCAAATGCGACTCGGCTACTTCCAAAGCGGCTTTGGAACTAAGAAACTCTGCCTCCAGCGACGACCACTTCACTTCCCACTCGTTTTGAAGGTTGACGTTTTCAGACTGCAGGGCCAGCCACTGAGTCGATACGGATTCGAGCTCCTTTTTCAAGGCCTCGACCTCCGTTTGAAACTGCTCGATGCGAGAATTTTTCCAGTGGATTTCTGCCTGTAATGACTCAGTCTCATTCGAAAATTCCTTAGGAGGCACGAGCGATGCGTCGTTGGATTGGAGTACCGCCAATTTTTCTTCTAAGTCGGCGCAACGCTGCTCCAAAGCCAGTCGCTTCCCTTCGGCGCTTTGGTTTGCATCGCGGAGCATTCGATTCTCTGCTTCTACTGCTGAAGAGTTGTCTGCTGGCGTATTTGCGAGCAGCTCAGCCAAATCTCGCTCCTTTTCCAGAAGCCGAGTGCGCAATTCAAGAATAGTGCGTTCGTAACCCTCGGTCGCGGATGGGGCCATGTCCACTGGAGAGATTTCGGTGACTGTTCGCTGCGCTTTTCTGAGCTTCGCTCTGAAAGCGTAACCTAAGCCAAAAAAGGCGACTGCCGTTACCGCAAGCAATATGAATGTTTGAACTGCAAGATAGACCATACTTTCCTCACCCTCCTTCAATCACTTCGAATTCGACCCGCCGATTCTGCGCTCGGCCTTCTGTTGTTTGGTTGGTCGCAACGGGACTAGTCTCTCCGAGCCCCTGGGCTAGAGAAGGAATCCCTTTGCTTTGAAAAAGCTCGCGAACTTTGTTCGCTCGGCGCAAACTCAACTGCTGGTTATACTCTTCTGTGCCGATCGAATCCGTGTGGCCCACAATGCGAAGAGGGCTGGAGGTTGCTTTGATGGCTTCCACTAAACTTGCCGCTTGGGCCGCTGACTCCTGGGTTAACTGTGTCGAGTCGAACTCGAACAGCAGCCGAGAAGATGGAATGGCTTGCGCGACTTTGCGAGGTGCTTCGACCACCGGGGCGCGGAGATCCAGAAATAGCTCAAGGCCCTTAGGGGTAGCGGCTTTGGCTGCCGCCATGATTTCTTGCCTGGATGCTTCGCTAGCTACTTCGCCTGCAAGCAGCACTTGCCCTTTTTCCAGGGCGAGCTTCCCTTCTGGTCCAACCGAGACCAGTAAGCGAATGAGTCCACCGAGTTCTGACAAGTAGGGAGGGTCCGAAACGGCTCCCTCGCTCTCCCATGCCGAAACGACTTTGAAGCCCTCAAAGAGAGAGCGCACTTCGGTATCTAAAGCGCTGCGCCTTTCTTCGTTGGCGACGGCACCCGAAAGGCGAATGGCTTCTCCGACCCGCGATAAACGCACCCAAGGCGCGGCGGTAACTTTGGGGGCCTCGGATCGAACTTTGACCACGCGTACTCCGTAAACTCGGGACACTTTTTCGCGAGCGGCGCGAGCGTCGCTGCCACTCATTTCGATGAATCCATCGCGGCCTTCAAAGCGGACCGACTTGGCCACAAGGGACTCTTTTCGGAGGGCTTCCGTGGCGCGCAAAGTCAGGTCGGCCTCAATGCGAGGGCGGTAAAACCAAAGCCCCACAGCGAAAAGCCCAATAAAAACAAGGGCGCAACTAGCTATGTAAACAGAGCGGTTCATGCAGCGCTCTTATCGGACGCGCCGCACTATATTTTGAGGTTTATTTTGACGCGGCGGACCAGGCGGCCAGTAGCTGTTTTTCCGCTGGAGAAAGCGATAGCTGAGAAGCCATTTTACCGCCGGGAGCGAAAGCGCTAGCAATTTTCGAGGCCGACTTCGGGCCGGGAGAATACTCATCGGCAGCTCCAAAGCTAAGCGAAATGTCGGCTAGGGACTCGCCTTGCGAAACGGTAGCGCTGTGGCACCCACTACATTTCGCGAGCAAGTTGCGTAAGCCTGCGACTCTAGGGTCTTTTGCTTTAGGCTTGTTTTCGGGTTCGGGGCTAGGCTCTTTGATGTCTTTGGAGGGCGGTGCTTTTTCAGCTAACTGATCGGCAGCAGGAGCCGGTGCGATTTCAGGCGCAGATGGCTGCGGGGCCGGGGTGCTTGCGGGAGGGAAAGGTCGCCCCACCACGCACGCATTAATGAGCTCCGATAGCCGCTGCGCCGCTAAAGCTTCAGGCACCATCGCTTCGGGTCTCTGAACCACCGAACCGCCTTTATGGCTTTCGGCCGCAAGTTCGCGATGGAAACCACCGTAGGCCACCGTTAATACCGTCACTAGAATTTTGACAGTCCGCTTCATCAGCCACTAAGTATTGCAATCTTATGGCCAAACTCGCTTGCAGTTTGAATACTCACAGAGGGTACCCAGGCGAGTAGCCAGTAGCACTGTATTCTTTTCTTGCGGGCCGTATTCCCCCGCGAAACGTGCGGGCAACCCGTCCTTGGGAATGTGTCGATCGCGTTGGTAGTTGTTCACTTCTTGGGTGGCTCAGTCTACCGGTTAGAAGGTTGCTTCACCCTTCGGGTTCGCAATGACGGAAATGGACTACGGGTTCGCACTGATGGGAACGGAATTGGTTGCGTCCGCGCTCCTTCCGTCATTGCGAGTCGCGAAGCGGCGAAGCAACCTTCGATTAGTGCAGATCGACCGACCACGTTTCATCTACAAACTAGGTATCAGGTTGCTTCACCCTACGGGTTCGCAATGACGGAAACGGACTACGGGCTTGCAATGACGGGAACGGACTCCGGGTTCGCACTGATGGGAACGGAATTGGTTGCGTCCGCGCTCCTTCCGTCATTGCGAGTCGCGCAGCGGCGAAGCAACCTACGACCCATGCAGATCGAACGACCAAGTTTCATCTACAAACTAGGTATCAGGTTGCTTCACCCTACGGGTTCGCAATGACGGAAACGGACTGTGGGTTCGCAATGACGGAAACGGACTACGGGCTTGTACCTCCTCAGAAAAGTGGACACACAGATAAGCATAGGTGTTAAAAGCACCGGTGCTAAGGAGTGAACCGTGTCCCGACAGCAATACACTAATGAATTCAAGGAGGAAGCCGTTCGGCAGGTCCTTGATCATGGTAA
>JANPJT010000185.1:0-12198 GCA_031425635.1 Pseudomonadota bacterium
GAAAGAACCATAGCCTGGTTAAAAACACATTCCCGCTTAGCCAAGCGCAGGGACCTCCTCCAAACTAGCTACACCGGTTTCCTACACCTCGCTTGCTGCCTACTGTTGATGGAAAGGTTTTACTAATGGCCACATGGGCACGTTCCGGGATTTTAGCGTTTCACGCAGTTGAGGTCTTCGAATGCTTGGCAAATCCGTTGGACTAAACCTTTTTCCCCTTCGCGAAGCCAGTTGCGCGGGTCGTAAAACTTCTTATTGGGCTTATCGTCGCCTTCAGGATTGCCAATCTGCCCCTGCAGGTACCCTTCGTTCTTTTTATAAAAATGGCGGATACCATCCCAAAACGCCCACTGGGTGTCGGTATCAATGTTCATTTTCACTACGCCGTATCCAATCGACTCTCGGATTTCCTCTTTAGACGATCCTGAGCCACCGTGAAAAACGAAGTGGACTGGATTTTTTTGAGTATCAAACTTCTTCGAAACGAACGACTGAGAGTTCTTTAGAATAGTCGGTGTTAAGGTCACGTTCCCGGGCTTGTACACCCCATGGACGTTTCCGAAAGCCGCTGCCACCGTGAAGCGGGGGCTCACTGCGTGCAGTTTCTCATAAGCGTAAGCGACTTCTTCTGGCTGTGTATAGAGCTTGGAGTTGTCTACCCCCGAGTTGTCGACTCCGTCTTCTTCGCCGCCGGTGACGCCTAGCTCAATTTCCAACGTCATGCCCATTTTCGCCATCCGCTTAAGGTAGACTGCGGAAGTTTCCAGATTTTCTTCAAGCGAGTCTTCGCTCAAATCTAGCATGTGTGAACTAAACAGCGGAAAGCCGTGGCTTTTAAAGTGGCTTTCGCTAGCGTCTAATAATCCGTCAACCCACGGAAGCAGTTTGCGCGCGCAATGGTCTGTGTGCAAAATGACCGGCACACCGTACACTTTTGCCATCGTGTGCACATGGTGCGCCGCTGAAATCCCGCCCGCGATGGAAGCTTGGTTCTGGGAATTGTCTAAGCTCTTGCCCGCAAAAAACTGGGATCCTCCGTGAGAGAGCTGAACGATGATCGGGAAGCCTACTTTTTTAGCCGCCTCCAAACACCCATTGACTGTATTCGTGCCAATAGCATTTACGGCAGGCAGCGCATAACCGTTTGCATGCGCGTCGGCAAAAACCTGTTGAACTTCATCCCCAAATAATACGCCTGAGCGAAATTTTGACATGGGCGGATACTAGCACCGGTCCGTCCCGGTGGAAAGAGTGGCAACGCCCGATCCGCTGATTCAACCAAATCTTTTGGAGAATCGGGAGTGCATTTGGCTGAACTTTAAGACCGTGAGAAAGTCCGTGCTTTTCATGAAGGGGTCAAAAACAGGGAGGGCGGCGACCTTGGCGCCGGCCCGCAGGTAGGACTGAAAAAGAGAGGGGATGGATTCTAAGCTTGAACTGTTCGCGTAGCGTTCTTTCTTTTTTAGCCGCTCGAGACCTTTCACTTCATAGGCGGGAAGCGCGCGGACGCCCGAGGTGAGGTCCACTTGGCCGCCACTTTGTAACGCATTCCATACTCCCTGAACCGTCTGCAGATCGTTGGTTCGAATGCTAGCCGAGCCAAAAAGGTAAGCCGCCCCGGTTGCTTTGACGTACTCCGCAATGCCTTTCCAAAGCAAACTCAAAGCCGCTCCCAATCGGAACGACTTGTCGACGCACGCTCGCCCCAGCTCAAGCTTGATACCCGGGAGCGATAAAAACTGTGAAAGGTCGAAGTGGCTCTGGGAATAAAACTGTGTAGAGAAAAGAGTAGAAGTGAGCCGGTAAGAACCGACGATGGCTTCGCTTTCCCTGTCGACAATCACCAAGTGGTCGCAGAGAAAATCGATGTCGTCGATATCAACTCCTGTCTCGAGCGTTCGACCGTGGTGCTCCAAATGAAAAATCTTGTGTCGCAGCTTAAGTAGTTCCTCCAGCTCACTCCAACTAGAAACCGTTTTCACAGTGAAACGATCGGACTGGAAACAAATGGGAACTTTAGCGTCGTAGCGGGAGAGCTTCAGGCGGCAGAAACGCGACCATGGGCTCAACGGGGAACCAGCCCTGGGGAGCAGAGCAGGAGAAAGCGTCGGGTGAGGGTAGAGTTCCAAGCGCCACCTTCTTTCTATAAACGGCCCGGTGTGAGGTCTCTTATCCTATTCTAGCTCCGCCCGTGAGAATAAAAGAACCAAGATTCATTAAGATTCTGTTGGGAGTCGACCGATGGATCTCTTATGTACTTGTTTTCGGAAAGCAGGCCCGGGATTTGGACGGAGACGTTGGCTGACGGCGGCCCGCTGTACACAGAAACACAGCTGGAACGGGACCTAGTTGAGCCATTCAACGCCCTTTCTGCCGTGCTATTCCTTTTGCTGGCAGCCCAATGGGCTTGGCGCCTGAAGGGCAAATACCGGCAAAACGTTTTTTTTACCTTTTGCATCGGCCTGCTCGCCTTGGGCGGGGTGGGTGGGGTGCTCTACCACGGGACTCGATCTTCTCGAATTTTCCATCTCATGGACGTTTTTGCCATTGTCGCTCTGTGCGTGGCGCTAGGCGTTTACCTCTGGGGCAGGCTACTCGGCGAGCGCCGATGGGCTAAATCGTTCGCGATTGTGCTCCCTATGCTTGCCCCGTTACCACTAGGCTATTTGAAGCTTCCAGCGCAAGCGGCTGTGTCATTTTCCTACGCCGTGTTCACGGCAATTGTCCTAGTACCCATTTACCTTTATCTTCGTCGGAACCGCTTTCGTGACAGTGGGTTAGTCGCCTTTGCGCTCACCCTTTTCTTTGGCGCATTCGCATTTCGCCTGGCCGATTCGTTCCATTTTGCCGTGCAAGTATTGCCGATGGGGACCCACTGGCTTTGGCACGTCTGCTCCGCCGGCTCCACTGCCCTCATGCTTACTTTCTTTTACCGAGTTACTAAAACCGAATCCGGCGCCTAGGATTTAGCTCGCGTTCAGCTCAGTTTCTCATTAATAAACCAAGGGCATGAAACCAAACCGACTGGCCAAAGAATCAAGCCCCTACCTCCTCCAACACGCCACCAACCCCGTGGACTGGTACCCCTGGGGCGACGATGCTCTAAACGCTGCGCGCCTTGAGAAGAAACCGATTTTTCTATCGATTGGCTATTCTGCCTGCCACTGGTGCCATGTGATGGCCCATGAGAGCTTTGAAGACGCAGAAACGGCCGAAATCCTGAACCGAAACTTCATCAATATCAAAGTGGACCGGGAGGAGCGGCCCGACATCGACCACCTCTACATGGGGGCCGTGCAAGCGCTGACCGGGCATGGCGGCTGGCCCCTTTCGGTTTTCCTAACCCCAGCCCTCGAGCCATTTTACGGGGGAACGTATTTTCCCCCGGAGGATCGGCATGGCCTTCCCGCCTTTAGGAAACTTTTGGGGGGAATTTCTCAGGCTTGGGCCAACAAGCCCGACGAAGTAGCTTCCAACGCCAAAGCCCTTACCGAAGCGCTCAATGAACTCCAGAGAGGGGGCGCCGAGTTGCCCCCTTCCGAGTCACTAAGCCTCGACCTCGTCGACGCAGCAGTGAGCGCTGTCCGAAAGAGTTTCGACCCCGTATTTGGGGGGCTGGGGAGCGCGCCCAAGTTTTTTCATTCCATCGTATTTCGCCTCGCCCTGCGCGCTTGGAGACGATCGGAAGATGCCGACACGCTCAAACTCGTTACCCTCACTCTCAACAAAATCGCCGACGGGGGCGTGCGCGATCAGCTTGGCGGGGGATTCCACCGCTACTCGACCGATGCCGAATGGCTTGTGCCGCACTTCGAAAAAATGCTTTACGATAACGCGCTCCTCCCCGTGCTTTTCTTCGAAGCTTTTCAAGCGACCAAAGACCCAAAGTACGCGGAGGTCGGAAGAAACACTTTGGACTACGTGCTCCGAGAAATGGTGTCCCCCGAGGGCACTTTCTTTAGCACTCAGGACGCCGACAGTGAGGGAGAGGAAGGGAAGTTCTATGTGTGGTCGCACTCCGAGGTCCTTTCTATTTTAGGAAACGACCTCGGCGGGCTTTTCTGCCAGGCCTACGATATATCGGCGAGCGGAAATTGGGACGGTAAAAATATCCCTCGGATCAAAGAAAACCTGAAAGGCATTGCCAAAGACTTGGGGCTTGAGATTGGTGCTCTTGAAGATGAGATCAGCGTAGCTAAGCGAAAGCTACTGCAAGTTCGCTCAGAGCGGGTTTGGCCAGGCAGAGATGAAAAAATTCTTTTATCATGGAACGGGTTGATGCTTTCAGCACTCACTGCTGGGTACCAAAGCCAGCGGGATGCTCGCTATTTGGAAGCGGCAGAGAAGGCGGCCACCGCACTCCTCACCCAGTTTACGTCGCCCCACCCGTTGCCGAGCGGAAAGCGACGGCTACTCCACTGCCGAAAGAACGGGTCTTCTCGCTTCAATGGGTATTTAGACGACTACGCGTTCCTACTAGCGGGGCTTGTCAGCCTTTACGAATGCACTTTTAAGGAGGAGTGGCTGCGGGCTGCAGCTGAAGTTGCCGATTCCTTAGTGGAACAATTTTGGGAGCCAAAGGATCAAGCTTTTTACTTCACTGGGAAAGATCACGAAAAGCTGATTTCAAGGCCCAAAGAAACCCAAGATGGCGCAAGCCCTTCGGGGCAAGCGTCTGCCATCTGCGCGCTGCTTAGGCTAGCTAGGCTAGCGGATCGAATGGACTATGAAGACATTGGCACCGCGGCTTTAAGTGCCTTTGAACCATTCATGAGACTCATCCCGACGGGTGTGGGGCAAATGCTCATCGGGGTAGACTTCATTGAAGGGGACCCTTTGGAAATGGTCGTCGTCGAAGGGGATCGATCTGAAGACTTTGAGCAAGCGATGGATGCCCTCGGCCGCAACTTCTTACCCCACTGTGTGCTGGCAGGCCAGCGCAAGAACAGTGAACGAAGCACGCTCACGGTATTGAAAGGCCGCATAGCGATAGGGGGCGAAACGACCCTTTATGTTTGTCGCAAGTTCACTTGTGAAACGCCGGTGGTTGGAGTGGAAAATATCTTGGCGGAGATAGGCAAATGGACACGCAGTTAGGCCCGGACTATGAAAAAGTATGTGGCGTCGAATCGCTGCCGCTTGGCGCCACCATCGTCGTGCAAATGGCCGATAAACCCGTCGCGCTCACCCATTGCAGCCAAGGTGTTTTTGCTTTCGAAGATTACTGTCCTCACCGCGCAGGCCCTCTCTCCGAGGGGCAAATCGACGGCACGGTCGTCACCTGCGGCTGGCACCAGGCAAAGTTCGACTTGGCCACTGGCGTTTGCCTAGCCGGCCCCACCAAGCAAAGCCTGAAAACTCGGCGCGTGAAGTCCGACGCAGGGTTCTACTGGGTGCAAAAGGCCGAAATGATGATTTCTTAAGGCTTTTCGTTCCTTCGTCCGATACGAAGAGAGCCATGGCTAAGAGCAATTTAAAACCCACCGAAAAGGGCACCGCCGTCCGCGCCGGCTCCTTTTCACGTGCCGAAGCCGCAGGCCATATTGTGGGCGGATGCCGCCATTTGTATTCGACGCCTTTGGGAGATCGAGACCCGCTAGTGACTGCCACCAAGTCTGCACTAGCTAAAAATGAAGTCCCCCATTTTCCATGGGAGCCAACTGGCGCTCTGGAATCGATAACCCTTCAGGACAGCAAGAGCCGGGGAAGCGTCATTGGAGATATTGAATCAAAGGCGGGAATTACCAATAAACGTTTTCTACGCGAGAAAACGAACAATATTCTTGAAGAGCTCATTTCCAATGCATTCTTCCATGCGTACGTTAATTCCCAAGGTAAAGAAAAATACCCTAGACGTTCGCAGGCCCTCCTGCAGACGAGCGAAAAAATTACCGTCGGCTTTCAGATGGGGGAACGGGGGCTTTATTTGGCGGTCTCCGATCAAGGAGGCTCTCTCAGTTTCGGAGTCCTCACAAAAGCCTTAGCCCGGTGTTACCAGTCGGGTGCCCAACTCGAGAACAAAGAAAGTGGTGCGGGCCTAGGAACCTACATGGTTTTCGACTCGGCAACCCACTTAAAAATTGTGGTCACCCCTAACAAGGTCACCCAAGTAGCGTGCTGGATAGCGGATCATCAGTCCTTCAACGTGGAATATTTTTCTTTCAACTTTTTTGAGCGGAGCAAGTAAAAATGGACATGAACGAAAAGTTTAAAATAGAAATCAAACCGAACGGTTCGGGGAAGCTCATTTCTCTTAAAGGGACGATAGATGAAGACACCGACTTCAGTCAGGTGACTAAAGCGGCCGGCGTCCCTTTGACCATCAATTTCAAAGGAGTGACTTCAATTAACTCCTGCGGGATCCGAACCTGGGTGAATGTCATCAAGGAGCTCGCCTCAACCGAAGTCAAATATGAGGAGTGCACCCCGCTGATAGTCAGGCAAATGAATATGGTTCCCAGCTTTCTGGGCCACGCGAAAGTCGTATCCGCTTTTGTTCCGTATGTTTGTGACGACTGCGAATCAGAAAAATTAGTAATCGCCACTGCAGAACAGTTTTCTGCAGGGTCAGTGAACATCCCCGAGAGCATGAAATGTGTTTCGTGCGGTAAAGGGACCATGGAGATCGATGGGAACCCCAAACAATATTTCGCCTTCGCTAAGTAAAAGCGACGAATCGAAAGAGGCTTTGAAAGCTTGGCTTTCTCTGCACCGGCCTTTGCTCGACGTATTTTTGGATGCGTTTTGTGTCGTGGACACAAGCAATACCGTCGTCGACTTTAATGAGGCATTCACGGAGCTTACCGGTGAATCGTACCGAAAAGTTCTGAAGATCGGCGACTTTTGTACTTTGCTTACGACACAGTTTTGTCCCGCGGAGTGCCCAGCGCACCAAGCGATTTCCCAGAACAAGCCCGTTCGGATCGACGAAATCAAAGGCCGGTCAAAAAGCTTTCCGGAACTTCAGATGATTTTAGCGGCAGTCCCGATCCAAAACTCGGCGGGGCAAGCGATTGGCGCTCTATTGACCATTCGCAACGTCACGGCCGAAAGCGAGCTTCAGAAGAAATACGAAGAAAGAAAAAAGGAATCCATTGTCGATGGGCTCACCCAGCTCTTCAACAAAACCTACACGGAAGGCGTCCTCCTCCGATCGGTCAAAGCCGCCATTCGGCAAGGGGATAGCCATAAACTTTCAGTCGTGATGTGCGATATCGACCATTTCAAAAAGGTAAACGACACGCACGGGCATCAAGCGGGAGACGCAGTGCTCATCGCGGTGGCGAAGATCATCAAAGAAGAGGCACGCGATACAGATTTGGTGGGCCGGTTCGGCGGCGAAGAGTTTCTGTGTATCTTAAACTCAACGGACCGGGAGGGCGCTCTCATTTTCTGCGAGCGCTTCAGAAAACGGATCGAGTCGGTTCGCATCGAACACGCTGGAACGGTCATCCCGGTCACGATCAGCTTAGGAACCGCCACGTCACTGAGCGACGGAAATGGAAGGCCAGATCCGATCGCTGCAGTAAAGGACTTGGTTGGCCGAGCCGACACGGCTCTTTATTTTGCGAAAGCGAATGGAAGAAACCGTTGCTGTCAGTTTGAAACCCTTCCAAGCAACGATTCCTTGAAAACGCCTCCAAAGAAAAACGCGGCGTAGGGTCCTACTTACTCTGCGACAAAATCTTGTAAACCCCGGTACCGCACTCAGTACAAACACCCTTCATCGCAGGACGCCCGTTCTTCATCTTTACTTCCTGAGTGTTTTTCATGGTGGTTTTCTTGCGGCATTTCACACAATAGGCTGTTTCATCATTCATGAGTTTCCCTTCGTTTGGGCCCGGCAGGGCCGCTAACTTCAGCAAGTCCAGTTACTTATAGAGTACCATAGGCGCTTCTTCGTTTACTTTCTTTTTTCGATGGGTGCCTTGCGGCGAGTCATCGGCATTAAGATCGCCCCAAATTCCGGCAATTTTGAGCGCTCGATCAAAAGGCTCCGCGTCGCTATCGGCAAGCGAAGATTCCTTCAGCGCCCTAACGCGCTCGCTCATCGTCGACTCTTGCAGCCGGATCTCGCTCAGGGTCGTGCCGTCGACAAACGCCGCCTGTTTTGGGGCCTCCTGGGTACGGTGTGGCCTACGCTCCGAACCTTCTGTTTCTATTTTGGGAGCTTCGCCGAGCGAAATGTGGGGAGCGATTCCCCCGCTCGCCGGGCTTGTGCCAAGCGGAGAGTAGAAAAAGCTGGTTGTCAGCTTTACCGCCCCGTCCGAGTCCTGTGGCGCAAGTCTCAAAGGTCCTGAATCGAGAGGGTAGAGCCGTTGGACGCTCCCTTTTCCGTAAGTGCGTGGGGCCCCCAGAACCAACGCACGCTGATAATCTTTCAACGCTCCCGCAAGCACTTCCGAAGCGCTTGCGCTTTCACCGTCGACTAAAACCACCAAAGGCCCCGAGTAGAGCGGCTCCTTGTGGTGATCCCTCATGATGCGCTGCACAGTGGGTTCTACGACGGCAACGATGGCTTTGCTCCCCAAGAACAAGCCTGCCATTGCCACTGACTCTTCTAGATAGCCTCCGGGATTGCCCCTCATATCAAGAACAATCGCCGATGCTTTGCGCTTCATCAGGCTCTTTACCGCCGCTTCCAAATCTTCCGCACTGCTCCGCTCTCCGTCTTGGCCCTGCCCTCCACGCCCGTAAAAGCTCGGGATGGTGACGACGCCGACACCGCGATCGCGCAGCAGTTTCGAACTCACTCTCGAGTCTTCAAAGGCAAAAGGCTCTCGAACCAAAACGATGTCTCTCTGGGGTTTCCCCCGCCGGGACGCCAAAGTTAGCACTGCTTTGGATCCAGGCCGCCCTTCAAGTGAATGCCTCAGCGACCGACTGGGAAGCCCTGCCAAAGACACACCGTCTACCCGAACAATCACGTCACCAGGAAAAATCTTTTTTGACTTGCCGGCGGGCGAGTCTTGGAGAACCGATTGAACTAAAAGACCTTCCGGTAGATCGCGAAGCCTTAACCCGACGCCCGAAGCACCTCCAGAGAGGTCGCGGTAAAACTCCGCGTAGTCGTCTTTCGAAAAATAGTCTGAAAAAGGATCGAGCGTTCCCAAGTAAGCTCTCGCTAAAAACGCGTTGGTTTCAACGGGCTCCTGGTCGATGAGGAAGCGAGACAGGGAAAAAGCCTGCATTTCGCGCTTGTTCCCTTTAAACGCTTCCAGCAAATACCGGGTCGATCCTTTACCGACTGCTTTTGCAACCGTGGCAACCCTCTGCTTCAATTGAGACTCGTCGGCTGCAAACGCCGAAAACCAAGGAAGGCTCTCTTCGTCCGAGGGCGCGTGCTCAGGTAAACTAAGAGGCAAAGCGTTAGAAAAATCGTTTTCTCGAATGAGCCGGGTGAGCCTTTGAACGCCTTTGGAATGCGCCGCTGAGAGCCATTCATTAAAGGGGCCACAGTCTTGCGATTGCACAAATTTGCGCCACCAAGCCACCCCTTGGAATTCCAACAAAGCGACTTCCGGGGCGAGCAAAAGAACTCGGTGGGGATCGGCAAGCTCCAGAAACCGGGCAACCGCGTTCTTTGCAAACGGTGCATCAGCTGCCGAGCCGGGCTTACTCACGGCCTTTTCGGCACCCCAACGGCCAATTTCGGCAGCCCCGTGGCACGAGAGTCCGGGTGGTTTAGGGGCTTCCGAGTGGGTCAAATGACCGAGAAAGAAGGCGCTGAAACAAGCGGCCAGTATGCAAAAAGATGCGGTCCGTTTCAAACCCAAGGAACACCCCCAACGATAGCCCCTGTATGCGAAGTAACGCAGTGTAGCATATTTGACGCTAGGTTTCATGGACATCTTAAAGGGTTAGCGTGCTGAGCGACGCAGACTGTCTAAAACTTCGACAGGCGACAAGAATTGTCCTCAGGAAAAATCGTCTATTTTCCGATCAGAATCGAGAAGAGCGTAGAATACATGGACAGGTTTTTATCATTGATTTCAGATACTTACCTGTTGACACGTTTTGACAAAGTACCGGGAAAGGCTAGAATAGATCCTGTAGCACGTCGCATCAGGAAACAAACCAGTCCCTTGGAGGATCACAAATGTTCAAGCAATTCCTGAAAGACGAAAACGGACAGACGACGGTCGAATATCTCCTGATTATCGCCGTTATCGTAGTCGTCATTAGCGTACTTGGTCGTGAAATGAAGAACCGCTTACCGGCAACGGTTGAGCAGGTCTTCAAAGGTGTAAACCAGAAGATCCAGCAGTTGATGAGCGCAAGCGTGAACTAAGTTCACGTTTGAAAATGACTATGGTCCGAGAAGAGAAAAGAATTAGGCCCCGAGGGCAAACCACCATCGAATACCTTTTGATGGTGGCCTTCGGGGCCATCTTCTCTCTCCAAGTAGCCAAGTTCTTCAACGATGTTTTTCGCGAAGGCTTGACCGGGCTTGAGGGAAATATTTCTCGCGAGTCTCAGTCGGGCAACGGTTTCACGCAATAGCTTTTCCGGCTTTCGTCTGGGGGGACGTATGGGAGCTTTACCGGAAATCGCACTTTGGTTACTACTGGGCGCAGCCTGCGCCACCGATTTGCTTTGGGGCAAAATCTACAATTGGCTCACTCTCCCTTTCCTTCTTGCTGGCTTTCTCTACCAGACTCTCACTCAGGGTTTCACTGGTTCGGTGCATTCTGCATTGGCGATAGCACTCGCATTCGCACTGTTCTTCCCTCTTTTCGTCCTCAAAGTCGTTGCGGCTGGAGACGCTAAGCTCCTGATGGCGCTCGCCTCCTGGACCGACAGCGTGACGACTTTGCGCGTAGCCGCAGTCGCGATTGTCGTCGGCGCCTTAGTGGGGGCCTTCGCGCTTATCGCGGAGAAAGGATTCCGCGGAAGCTCTCAGAGCATTGTTGCAAACTTGCGGAGCCACGAGCCCACCGCAGCTGCCCTCAAAATGGCTTTTGGCCCTGCCATCTTGTGCGCTTACGCGATCGTTCTAGTCGCGGGCTTTCGGGAGTGGGTGTGATGAGAAACCGGAAAGGACAAACGACGGTCGAGTACTTGCTGCTTCTGGCAGCTACTTTCGTCACCAGCTATTTCGTTGTCACGGGCCCGATGTCTACTTTTACCCGGCAGCTGCTCGGCACTATCCGAAGCGCTTTAGTGAATGTGGTCCAGAACGGGGAACTCACACCCGGCGAAGTTTTGAACCCAGGCCAGTCGGGACACCCTGGAGATCCAGCCAGAGCAAAACCGGTGCATTTTTAGAGAAGGGGATGGAGTGTTGTTGAAACGAAAAAAATCAGAGCGAGGCCAGGCAGCGATAGAATTTATCGCTATCTCCGTTGTTCTATTTTTCTTCCTCCTCTTCTTTCTTAGCGTATCAATCCTTCTCGTTGTCAGCGACTACGTCGAGTACGCCACCTTCATGGCAGCCCGTACCTACAAAGCCGGCGCAAGCTCCGAAGCCAAACAGCGAGAAAAAGCACAGCTCGTTTTCGACACCTATTTTAATAAGATCCAAGGAATCGCCCGAAGGCCCAACTTGGAGTTCATCCGAACTGACCAAAATAGCGTTCGGACCGAAGGACTTTTATCAAGCTACGATATTGATCTGTTCTACTTACCGCCCGTTTTTATCGGCGGTAACGGCTCGCCAAGCCGCATCCGCCTTAGTTCCGAAGCCCACTTGGGACGAGAGCCTTCGTTCACAGAATGCAGGGCATTCTTCCAATCTTTTGGAAGTCGGATGGGCATCACCGGCCAAGGACTCATCGAAATGATGGAGGACAACGGATGCTAAAGCGGCGACCTAATGGCCAAGCGACAATCGAACTCGCTCTCGCGCTCCCTTTCCTCATTTGGCTCATTTTCTACACAATCAACGCGTTCCATACTTTGCATACCTCTCACATCGCACAGAAGTACGCTGCGATGTCGCTGTATGAGCGCACCGCTAACCGAGCCAAATTCATCGTGGACGACCGAGACAACCGAGTTCACGGACGGGAGTTTATGGCAGTCCAGTACACCGACACCAATGGCAACAGGCCGCGTAGAAAAATTTTGGTCGGGCCATCGGAGATCAACACGGTAGTCGGTTTGTGCCGCGAACCGATTGGGCAGTGTGCACCGAGATAAAACGGGAGATTCAGAGATCGCATGGAAAATCGAAAAGCAATCATAGTCTCTCTCATC
>JANPJT010000186.1:0-3996 GCA_031425635.1 Pseudomonadota bacterium
GGATCATTTGTTCCCAAACCTTCAGCCATTTTTTATAGAAGCTAGATTGGTAAAAGGCAGGCAATCGGCTTTTTAAGCCATGGATAGGGAAAGCATCGATGACTCCGTCCTCACCCGTTCTGTACTGCCGGTGGCACTGCACGCATTCAAAGCCCGCCCCGACTTCCGTCAAGGTTTCCGTTTCGCAGTCTACGCACCGGGTGAATAAGTCTTTAAGTCTGAACATGGGTGAGTCCCTACATTACGTTTAAAAACCGCTGTCCGTTGAAAATAAAAGTTGAGGAAGAACAAAGAGCATTCTGTCACGGCTTTCGCCAAAAAGGGGTTCAATCGCAAAGCGATGAGCAGTTCAATCCATGCAACACAAAGGCAACCCATCAGGGCCAAGTTGGCCGCATACGTTGCCGCTTCAGAGAGGATCGGTCGGTGGCTCCGGAATACAAACCGCCGGTTTATCACGAAGTTCAAAATTCCGATGGTGATTCGGCCGGCGGCGACACTCAAAAAAATATTTCCGGTGGACGAGTACAAGGCGCCGAACAGCACCATGTCCAATCCCGACACCAAAAGGGACGAAGCTAGAAAACGAAGCAATACAAAATAGATTCTTAGGGAGTCGAAGAGGGGGTTGAAATGGGAGCCCGCGTTGCCATCGATGTACACTGTCTCAATCGGGACTTGGTGCAGCGGCGTGCCGGTTTTGCTCGCGGTCAACAGCATGTCAAACTCGAATTCGTAGCGGGACGTCGAAAGGGTCAGGCAGCGCTGTGCCAAAGGGCGAGAGATCCCCCTTAGGCCGGTTTGTGTATCCGTCACTGCGTTTCCCGACACGAGCTCAAAGATCGCGCTAGTGAGGCGGTTTCCAATCCAACTCCGCAGGGGCACTCCGGCCCCAAAGGACCGCACACCCAACACCAACTCATGGGGGTGGGTCGAAATTCGGTGGTAAACGCGCTCAATGTCGCACACTTTGTGCTGGCCATCGGCATCGAAAGTAACGATGGCGTTCAAAGATGGAAAATGGCGAAACGCTGCGCCCATGCCGGTCTTTAGGGCAGCCCCCTTTCCCAGGTTTTCGGAATGGTGCAAAACTTGAACGCCCCCGATCTTTCCAAGGGCGTCAAAAAGACCCTGTGATTTGGTTAAAGAACCGTCGTTCACGACGAGTACGGGGGCATCAGGACAGCGAAGCCGAAGATCGAGAATCAAATTCTGCAACGTAGAGTCGGGATTCAAGGCGGGGATCAAGAAAACCGGGCGAGGGCTCAGATCTGTTTCACTTGCGTTCGACCTTCGCTCCACAGATGATCGAAGTTAACATGAATTTGTTTGCCCGAATAGTTGATTTCTCCTCCTTGTTCTACTTGCTACCTTGCGTTATGACCGCGTTCGGCGTGGCCCGGTGTTTATCCGATGCCTCACTTTTTTCCCGGGCGCCAGGGCTTCATTTCCTCCTGGGATTATTCTCGATCCCCGTTCTTCTGTTTTTTCTTAATTCTGTTTGCGGTTTCAACCTTTTTTGGAGTTCTTACGGCGTTTTGTTGATTGGGGTGGTTGGGTTGGTGTGGGCGCTCTCGGACTGGAGCACTACCCGAGTGCAAGCGTCTCACCCGCTCTGGTTCGCCCTCGCTTTAGTGAGCAGCGTCGCAGGGCCTGGGTTTGTTTCTGGCTACCAGGCAATGAATTGGGATGAGTTGACCCACTGGATGCTAATGCCCAAGCAAGTGTTCCGATTCGGGACAGCGCTTTCTGCGCAGTTCCCCGATAAGCTGCTTTTGGAGTACCCGCCCGGTTGGGCACTCGCGATGACATACCCATTTTTTTTGCAGGGCCCCGGTAGCTACCAGGAAGCAGTAACCCCCCTTTTTTTAATGCTTGGTTGTATCGCCGTATTGGCAGCGACTTACGATGTGGTGTCTCTTTGCTCGGGCCGGCTCTCCCGTGTCTGGCCGATAGCAGCCGTTTCAGCCTGCCTTTTGGTGCTCGTCCCTTCTCGGCCTATCGTGGGCACGCTTTTAAGTGAAACGATGCTCAACCAGCTGGCGGCGGGATCCTTCTTGCTGCTGCTTGCCGTCGGTGGGGGAGCGATTTCCGTGCGCAGTGGTGCGCTCTGGATTGCACTGCTTTCAACGAGCGGGGTGCTCGTCAAAGCGAGTTTTTTAAGTATCAGCATTGCAGTAACTGCAGGGTTTGGAATGCTTTGTTGGGCAGCTCGATCGCGCGGGGAGGTGGGGGCAAGCCGAGCGATTTTTTACTCCGCGTTCACGTTGGCGCTCCCGCTCGCAGCGCTGGCGGTTTGGAAAGCTTTAGGGGATTCCATCGGGTTGGAACGTTTTTTTCACTACGATCGGGCTGTAGACTTCTCTGACCCCGAGCAGTTTGCATTTCTCATTTCTCTAACCAAGCAATTTGTTCGGATCTTGTTCGTTGGCGAGCCAGTAAAAACCATACTTATTTTAGTTGCGTGCTGGGTTGGGTTTCGGATGGTCCGCTTTAGGCCCACCGTGTGGGCGATGGGCATCCAGGGGGCACTCTTTTTTGTTTCTTGCTTTGTTGTTTACGTCGCTGCCTTTGGGCCGCACGACTGGAGCTCGGCACCGAGCTTCGCGCGGTACGCGACGCTAGCGTATGTTGGCGCGACGGTCCCCGCGATTGCACTGCTTGCCATCCGATGGGGGCAGCAGTTTCCCTTTCCCAGTCTCCCCCCGTCCGCTGCCTTTGCCGGCACTTTGGCGCTGCTTGCTTTGGGGGCCTTTCGGTCGCGCTCAGCGCTCAACGAGTTTTCGGTTAAAAAGGAGCACCCAGTAGTGACCGAGGCGCGCGCCTTTGCGGCCCACATCGATACGGCCCGGCGCGATCGCGTTCAGTTGTTGTTTATCGATCAGCAGCAAACTCTAGTAGTTTGGGGCCCGGTTCGGTACGGGCTGTTACGAAGCCAAGGGACCCTTATCGACCGTTTTCCCGCCGATACGTTTGGCCCGATCGGCATACAGTCGGGCCGGGGTACTCGTGCTGTGACTCAGGCTTCATTTGCACAAGTGTTGGCTCAAATGGATTACGTGTGGGTGTATAAGGCAGATTCTTTTCTCGATTACTTACTAGGCCCCCATACGATGGGCGACGTGGGGCCGGGCTGGTATGAGAAAACCTCCGGGAACCCGCTCAACTTTCGTCGGCTGCCAAATCTCAACCAGTGAATTCCTTGATCTCCGCTTTGCATCCGTGGTACGCGCTTGCCCCTATGCGATGGCCGTTTATTTGTGCGCTCCTTTTTTCCTACGGCGTTTTGGTTCAGGGAATGGACCTTCCCTCTCCCGAGTTCTGCGAGCAGGTTTTGGCCGAAGCCGGGGCTCCCGGCGCGGAGCAAATTCTTCAGTTTCGGGCAGATCTGACCCGGGACTTGAATGCTCTCCAGGTCGGCCCACTTTCTGCCCTCACCATTGAAGCGCCACCGCGGCGCCATGAGCTCCCGCTCTTTGACTCTAGGGTCCCGTTGTCCGAGCCAATCCAGGCGTCTTTGCGTTCCAATGCCCCACTCGATCCTCTTCGCGACGTCGCCTTTGTAGTGAAATTGGGATCCGTTGTCGTGGGGCGAGGGCTGGTGCGCATCCACTCCCCCGTGATCAGTTTAGCCACCAGTCCACCCAGCGTGCCCGAGCCCTACCTCCGAGTGCATGTCCTCGAGCTCGTTCTCGGCGAAGAGGCGAGTGCGCACCAGTTCGGGCGGGTGTTTTTGCGCATTCTGCGGCGGAACATGCCCCGCCAGTCCCGCATCAGTTTTTGGGTCCAACACGAGGCGAGCGAAATGGCTTTGGATAAAATGGTGGCCCAGCTGGGGGAGGCACCTACCGGACCGCAGCTCCTAGACGTGACCGAGCTGTTTTTGCTCGAAGACGTACTTTTCACAGGTTTAGTCGCAAATCCCACGCTGAGCGAGAAACTGAATGGGGTGCTTGCTGACCGGGAAGCCGTGGCTAAAGTGCCGATGATCTTGGC
>JANPJT010000187.1:0-14880 GCA_031425635.1 Pseudomonadota bacterium
TTCCGGTGCCGGTCGGCGCAACGGCCAAAATGTCCTTACCCAGCATTGCCGGCGGGATTGCAGCCGCCTGAATGGGGGTCGGCACGGTAAACTCGAGCGCTTTCAAAGCGTCTGCTAAAGCGGCCGGAAGTCCAAACTCGCTAAAATTTTCTATTTTCGTCATTGTTCCGGCCCTTGAGTTGCTGTTAAAGGGGGAGGAAAGTAACACACTTTTTACCCGGTCGATCAGCAAATCTTCGTAAAGTTTCTTGAAACCCTGTTCAGACCCGGTATCGTCTACCTGGTGCTTTATTAGGAGAGTGTCCGATGCCTCGAGATCTTTTTAGCCCCGTTTCCCTTGGGACGATTCGCCTGAAAAACCGGATCGTCATGGCCCCCATGACCCGCAGTAGGGCTGGCCAGGGGAATGTCCCTTCGGCCCTTGCGCCCCTTTATTACAGCCAGCGGGCCACGGCCGGCTTAATCGTGTCGGAAGCCACCCAAGTCAGCCCTCAAGGGATTGGGTACATCAACACCCCGGGGATCCATACCCCACAGCAGATCCAGGGCTGGAAGAAAGTGACCGATGCAGTCCATCAAAAGGGCGGCTTGATTTTCCTTCAACTTTGGCATGTCGGCGCTATTTCGCACCCGGACTTCCACGGCGGCGAGTTGCCTGTGGCCCCCTCGGCAGTCAATCCGCAAATCGAAGCTTTCACGCCCAAGGGAAAAAGCGCCAGCGTGACCCCCAGGGAGCTTGAGGCAGAGGAAATCGAAGCCATTGTAGAGCAGTTTGGGACCGGGGCTCGCAATGCCAAGCTCGCAGGCTTCGACGGAGTCGAAGTGCACGGTGCGAACGGGTACCTCCCCAACCAGTTTTTGCACGACGGGTTTAACCAGCGCAAAGACGACTGGGGCGGCTCGCTCGAGAACCGCTGCCGCTTTTTAGTCGAATGCACTTTAGCGGCCGTCGAAGAGATGGGTTCGGACCGAGTAGGCGTTCGCATTTCCCCGTGGACAAAGCTCGCGGGTAAAGTGAACTCAGACTCCGAAGCGCTCTATACTTACCTTGCAAAAGAATTGGACTCTCTGGAAATCACCTACTTGCACTTGATGGAAGCGCCGGGAACCCCGAACGCGCTTGCTCCAAAAATCCGGAAGAACTTCCAAGGGCCCATCCTCATCAACTCCGGTTACAACTTTGAAACGGGCACGGCGGCCGTTCAAAGCGGGCTTGCCGACATGGTGTCTTACGGTTCGCTTTACATTGCAAACCCTGACCTCGTGGAGCGCTTTAGAACCGGAGCGAAGCTTGCGGAGCCCAACCATGCGACGTTTTATGGTGGCACGGAACAGGGGTATACGGACTACCCGAGAGCTTAGCGCTCCCCTTCTTTCGTTCCCGTCGTGATCTCCCGCGTGGTAGACCGTGGGTACAGTGAATGATTGCACCTCGGATTCTCTTCTTAGCACCCTGAAAGGCACTTTTGGCCTGAGCTCGTTCCGTCTAGGACAAAAAGAAATCTTAGAATCGGTCCTCCAGAAAAAAGACACGATGGCAGTGATGCCAACGGGCGGAGGAAAATCCCTTTGCTACCAGCTTCCCGGAACGTGCTTTGACGGAATCGTGGTCGTCATTTCTCCACTGATCGCTCTCATGGAAGATCAAGTCCAAAGCTTGAAGCGCCTGGGGATTTCGGCCGCGTGCATCCACTCCGGGCAAACCTGGGAAGAAAAGCAGTCGCTCTTTCGGCAAATTCGGGAATCAAAACGTTTTATTCTCTACCTGTCGCCGGAACGGGTGCAAAAAGAAGGTTTCGCCGCTTGGGCGAAGACCCAAAACATCCTGCTGTTTGCGATCGACGAATCGCACTGCGTCTCTCAATGGGGCCCCGACTTTCGCCGAGACTACTATAAGCTGAGTGTGCTGCGCCAAATCCGGCCCGACGTTCCCATCCTTGCCCTTACCGCGACCGCTACTCCCATGGTGCTTCGAGACATCATTGCGCAGCTTGGGCTAAGAGATCCCGCGCGCCATATTTATGGTTTCTACCGGCCCGGTCTCTACATCCAAGTGGAGACCTGCGAGACCGATGCTCAAAAACTTTTTCTCGTTAAGAAAGCGCTGGAACAGACACCCACAGGGCGCGTCCTCATTTACTGCGGCACGAGAAAACAGTGTGAAGAAGTTTGCCTGCAAGTGAAGGAATCCCACGCCCGCACGGGCTTTTACCACGCGGGCCTCAGCACCGAAGAACGCAACCACGTGCAAGCTCAGTACGAATCGGGGGACATTCGGATCCTTGCAGCCACCAATGCTTTTGGGATGGGAATCGATCACTCGGATGTACGGCTCGTGATCCACTTTCAAATGCCCGCCAATGTGGAGAGCTATTACCAGGAAATCGGCAGGGCCGGCCGTGACGGCGAGCACTCGACTTGCCTCATGCTCTACAGCAAACGGGACAAAGGATTGCACTCCTACTTCATTACTCAGTCGGAATCCGACGCAGCCATCACCAAACGAAGGTGGAAAGCGTTGGATACCATGGTGCTTTACGCCGAAGGCGGGGAGTGCCGCCACTCGGGGATTCTAACGTACTTTCGAGACACTTTCCGGATTGGATCGTGCGGCCACTGCGATATTTGCGCGCCGCGTTCCCCCCGGAAGATCCTGGCCGCTATGCCAGCCGCAATCCCCAAGAAAAGATCCCGCCCCAAAAAAGCAGAGCCGTCGATCGTGCTTTCGGAAGAAGCGAAGCTGCGCACCGAAGTTTTGCGAGAGTGGAGAAAAGCGTACGCCGAAGAAAAGGATATCCCCGCTTTCCTGGTGTTCAGTAACCGCACGCTCGACGATTTAGCCCAACGCAATCCGACCACACTGTCGGAACTCTCCGAAGTGCATGGCTTTGGGCCGGTAAAAACCGAGCACTTAGGGCAAAAAATCCTCGATCAACTTCTAGAGCTTCGAAGCTAACCGCGAAGCCACTTTATCCAAAAACTCATCCGACGTTAAAAACGATCCTTTGGGGAGTGAGTTTCCATGGATCGTGATCGCGAGATCTTTTGTCATCGAACCGCTTTCAATGGTTTCCACGCAAGCTGCCTCTAAGGCCTGGGCAAAGGCGGTCACGTCGGGAGTGCCATCGAGTTTCCCACGGTGGGCCAGGCCTTGCGTCCAAGCAAAAATACTGGCAACGGGGTTCGTGCTGGTCGGCTTGCCCGCCTGGTAGTCTCGAAAATGCCTGGTCACCGTGCCGTGGGCGGCTTCGGTCTCAATCGTGCGGCCGTTCGGGCACACAAGAACAGAAGTCATCATCCCTAAGCTTCCAAAACCCTGAGCCACGGTATCCGACTGCACATCACCGTCGTAGTTTTTGCAGGCCCACACGATCCCGCCTTCCCACTTTAGGACCGAGGCAACCATGTCGTCGATCAGGCGGTGTTCGTAGGTGAGCCCGGCCTCTTTGTAAGTCGTTTCGTAGTGTTCTTTGAAAATGCGGGCAAAAATATCTTTGAACCTTCCGTCGTAAGTTTTCAGGATCGTGTTTTTGGTGGAAAGATAAACGGGGAACTTCTTCGCAAGCCCGTACACAAAACACGAATGGGCAAAGCCTTCAATGGAAGCGTCTGTGTTGTACATGGCGAGGCCAACCCCAGCGCCTTTGTACTGCATGACTTCGAGCTCCACCGGCTTTTGGCCCGCGCTTTCAAAAACCAGTTTCAAAGTGCCCGGACCGGGGACTGCGATCTCGGTCGCTTTATACTGATCGGCATGCGCGTGCCTGCCCACCACAATAGGCCGCTTCCAATTGGGAACCAGGCGAGGGACATTTTTGCAGATGATCGGCTCACGAAACACCGTGCCGCCGAGAAAGTTTCGGATAGTGCCGTTCGGGCTTTTCCACATTTTTTTTAGCCCAAACTCTTTGACCCTGGCTTCATCGGGAGTGATCGTGGCGCACTTGATGCCAACGTCAAATGCTTGGATCGCTTTGGCAGCGTCTAGCGTGACTTCGTCGGATGTTTTATCCCGGTTCTGGATGCTCAAGTCGAAATAGTGGATTTGGAGATCTAAAAAAGGAAGAATCAGCTTCTTTTTTATTTCAGACCAAAGGATTCGAGTCATTTCGTCGCCGTCTAAATCGACAACGGGCTTTAAGACAGGGATTTTCTTCATGCGCTTTTCCTAAAAGCGTAAAAATCGTTCGGTTCTCGAAGAGTGTCAAGGAAACCGAAGCAGCCGTTTCCAAAAATTCAAGAATTCCGGGTAGAGCGCTTCGCCTGCGGAAACCAGAGCTTTTGCACAAACCGGTTTTTCGCTTCCCACAAAGGGACGGACGCTTTTCCTGAGCGCGTTTTGCCGTCTCAAGACGCCCGTCCATTGGTCCATGCCCTGGCTGCGTAAAACAAAATGGACACTGCCCGAACGAAACCCCACTCCCTTCGCGTCCACCGAAACTACCGAAAGCGATAAAGGGGGCGCAGTCAGCAGGAGGTCCGGGAGCGACACGGAAAAAAAATCATCGCGGGTAAAACCCCCCAGCCAGAGTGCCAAGAGCCGGTGCATATAGCCCACTTCAGCGGCGACCGATTCAGATGATTTTTTCGAAATGCCCAGCAGCATTTCGAACACCAAATTCAGCTCCGCTACAATGGTCAGGTCCGAACTCATTTCGGATTCCAGGCTGGTCAAATGCGATTTGATCTGGCTCCACTGGATTTGTTCGCCCGATCCACTCTGCCGCGCTTCGTCCGGAAGCCTTGAACCCAAAGCTTTCAGGCCTTCAATGAAGAAGGGGCGAAACCCTGGTTCGGCAGACCACTCGATATCGTGCGTGATCACGGCAAATCCGGGGCCGCCGAGGAGAGTTCTCGCCCCCTTAAACCGCACCAGCAACTCGCCGTTCGCAGCGACTAACTTCCCCGAGAACCTCGAGTCATTTTCCCGGCACCGTTCGCGGTCCAAATGGAAAGTGTCTAGGTACAACTGAGGGGGTTCCCAATCAGCCGAAAAGGCGACAGAAGGGAACACGAGCCCAACCAGCACCCAAAAGCCTAAAAACACAGCATCGATAAAACGCATTGGGGCGCATGTCTACACGCGTCAATTAAAAAGTCAAAGCATACCCTGCCTTTGGGGCTACCGGCGAACGATGGACTGAGGGGATGCTTGGACGGTCGGGTAAAGAACAAGCTCCTGCACGTTGACATGTGGGGGCCGCTGCGAAACCCAGAGAACCGCTTCCGCGACATCTTCGGGGAGAAGCGCTTCCACGCCTTCGTACACTGCATCGGCGCGGCCTTGATCGCGAAAACGGACGAGACTGAAGTCGGTTTTTACCATTCCCGGAGCAATTTCGGTGACTCGCACCCCGGTCCCCGCCAGATCCAGCCGCATCGATTCATTCAATGCGCTCACTGCCCGCTTGGTGGCGCTGTACACGTTCCCGTTCGCGTAAGCCCAGCGGCTTGCGATCGACCCCATATTGATCACGTGCCCTGCCTTCTTGGCCACAAAGTAGGGGAGCACCGCGCGGGTGATGTAAAGCAGGCCTTTGAAGTTGGTATCGATCATTTCGTCCCAGTCACTTAAGTCACCGACTTGAATCGCTTCGCGGCCCCGGGCTAGCCCTGCGTTGTTCACCAGGACCGAGACCCCCTGAAGTAACGCTGCCCGCTCACTCGCAAAAGCCAAAACAGCTTCCTTGCTACGCAAGTCTAAAGCCGAGTATTCGGCCTGAACGCCATGCTCGGATCGGAGAGAGTCGGCCAACCCCTTTAAACGATCTTCTCGCCGGGCGATGAGAAACACACTTTGGCCCGAACGGGCGAAGGCTTCCGCACAGGCTTTTCCAATGCCGCTACTTGCCCCGGTAATTAAAACCACGCTCTGTCTCCTCCTAGGGAGTGCCCTAGCCAATCACGGACATTTGTTTCCACTTACCGCCGCTAAACCGCCGCCAAAAAACAAAGGACTGTGAAATGATAAACACGCTAGCGGCGCCCCAGGCCCAGTACACTGCGCCACTCCATTCCCGCATGTACCAGGTAGGGTACACCATCAAAGGCCACGGTAAAGTCAGCGCGACGAGGGAAACAAAGCGAGTATCGCCCGCCCCTTTGAGGGCAAAGGAGAAAACCATATTCATAGCGTCAAACAGAATAAAAACCGCAACGAAAAGTAAAAGCGTCGGGACCGTCGCCTGGACCGCAGTCCATAGTTCAGGGTTGCTACGGTTTTCAAACCAACTTAAGTAAACGCCGGGGCACGCCACAAAAGTGATGCCCACCATGAAAATATACACCCACGTGACTTCCAAGGCACTCCACGTCGATTCCACTGCTTTCTCGGCATTTTTTTCACCAACGTATTGCCCGACTAAAACCGAACCCGCTTGCGCGATTCCCAGAGCCGGCAGAATCGCTAGCATCATCACGGTAACCGCAATCCCACTACTCGCTAGCCCCGCGTCTCCCGCCGGCATTCGCCCAATGATCACCGTGAACGCAGTGAAAGCGAGCCCTTCGAGCGCCCACTGCAAGCCGCTGGGTAAACCAAACTGGAACGTTTTCCACATCAAGTCCGAACGGATACGCCAACCAGAAAGTACCGCGTAAATTTGTTCGTTTCGAGAATGGAGAACGAGGCTAAGGCCGTAAAGCGCAGACAAGAGATTGGCCAAAGCGGTGGCATAGCCCGCACCCGCCACTCCGAGCGCTGGAAACCCGTGGGCGCCGAAAATGAGTAGGTAATCAAAAACGACATTTGCGATGAGTCCCACACAGTTGATCCGCATGATCACTTTAGTTTCGCCTAGACCCGTAAAAAAGCCGCTGGTCGTTGCGACGATTGCGGTGGGCAGCGCCGAATAGCAGAGCGCATTAAAGTATTCGATCTCGAGCAAACGGACGTTTTCAGAGTGGCCCATGAGCCCAAATATCCACGGAGAAAACGGGATCAAGAGAAGCACTAAAAGGCCGCCTCCAACTGAAACGTAGAGCGACTGCCAGACGGCGGGGCCTATCTGATCGAAGCGCTTTGCTCCAAAAAACTGGGCGACAAAAGTGGTTACGTAAGCGGCCGTCTGCTGGAGCAACGCCATCGGAACCCAAAAAACGCCCATAACCGCGATAGCTGCGGCCAATGCTTCGGTAGAAAAACTACCCAAATAGACCCGATCGATTGTGAGCTGAAGGTTCCAGAAACTGTTGGCAATAATGAGGGGCCAGGCAATTTTAAGCACCTGCCGCCAGCGACCGATCCGTTCGTGGGATAAACGCACCATAGATCCCCCTCCCCTTCGAAACGAAAAGATACCGCGTTTCAACACTGAAGTAACCTTGCTTCCTCGCGCCGTGGACTATGAAAACGCGCGCGTCCCCCCCAACCCGGCGGGGTTAAAAAACGATTGATTCGTTGCGTGGAACCATAGACTATCTCGAGCGAGCTCGGCCCTCATGGACCGACGGCTGCAAACTATGGCGACTATCGATAAATTTGGTACTTTTTCTCTCGTCTTGTTTTTGTGCACCGGCTCCGTGGAAGGTAGCAGCAGGTGCCGTCTATTCCTTTCCTGGTTTTCCCGCCCCTCAGTAACGGCAAACCGGGTGATATTATCGGCGCTCGCTAACCGGCAGAGCGTCGAACAAGCCCGCGGGGGATCTGTTTGGCTCGAGTACCTTGAGTCGCTCTCGGAATCTGATTTGAGAGCGCCTCCCGAGGGCAATCGTTGGGTTCCGCTCAAAGACGAACTTTTAAAGAGTCTTGAATTCATGGCGGCCTACGTTCGGCTTTACCAATCTGAAGCGGCAGCGGGGTGGGCGAACGACCGGCTGAATTTGGCCAGCGTCCAGAATTCGTTGCTCGGAGACTTGAGCAACCGTTTTAATGCTGCACTCTCCGAAAAACGGATCCAACGTTCCGAACTGCTAACTGCCACCCGAGTCTTTTCAGTGGTTTCTACGTACCAGCTTTACCTCCGAGAAAATACAATCGGCATTGTGAGGGTCTACGGCAATACTGCACCGCAGGTCTGGAAACGAGCGGCACAAGGGGCTTCAGAGTGGGAGATCGACCGGCGCTTTGGGATCACTGCGCTTCCCCACCCAATCTCTACGGAGATCTTCCCCAACGACTTTCTTTTTGCCGAACCGACAGGCCTTGTTCTGCTGGGCGTCAGCACCCGCTTTCAATGGGTCGATGGTGTCAACGGCATGGATCCCGCCTATTTTTTAGAGCATGACGAAAACCACTTCCTCGATCGGGTGGACCCTTTCGTGCAGCCGAACGTTCCACTCGCTTTACTCGCCTCTCAGGCTTTTCCGCTCGATCGGATGCTACGCGCCGGCATGCACGACGCATTCGAATTCCTGATCCAACTCACCCAGAAGATTGAAACGCTTCCCACCCCGGCCCTGAAGCGCCTAGCAGAATCCGTGGTTTTCTATCTATTTCGAGAGCAGCGGTTAACCGTTCCGGTGGTTGACTTTAATCCAACGGTCTTGCGCTTGCTCTGTAAAGATCTTTTGCAACCCCGCCAGCTAGCGATCTTTCACAGGAGGCTCTCGGAGCGTACGGACCTGGGCAGCATGCTCCTGGAGAAGCCCTCGATCGACGGGTTGGAGAAAATGGTTCAGTGGCTAGCAGGCCTCTAGCTTTTACACGGCTAGGCGGCGATGGTTCCGCGGGCAAACTCGATCCCGTGCGGGCGAGCCCGGGTATCGAGCGACCAATCCACGAGGCGTAGATAAACAATCGCTCCGATTTCAGCCCCTCGCACGACGTCGGCCCACAGCTCATCGGTGAGATTCCCTTGGTCAAGAGCCTCGAGCACTTGGTCGCCGTGCGCCAATTCCGGGCCGTGCTGGTGGATTGTAAAGAAACGTGAATTCTTTTCAGTGATGAATCCCGCTTTCGCGAACAGGGTAGGGATCAGTTCCGAAGAGGTTGTAGCAATATTCTCTAAAATTGCAGTAGCCCCCAACCTGATAAAGGGGCGGGTGTCGATAATGGAGTCAAAATAGGCCCACCAAAGAGTGACATCGACGGGACAAGCGAGCGGCTCGTTTCCCAACTGCTTTAAATCGTTCAACGCAATTTCGTAGTGCAACTCTTCTTCATTACCAAAAGTGACAAGGAACTTGCGCAAGCTCCTTCTTCGAGCCATCAAAGGATGCCCCGCGATCCTAAAAAAATGCTTTTGAACTCCCTTTGTTAAGTGGAACTGCATCGAAAGGTACCTGACGTACTGCTCGAGAACGATGCCTCCGGTTGGCCCTTCCACTAAGTTCAGCAACTTTTTTTGAAACTCACTTTGCGCAAACGCGATGACTTTTTTTAATTCTTCCACTACGGCCCCCTCCTACTTCATTTTTGTGATCGGCAAATAGCCCACTCGGATGGGCTTTTCCAGCCCGCGGATCGAGACTGCCGCAACGTCGAGAAACTTTCGGCGCTCTGAAGCGGGAAGGCTCTCCAAAATATTTTCGGACACCACACAACACGCATCGAGTTCCTTACAAAGGGATTCCAGTCTTGCTGCGACGTTTACCGTGCGTCCAATGCTCGTGAACTCCATACGGGTCAAGGCGCCAATGTTTCCGACAATTGCGGGCCCCACGTTTAAACCCATTCCCAGGCGCAGGGCCGTAAGCCCCTCGTTCACGAACAAGCGATTGAGATCCTCGACCGCGTCGAGGATCTGCAAAGCAGCGCGGACTGGATGCTCCGGCCCACTGGGTTCCGTCCCGACAGTGCCCCACGTTATCAAAGCGCCATCGCCCAAGAATTTATCAATCCACCCGCCGTTCGTTGCCACGATATCTTGCACTACTTTGAAGAGGCGGTTTAGCACATCCAAAGTTACCTGCGGGGGGAGTTTTTCGGACAGTTTTGTGAACTCTCGGATGTCTAAAAATAAACAGTAAATATTCCGTATCTGCCCGCCCAGCTCAGGCACTGCACCCGTCCCTAGCTGATCGAGAATCTGCGAAGGGACGTATTTTTGGAAAAGTTGTCGAAGCCCTCGCTCATGATCCAGCTTAGCTTGCTTGTCGAGCGCGATCCCCATGTGCTGGGAAACTCGCTGCAGCAAAGTGAGGTCGGGGCGATCCAGCGGTTTCTGGGGCGAAACTTTGTCTGCTACCAGAACTCCCCACCTTCCCTTCTCTGAAGGGATGGGAACCATGATGAAACCACGGGTTTCCAGGCTCTGGATCAATTTCTGCGAAGCTTCATTGAGCTGAAAAAGATGCGCTTCCACATTGTCGATAAGGACCGGATTACCGGTATGGTAAACGGTCGAGAGGAAAAAGGACCCTTCGCGCACTTTAGAAATATCCACTTCAAACTTCCAAAGTGCCTCAATCGGAGCCCCTTTGCTGAAGATGGCGCCGGTTCGAAGGGCGGTCTTGCCCTCATTGGCTAACATCACAAAGGCCCGATCGAAATCAAAGTTGGTGCAGATTGCTTTTAGGGAAATATTCAACGTCGTAGAGAGATCGGAACTCGCTTGAATGGCTTTTGCCGTTTCTTCCAAAAGGCGAGCCTCGCGGTAGCGATCGTCCAAAGTGGTTTTCGCACTTTGCAGTTCGGAGTACTTCTCACTGCTCTCCTGTTCAATCCGTTCAAAATGCTCAGTGAAAGCCCGTCCATCTTGACGTCTGAGGAAAAATTCGCGCCCAGCGAGAGCGACAGAACCCAACGCTGCCAAAACAGGGCCAAACCAGGCGATCATATCCCGAGTTAAGTAGGTTTGAGAGATGTAAACGCCCACGGCGAGAATGGCGGAACCGAACGCGATTGCTACCGCGAGCGGGAGCACCCGCTGTGACTGGGTCCAATCCAATTGGTACGTGCAAGCTTCGTCTCCAGAATAAACGCACGCTAGTTTTCGCACTTTTCCAACGGTGCCGGTCATGATTTTGAAATAGGCGCCAAAGCTCGCTTCCCAATTAAGGCAAGACTCTCTGTGCTTTGGTAGCGGCATTCCCGCAATCGATCCAATGGAAATTTTGCAGTGATTTTTTCGCACATCAAACACACGGTACGAGCGCGTGAGATTGAACTTCGGGAGAACTTTTTCCGAAGCTCCCATCGCTTGGGAAACCGTTAAAAAGTGCTTTAAGAAAAAATGTTTGTACCCAATTTGGTCCGCCTCTAGCGAGCGCTCTCCCGCCCTACGCGAAAGCTCGGCAATGCTACCCAAAGCCGAAAACCGCTCGAGGAATTCGTCGAGAAACGCAATACTCGCCCAATTTCCATGGCGGTTGAAGAACGTGCGCGAAACCCCTATTTCAGTGAGGATCTTGTCGATTTGACGAGCGCCGACCATCTCGTCGCCTTCCAGAAGGTAGGGCTTTATGATGGGCGCCACAATGTGTTGCGATGTCCATTTCGGGTCGATGAACCGGTGGTCGGTTGAACTAGCTTTGGACTCGGAACCAGCTGCCCGCGACTTTTTCGAGTTTCGCCGGCGGGAAAGGTACGGCGCGAGTTTCTGGCCAGCGATTAGCCTTAGGCGGTGCCTGACGCCTCGGTTAAGGGACTTCCCAAGGCCCAAGGACTCCATGTGCTTTTGTGTTGCTTCATAAACGGTTACCCAGGCCACAGGATTGATTTGCTTGGCCTCCAAATAGAACTCTTTGGGCAGGACAAGCAACGAAAGCGGCTGGTCCGGTAAGTAGGGGTGAGGGAACGTAACGTCCGTTTTCTTAAAACCCAGCCGCACATAAAGCGGCGCAAGCTTTTGGGTCGCTGTGATAACGACGTCGTACCCGCCGCGCGCTACAAAAGCAGAATGCATTTTCTGAAACATGCCGACCAGGATGTCCGAACCCTGGTAGGCAGAGTGGACTGCCAGCTTATTGATTTCCACCGTTTTGGCTAAGTGAGCGACAGGAATGCTCCCAGCCGGAAAGTACTTGTTCAAGCGGAACGGAATCGCCATGTCGCCGTAACGCAACTCGACGGTGGACACTAGCCTTGAACCCAAGAACCCCGCCAGGATGACGCCTTCGTGCGATAACCCTTCGCCTTGGTCCTGCCAGCGGGATCCCGTTTTCACTTTCCCATGTACTCCGTAGGCCTGGAACCGAAGCTTCAGAACGTTTTCATAGTCTTTTTGGTTGTCTACTATCCGGTACGATAGCCCTTGTTTGACTCGCTTCGTGAAAACAAGCGGCTCGAGAGCGCCATCGTTCAAGTCGGCATCCGATGTGCCGGGGGACAAAACCGAAATGTATTTGCGGGCGGATTCAGCGTAGCTCGTCTGGTTTTCCTCGACGGCAACACCCAGCTCGAACATCCCCGGCACTTCGGAGCGTCGTGTATTGGCGATGTAGAGGGAGAGGGGGGTGTTTTCCTGGCCCGGAATGCTCAGCACAGCGCCTTTTAACGAGAGGCCGGGCAACAGGTGCTTGTTCGTCAAAGAGGATAGCAGAAGCATCCCCGTTTCCGACAGATTGCTCACTTTGAAAAACAACGTTCGGTTCGGGTCCAAAGGATCGGGGCCGCTCACTTGAGGCGTAAACTCGGGGTGTGCGAAGTAGCGAGGCGGGCGAACGAAGCGCTCGGCCGAATCCGATAGAAACTCAATCCCTGCGGTTTTATCTTGCGACAAACTTTGCCATGCCAAGCGGTAGGGAAAGCCGGAGCGAATTTTCTTTTTCCCGAGGTAAAAGTCTAAGACGGCTTCCTGGCTAGTGAGGCGCGCTAAGAGGTCGGGGGGGACTTCCTCAAAGCGTAAACAAGCGCCTTTGTGGTGGTAATTGACGACTTCAACGAAGAGGGTGCTGTCCTCGAACCGCACGCCCACCGAAACGGGGAAAAGCAGGCGAATGCTCGCTGGGCGTTGCTCGACCCGCCGCGCTACTTCGCTTTCTGGTTTAATCGCCGGTCGAGGCATAGTTAGGATGGGTTCTCCGTACCTCTTTCTTCGGCTTATCTAGGCGGAATCTGGAGCAGAAAATAGGCTCTGTAGAAAACTAGGCGAGACGTTCTATCGACGAAAACTTCAGCTAAACACAGAGAACGGAGAGGGCAACGTGACGGCGCATTATTCCCTAAAGAAAACCCCGCTTTTTTTCATTCGCTGCAGTTCTTTAAAAACTCGTTCCATGAGGGCTTTCGAGGGGTGGGCAAAATCGAACGACGCGCCAATCGAATCTAGGTTGATAGTTTGTGGCAGCGGCCCGCCGGTTGGGTCGAGGAGTCGCTGCCGCTTAAACCCGGGCAGTTGCGCCACGGTTCGCAGCGCCGCTTCGTTTATCCGAAGCCCGCCTTTCGGAGTGATCACTTCGTAAACAAAGCCTTGATTCTGCACCGTGTAAACCTTGGGCCTGCGGTGGAACTCGTCGGGAAAAAAGTTTGCTTCTGTCGTGAGCTCTGCATCATGGTAGCCCACGCAATCTTTCAACCACGCAAGCATCGAGCCCCCAATGAGCCTTGGGTTCAATTCAATCGCGGTAACCCGCCGGCGCCAGCGCACCCGCCAAATTCCTTTGCTGGACAGCTTGAGCTCCCAATGGAACGGGCCGTTTTTAAAGGCGACTGCCTGGTTTGCGCTTTCGGCAAACCCCATCAGCATCCGGCCTTCAATAGACCGGGGGTCGATGATCCATTCGGCTTGGTACGTTTCAGTGTTTTCGTCTATCGGGGCCTTGAGGTACTTTAAAATACTCGAAAACTTGATCTCTCCATTCAGAGCCACCCCTTGGACCGCAAATTCATCCCCCGTCGCAAACTTTTGGATGAGCGCACTTCCATTGACTTTGCCAGTCGTCGAATTGATGGATCGTTGAATGAGATCGAGCTTTGCTTGCAGCGCTTGCTCATTGTCGATCCGAAAAGCTAAAGTCCCCCCCCCATCGTTGTTGGGCTTTACGAAAACGGGGTAGCCTCCCACCTTTTTGACAAAATCCCGGGCGAGCTTGAGGCTTTCGGACGGCGTTCCCTGAATCAGCATGCTCGGCAAGTGGTTCATCCCCGCTTGCTCCAGAAGCCACTGAGTCCCTTCTTTCGTTCGGCGTTCGGCTGAGTGGGCAGTTCCATTGCCGGCAAGCCCTAGCCGTTCCGCCAGCGCATCGACCAAAATGACCGCGTCACCATCGGCCCCGTAAAGGATGGCATCGGGCCTGAGCGCTCGCGCTTCTGCTTCCAGGACATCGAGGTCACCGTTGAAAACAAGGAGCTGTCTATCTGGCTCCAAATGGAACGTGCTTTCGCCCCAGGAGGGGATTTTAGCTTCCGATTGGAACCCATGGACTTTGATCCCGCGCCTTTCCAACTCCTGCACGAGCTCTTTTGCTGACGACCAAGGGTTGCCTACAAGAGCAATACGGTCCGGGCAGCCCAAGCCAAAGCCGGGTGCGGACAATAGGAAGGCTAGCGGTAGTAGAAAAAAAAACACGTATCCCACTCATAGCAGACACAGCAAACAAGAACAATCACCCGCGTGGGCCACCCATGCGCTAAAGACGCTGGCCGAGCGAGGGTTCCTCTGGCACAACAGCCAACGATGACCGAGCAAACCGCCGCCCGCTTCCCTCACAACTTGCCTCCCAAATGGAAGGAACTCCTCGAAGCGGAAGCAGAGAAGCCTTACTTTTTGGAGCTTTCTGCGTTTCTTCGGAGCGAGTACCGAAAGAAAGCGGAAGTGTTTCCTTCCAATCAATACGTGCTGCGCGCGCTCCAATCGCTCGATTACGATGACGTGAACGTCGTCATTTTGGGGCAAGATCCCTACCACGGGCCTGGCCAAGCGATTGGGTGGAGCTTTGCGGTGCCCAATCACTTGGCGCCGAAGCCCCCTAGCCTCAAGAACATTTTCAAAGAGATTCAAAGTGACTTAAAAAAGACCGTCGACCCCACAAAGTCGGAGCTTTCCCATTGGGTCGACC
>JANPJT010000188.1:0-16301 GCA_031425635.1 Pseudomonadota bacterium
TGAAGAAAGCCATTCAACGGCTTCCGGACGGGCTCGATGCCTTTGGCTACTATGCGTACGTCCTGCGAGGCGAGGCGTTTGGACGTCTGGGGCTCTTTGAAGACGCAAAGAAAGAGTTCCGCAAAGCCCTGGAGCTTTCGCCTCAGTCCGCTATTACCCGATGGGCCTACGCCGCCCTTCTTCAAAAGCTCCAAGATACTTCGGAAGCCCAAGCCCAAGTGCGAGAACTGATCCGCTACCACCCTCACTACATCCCTGCTATAGTCTGGTCGCAAAATCTGTAGAGCCGCCTGGCGGCGCGAATAGGGAAACCAAGCAATGCGAGTTTTAGTTTTGGGTAGCGGCGGAAGAGAGCATTCGCTCGCGTGGCGTTTAGCGCGAGAACAGCGGGTTCAGAAAGTTTACTTGCACCCCGGAAATCCTGGAACGTGGTCGAAGGGTTTTACCACTTTAGGAGAGGTCGACTCCACGGACTTCGCGGCACTGACCGCTGCGGCAACCAAAGAAGCCATCGACTTAGTGCTGGTGGGTCCCGAAGCGCTGCTTTCGATCGGGATCGCAGACGCCCTGAGAAAAGCCGGCTTTCTAGTCGTGGGCCCGGGAATCGAAGGCGCGAAGCTGGAAAGCAGCAAAGCGTTTGCAAAACAGTTTTTGAGTGACGCTGGGATTCCGACAGCAGGCTACACTCAAGCGCATAACGAAAACGAAGTACGCTCGGCCGTAAAGACTTTCCCGGTAGTTCTGAAACTCGATGGCCTTGCAGCCGGAAAAGGCGTTGTTGTCGCCGAAAATTCGGGTCAGGTGGAAGGTTTCATTTCCCGCGTGTGGCGGGAGCGAGAGTTTGGTGGCGGCGATCAATCGGTCGTCGTGGAGGAATTTATCGAGGGCAAAGAGCTGAGCTACATTGGCCTTTGCGACGGCGCTGCGTTTGTGCCTTTTAGCTCCTCCTCGGACTACAAGCGCCTACTGGATTCCGACCAGGGCCCTAACACCGGAGGGATGGGGGCCATCTCGCCCTCGCCTATCCTGACCGCGGAACTCGAGGGCAAGATCACCCAGCGCATTGTCGAACCGACTCTGAAACAAATGGCCCGCTTAAAAATACCGTACCGAGGCGCTCTTTACTTTGGGATCATGGTTTCTCGGGAGCAGGACCCTTACGTACTCGAATACAACACGCGGTTTGGCGACCCGGAAACTCAAGCGTTGATGCTGCGGTTGGAAGGGAATTTCCTCGATTACTTAGAAGCTACCGCAAAGGGCGAATTATCGGACTGCCCTCCGCCCCAATGGAATTCTCAAGTAGCAGTGTATTTCGTTGCGGCAGCTGTTGGCTACCCTTCCAAGCCGGTTTCGGGAGATCCGATCACGGGTTTAGACGAAGTCGCGAACGACTCCCCGGTTTTTTTCTCAGGGGTCGGAAGAACCACCGAGGGCTTGGTTACCAGCGGTGGCCGAGTGCTCGGCATCGGTGCGTTAGGTAAATCTGCTGACGCATCTCGCCAGAAAGCGCTCGAGCAAATGAAAAAAGTGCATTGGAAAGGAATGCACTTTAGAAACGACATCGGCCTTTAATCGCGGTTTTCTTCGAACTTTTACTTGAAGGCCCTGCGCGTTTCGGCTTTCATTACGATACTATGGCGAAGATATTTCCCTTCCGCGGTTTCCACTACAACACAGAAATTATTCCCAATATCAGCGACGTAATCACGCCTCCTTACGACAATATTCCACCAGGCGACGAGGCCAAGTACTTGTCCCGAAGCCCGTACAACTTTGCGCACGTGGATTTGCCGCGGATGCCGGGCGACGATTACACGCAAGCGGACGAAACGCTTGCGAAGTGGAACACCCACCGTATTCTTGTCGGCGATCGAACCCCTTGTTTCTACTGGTACCGACAAACATTCACTTTTGATTCCCACAAACACGTGCGCGACGCGTTAGTTTGCTCCGTGGGGCTCGCGGACTTTGCGGAAGGGGTAGTAAGGCCGCACGAAAACACGCACGGGCTACCCAAAAAAGATCGTCTCCAGCTACTGAGTAAGACGGGCTACAACCTGAGCCATATTTTTGCGATGGTGAAAGATCCGGAAGGGTTCTTAAGCTCTTTGCTAGAAAAATGGGAGTTTCGAGAGCCGCTCTTGCATGGCGCAACCGACGACGGCGCGGAACACTCGGTTTGGAAGCTGGAAGCGGAAAAGGTTCCAGAGCTTGCAGCGTTTTTTGAAAACCAGCCGTTGTACATTGTCGACGGGCACCACCGTTACGAGAGCGCACTGGCTTACGCGAGAGAAGTGGGGGCGTATGGAAACTTCCAGCACCCTGCTAGCAAAGCTTTGTTTTCGATTTCGAATGCTTTTGATCCGGGGCTTATCGTTCTCCCGACGCACAGAGGGATCAAATCGCTCGGAGACAATAAGGGAAAGCTCCAAAACCTTTCGACCCACTACCACTTAGCGCCCACTACCGAAGCGGCGCTGAAGACTTTCACTTCAAAAACGGGCACCACCCCTACCTTCATTTTGGGCTTCGACAACCAACTGTTCTCCTGCACGCCGAAAAATTGGGAAAACGCTGAAAAGAGCATGGGGGCGGCATTGTACAAACTACCGATGCACTGGTCGGATCGAAAGCTCCTAACGGAAGAACTAGGCGTGCCGGAACAGGAGTACGGAAGCCGCATCCTTTACGAAAAGGACCCGTTCAAACTGTGGGAGTCGCGCCAAAGTTTCGACCTTCTCATTTTTCACGCTCGGCCAAAAATAACCGACGTGACCGACGTAGCGGACGAAAGCCGCTTCATGCCCCCAAAATCGACGCATTTTTTTCCTAAGCTCGCATCGGGTTTAGTGCTTCGATCGGTTAAAGATCGGGTTTAAGTCCCGCCTTTCGGAGGGGCTATGCTCGCGAAGCTGCGTTCTCAATCCATCCTTTGGAATGTGGGGCTCCTGCACTGCGGACTCGCTGCCTTGGCGTTACTAGGGATCTTCGCCGACACTCGGGAAGTCGGTGGACTGAACCCTTGGATAAAGCCCCTTAAGTTCGATCTTTCGATTGTCGTCTATTTATGGACCATGGCGTGGGTCTTGGCCGAACTTCCCGCTGACTTTGCTCGCCGGATAGGGCGAGGGATGGCAGCATCCATGCTTATCGAGACGGTCCTCATTTTGATGCAGGCAGTCCGCGGGGTGAAGTCCCACTTTAACAATTCAAGCCCTTTGGATAGCGCTGTGTACTCGATCATGGGCGTCGTCATACTCATTAATTTTAGTTTGATCCTTCGCGTGACCGCGAAGTTTTTCAAAGGGGAGTTCCCGCTCCCAAGGCCACGCTTGCGCGGGATCCAGCTCGGCTTAGGTTCCTTGATCTATGGAAACCTGCTCGGCATTTACATGGCCGCTCAGCCAGGACATTCGGTCGGGGTTCCCGACGGCGGCCCCGGGCTCTTTTTTCTCAATTGGAGCCGAACCGGCGGGGATCTCCGCATTGCCCATTTCGCTGGCCTCCACGGCATCCAATTTTTCCTGCTCATGGGAGCCTATTTCTCGAAAGCAGAATGGACACTTTCCGAAAAGAACCGATTACTTTGCCTGCACGTGCTCTTTGCCATTTACCTAGCTGTTTGCACTGCCCTTTTCGCGCAGGCATTGCTTGGCGCACCTTTACTCCCTAACTAGTTTTTGTCGAGTTTCATCCACGGCGTAAGCGTTTAATAGCCATAGATTGAGTTACGGGCAATAAGTACCCAGAAACGCCGTCTAACGCGGCGTAAGATTCGCGAACCTCTTTTTACGGATCTGCATTACGGAGGATCTGCAACTGGGGATCATCCGCTTTGAGGTGAGAAACCGCTAGAACGGTGGCTCGCCGGTACTCAGCCATGTTTCCAGTCTGTTTAGCCGCACGAGCCAAATCGACGGCCTTGTTTCCAACCTCTTGGTCCGCTACCAACGTGGATTCACGACGAGAAAGCTTTTGCTCAAAATCCCCTTGGGACTTATCCAAGGCCCTCTGGTAAGCGTCCATAGCTTTGTCCGGACGATTCGTTCTCATCAGATGGTGGCCATACTGCGACAGACTCTCGATTGTGGCATTGCCCGCCGCCGCCCGAGTATAGTACGGAGTCGCCTCACTCTCCCGTCCATGCTGAGAGAGAAAATCGGCATAGGCCGCCGCCACCATCTTGGACTCTGGATTGCGCCGCAAGTGATCTGTTAAAATCTCCTCTGACCTGCGAAGATTTTTCGTCAACTCGGAATGCATTATCGCCAATTCAACTGCGTAATAGCCGTTGCTGGGATCGTCCTTGATCGCAGCTTCCAACTCCTCGATGGCAGCTTCGGGCTGATTCATGGAAACTAATAGTTGGGCGCTCTCCAGAAACTTTTGGGTTTTCTCTTCAAGTCTTGGAAAGCCCTCGACACTTCCTGAAAAAAGCGCAGGAACAAATTTGGTCAAGTCGGTCGACCCCGCCTTTTTAGTGGCCGTTCCGGGGACATCTTCAATCTTCTGCTTCGGCTGGGCCGCGTCCACGTGAGAGAGAGACTGTGTGGTCGGCGAAGTCAGGGCTTTTGAAGTCGGCACAGCGTAAGGAAGGGTCGGCTTAGACGTTTCAACGTATGGCATCGACGCGGTTAGGGGAGTCGGGATGCGGGCGAGGAGACCGTTGGAAGTCTCTGACTTGGTCATTAGAAAGAGGGCCGTCGTAAACCCTGCTCCGATCGCAAGCCCGATAAACAGCTGCTTCATTCTACGCACTCCCTGAGGGGACTCTGATACTACAAACTCCTCTGTTCGATCAACCCTGGTAAAATCCTTCAAGCTGGAACCGTTTCCTTGAGCAGAGATAAAGCACGCGTAATGGTTACCCACACAAATTGATTGACACTCTTCGTCCGCATTGCGACTTGAGTGGACCAATCGGAGGATCTACGATGAAACCATATTTTCGCTTCCTATCAGTCACCCTCGTTTATAGCTTTGTATTAGTTGGCTCCACTGCATGGGCAGATCCGTGGTTGCGCTCGTATTCCAACCGCGCTTGGGGCAATTGGTCGGCAGGGGGCAGCACTCCCTGGTTTGCAGGTGGCGGAGGCACTCTGAGAAACGGAGGCTTCCCAGGGGGCTCTCCTTATTACCGTGCGCCAGGCTTTGGCAGGGTCCAACCGGGGTTCTATAAGGGACCGAATCACGGCTCTGCGCCTCGTTACGCGGCCCCGCAGGGTTACGGTCGCTTTGGCACCCAGCGCTGAAAGTACCTTTAAGAATGTACAAACTTACCTTTGGCCCACGGCACTAGTCCAAAAGTAAGTGGGTACCCGCTTTGCATAAAGCGGCATTTCCTAACCTCTATGGCCGTAGCAAGTGAGTTCGGGTATAACCTCTGCCCAAATGACTGAGCTCGATATTGCCTTACACGCTGCTCTGGAAAACTCGAATCAAGCCAATTTTTTTTTCGATGCGTTCCTAAATGCTTCGGTTTGGATTCCCGCACAACGCGCAGACGAAACACCGGGAGCTTGGACGGGGATTGAGGCCAGCGATCGATTTTTCCCTCTCTATTTGCGCAAAGCAGAGGCGAAAGCAGTTCCCGTTTTTGATTCGCTGGAAAAATTAAAAACGTGGGCGGACGAACGAGCATTTGATTTCATGGTCCTCCCCGCTCATCTTTTTATAAAAGTTCTCGCGGAGGACGTGGGCATTCTTTTAAATGAAGGCACTCCCTTCCACTATCATTTCACCCCAAAGACTTTGGGCGTCCTTCGCACGGCAGCAAAAACCGTAGAAGTAAATTAGGAGTAGCCAAGGGAAATGGGCGACAACGTTTCAGTGCTAGTGAAAATTAAGCAGACTTACCTCAAGCAGTTGCGAGAAACTTCCTTTCCCGGATTGCGCAATGAAGTGGCCGAGAACTTTGTCCGCATGGTTCACCCCGAATCGGCCGAGGCCGGAATGAACGCAGTAGTTTGGGCTACCGCCAGAGAAAACGAATATCGAAATTTAGTGCACGAACAGATGGCCTATTATGCTTCGTTGGGGAAAGCTTTCGAGTGGAAATACTTTGAACTTTTCCAACCTGCTTCGCTAAAAGCCATTTTGCTTGAAGAAGGGTTCACTGCCGCCGAACCCGAAAGACTTTTGGGTTGGCAGCCCGGCATGCCCATCCCTGCTTCTAGCTCCCACTTTACCGTGGTGGAACTTCAAGCGGAAGAAGCAAAAGAAGCCATGCAGCTGGTAGACGCTGCCGTTTACTCCGAAACCATGGATGAGCTTTATCAAATGCTGGTGGATCAGAAGCAGAAGAAGTCAAACTCGGTATTCTTCTATGCGGCTCAGACAAAATTGGGCGAACTCGCCGCGATAGGAAGGTTCGAGGTTCACGGTGCTATCGGTGCGCTCTTTGGAGGCGCTACATTGCCACAGTACCGCAAGCAGGGAGCGTTTACCTCCTTGGTGGCTACGAGGCTTCAACATGCCACTGGAATAGGGCTAGAACTTGTTACGGTGGATGCGTCCCCTCGAAGCCTGCCTATCTTGCAAAAACTAGGATTTTTGGACTTAGGCGAAACCATCCCTTTCGTCTTTGGCGGTTGATTGATTCATCTAGGCGAGCCAAAAAGTTGGAACGATGCTTCTTTGAGGTCTTGGCTGGTCCCAAACAAACTTCGCCTCGCTGCCTGAGTTCTGAGACTGGTTAAGGGTAGAGGGATTGCGGGCGATGACCCGAAAGCCCTTTTTGGGTTCGAAAAGGGAGAGGTCAGAAAGGCAGAAATCGGGCGCCCGTTGTACAAATGTATAGGAGCCATAAAGCGGGATTTCCCAGATCTCATCTAGTAGCCATAAATTGAGTTACGGGTAATAAGTGCCCCGAAACGCCGCCTGACGCGCGGCAAAGTCCGAAAAACTCTCTTTGCGAACACTCATTATGGATGGGCTTGTTAACACAAACCTGCCAAAGCCGGAAGATGCTTGGTTCAGAGCGTGAGCCAGTCGCCATTAAGAAAGTACCCACTTACCTTTGGCCCACGGTTCTCGTCCAAAAGTACGTGGGTACCCGCTTTGCAGCGGGATGAGTATTCCCAGGTGTTTTTCAGTTAAAAATCCCCCTGGTACCCCAAGCGCTTCGAAAGTCGCTCGACCGGGGCATCTTCTCCGGCCTCGGAGCTATGAAGGGCTTAACCAAATCAAACCAAATCATCCTTACTTGGCACTCCAGGTTTGATGTCAGCGTTCGCCGACCGATAGTAGTCAAGCTTTTAAAAATAATGGACACCTCTCCCGTGCTACTCGGTCTTGTGCTAGCGTCCCGACGCAAGGAGAACACGATGCGGTTTACTCAGTGGATTTTTCTTTCCCTCTCCACCCTGGCAACGTTGGTACTGGCTAATCCCTGTAGACCCGACTTACTTCCCGGTTTCAGTGCGGCAGAAAGGGCCCTTTGTACCGAAGTGTCTCTTGTGCAAGACATCGGCCCTTTGTCTGAATGGCTCAGCAAGCTTTCCAAAAAGGTGGGGGTACCAATCATTCCAGACGATGCATCGCTGGATTTCGCCGGTGCGACTTTAGATGCACCAGTCACCGTGAACGATGAAAAATTACCTCTACATTTGCTTCTGCCGCGCGTTCTGGACGATAAATATATCGACTATCGGGTATCGCCTAACGCAATTTGGTTGGTCGGTAAGGGGGAAGATGACCAGCTAACCACCGAAGTTTATCGTTATGACCCGAAAAAATTAAAGTGCGAAAGTATCCCGCACTTATTGAAGGGTTTGCGCACCCAATTAGGTATGATTAACGAGGAGCAGTTCGCGATTTCCCCTACGCAAGCTTTCTTCGCCCTTCGGGCTCCTTCAAGTATGCACTGGTTGATGCGAACAGAGCCCGGGGTTCGGCGATTACTGCCCTCGCCGGATCCGGCAGAGAAAGCGGCTCGTTTGCTTGACCTGCCGTTGCGGCAAAACCTGATCTTTCAAGCGGTTCCCGCCGAGAGAGCCATTCAACAGCTTGCGAATGCGCTTGCCAAGCAGGGCGCGCCCTCTTTTCGGTACCATTTTGACTTCATAGCCCTAAACGACGAGGGCATTATGGACGAAAACACCCCGCTCAATGCCGAGATTCCTTTCTACCCGAAAAGCTCGGGAATGACGGTGAGAGAAATTCTCGCAGCGGCTTTGCCTCGTGAAGTAGTGTATTGGGAACAGGATGGCACTCTCGTCATCAGCTCAAAAACGAAACAGGCGGAGTTAAAACTACGTCGCGACTATAGCGCTCCCCCTCAAGTTTCGATTGCGGATCTTTTCGCCCTGTTTCGAAATACCGTCGCGCCGGCATCCTGGGAAAGTGAGGCCGCTCTCGCCGAGGGTGACGTGCTCGCCGAAATTGAGACGCTGAAGAAGACTCTAGAAGCAAGAATACAAGAATTGGCGAAAGAGCGGGAAAAACCCAACAAGGTCGATCTCGAGCAACTCACCAAGAAAATGAATAAGGAGCTAGAAGAATTTAGCAAACTACAGGCTGGCGTTCAGCAGGCGAGTGCCAAAGTATTGCAGCTTCAGTTGCAGAGCCTTTTGCACTCCACTCTCTCGTCGAGAGAAGCGGGTATGGGAACAGGGCAGTTAATTCAAAAAAACTCATCAAACCCGGAATTCACTGTGGTGAACACTCCTGATGCGCTGGATGAGATCGATCGCCTAATGCGCCTAAGCTGGCGGGACATTGGCGCTTTCTAAGGCAGAGCGCGAGCGGAAATCAGGGCCGATCAGCCGGGAATCGGGTTATTTGAGATAGAGGTCCCTCGAGCATTTTCTTATAACAGTTCGTAACTCGGGCAGCCTTGCAGCAACGACGATTGAGGTGCCAGGCTTTTTTTTCGGCCGATATGTTGATCGGCACGCACTCCCCCACTCTCTTTCGCCGAAAATAGGATCGATGGCCAAAAGTAAGTGGGTACCGAGACCCGCCTGCCCTACCTTCTCATCGAGTATCGACTTCATAAGAGGAGTTGGACGATTCACGCCGTAGATACTCCGCGGCTGGAAAGGCAGCTGCGAGAAGATCCCCAAAACGTATAGTACGCAGTGCTCTTCGTCACCCTTAGGGCAAAAGCCAAGAAGTAGTCGATCTGTCCTTGTTACTTTTTCTCGTTAGCAAAATCTAAAACCGTCGCGCGGATTTCTTCCTTTTTTTGAATGAGAAGTTTTCCAGTGCGATAGGCTGCGTTCCAGATCTCGCTTTCCTTGGCTAATTGGTCTCGAGCATTTTGCAGCTGAACGGCGTAGGGGCCAAGGGTAGAAATGCACGCGTCGAGCTCTTCCAGTATCTGATCGAGCGGTGGCAACTCAGTCAGCGCCATGAAGGCATCAACATTTAGAAGACGTTCCTGCCATACCGTCAGGTCGTCTCTGATTTTATTTTCTTCTTGCCGCAAGCTGCGAACTTGCTTGTAATTCCAAAGAAGGTGTCTCTCCACAATATTCGATGCCAATGGGGCGACGGATGCTTGCAAGTGCGCCAAGGCAGTTAGGTTGTTGTTAGGCACATGTTTGGGAACGAGCACGTCGGGTATCCCGCTGTAATCCCCCCGGATCCCTTCGCCAAGCACAAAGTCAGACTGGCTTTGCATGCCTTCGAATTCGTAGAAAGTAACTAGCGCGTAGCCGGAGCCACCCGGAAGTTGCAGCAGACCTGTCGGAAATCCGGCGCCCGATTCCCGTGATTTAGGCGGCCTCGCCGCAAAATAAAGTTTCTTACTGTAAACAAACCAGAATCCGTTTGTTCCCTTTAACTTGCCGGGAAACCCTTCCGAGAAAACGCTCTTGAAAGCGTATCTTGCCCCAGCCGATTTTAGACGGAGGCAGCTTTCGATAACATTTTCCGACGTCAAAGCAGGCGGATCGGCTAGTAGCTTTACGGGTAAGCAGAGAGCCAAACTAGCAAACCCAACAATAATGAAACTCTTATTCATGAGATATCGCTATCGCACCTAATGCATAGCGGCAAGCGCTTCTACCGTTTGCACCTGATCGCATTTGCGTTGGTAAGCCGAGTTTTCGGTGCAGCTTTAAGGCTTAGAATGAGTAGTACCGTCGACAGTCCAAGAGATGCTCTTAGGTTGGACGGTAAGGACGCCGGCATCGAGGTCGATGACGTCCGCGCGTTCGCGAATTTTAACTGCGACTTCAATCGTTGCAGACGGCGCACGCCGCCTAAAGCGATTCGATTCATGAGTTTGCCGCTCACACTCGTTATAGATGGGCTTGTTAACACAAACCTGCTTAACCGGAAGAGGCTTGCTAGAGAAGCCTATCCAGTCGCAACAATTAGGAAACCAGGTGCCGTGCGGCTTCCAGGCCGGTTTGGATCGCGCCGTCGACGGTGCCGTTGCGGCCTTCTTTGGCCAACGCTTCACCCGCGAAATATACGCTATCGTCGATGGGGTCCGCCAAAATATCTGCCGCCGTCTCGTAGCCGGGCCGAAAATAGGCATAAGCGCCCTTAGAAAATGGATCTCGGTTCCAATCGTGGTGGTGCGAAGAGACCAATTGCTCGGTGATCGACTTGATCTCCAATCCCAGAGTTTGGGCCAAAGCGGCGATGGCCTGGGTAATAGGATTATCGATGCCATCCGCGGGATCGCCACCGCACCAACAAACAAATCTGGGTCCATCGAAAGGACGCTGAGTCCAGTAAACCGGAAACGCACTTTCAAAATTCTGAATGAAGCTGGGGTTAAAATCGGAGTGTTGCCAGAAGGGCTCGCGAAACAGCAGCGTCACTCGATGGACTGGCCCCGATCCCAGCCGCTGCATCGCCATTTGCTTAGCCGCCGGAAGCGGGGGTGAAAACCCAATATCACCCCACACCGACACCGGGGCGGTGATCAAAACTTGCTTGGCCACGATATTCTCCACGCCTCGGCCATGGCGAACTCGTACCGTGGTTTCTTTTCTACTCCAGGAAATGTGTTCCACAATGGTCGATAAACGCGCCCAGTGCTCCAGAGGGCCTAACGGCGCGATCAGCTTGTCAACCAACGACCCATAACCCCCACCCAGCCGGTACGATTCTTCGGCTTCCGAGCTGCCGCTCGTCGCACCTGCCGCGGCGATGGCGCGGGCACTTACCTCGCCCAATCGCGCGGCGTGAAAACCAGTGGTCCACAATTTAGCCCGTTGCAAAGTGGGAGCGGAAAAATCGCCCTGCACTTTTGCCAGGGCCTGGTCCATGGTGAGATCGACCGGTGTGGCTAGTTTTCCCAAGGCCTGCAATACCGTCCCCAATTCATCTTCCTGATCCCAAGGCTTCAGAATGCCGCCTTTCGCAATCCAAGATTCATCGGGCACTTGCGCCGCGCGACCGAGAACGGACTTCAAAGCTTCCGGACGGCCGTGTATAAACTCGGCCCCCAGCTCCACCGGATAACTCACTCCCGCCACCGGCACGGAGTAGATCCGACCCCCTAGACGAGCGCGCGCTTCGACCAGCAGAAATTTTTTCCCGGCCCGGTGTAGCTCAGCTGCAGCGGACAATCCAGCTGCGCCTCCGCCTACGATAAGCACTGGAAGGGCTTCGGAAACGCCAGAGGAATCAAGAAAAGTCATCGGATTAGAAGAATTCAATGCTGCGCGGCCGTAAAGGAAAAAGAAAAGTTAGAGACATAAAGCGGCATTTCCTGTAGCCAATCCAAGCGCCATAAGTTTAGTTTCGGGCCACAAGTGCCCAGAAACGCCGCCTGACGCAGAACAAAAAACTTGCCCTCAGCGACTTAAAAAAAATGCGAGAAATCAAAAATAATAAGGTCCTTCCCATGTGGAGAGTACTCATCCTCACCAGTTTCGGAATGTCCGTTTGTGCTACCCCCGTACTTGCGGCCCTCTGTACAACCCCTCTTCTCAACGCGGTTAGTGAAACGCTAACCTATCAAATATCCCATTACCTACCTCCGAATAACCCTTCTAGAATTGGGAACTTTTGGAAAGATGCCTACGCGATCAACGACCTGTTTGTAGGTCTAAAAAACCGCGTGCAAGCCCCAGCCGGAGGACCCATCGCCAAAACGTCGATCGATTTTCTGGCTCAGAATTTTCATGGTCACGTGACGGTAAACGCAGTCGAAGCAATCTACGAAGCGATTGACAACGAATGGCTATCTCCCACCGAAGGACGAGTTAGGATCACTTATAGCCTCCGATGCAAAGACGACCCCCGTTTCTATTTAGAAATATCTGATAACGGTTCAGGGATAACGCTTACTTCGCTTACCCTGATGGCTGAAAGGCGTTGTGGAACTACTAAAAAAGATCCGTGGCAGTTTCCTGGTGGGCGGGGTTTAGGGGTCAGCGCGTATTGTTTGCGTGAGATAAATAAGGAAGGCGATCGATGCGTGATCGAGACTCACCGCGAGGGAGTTTCTTATCGAGTTGAAATTGATAACAAAGGATATAGTCTCACTACATTGCCGAAAAGCGATCAGAAAGGCACCGTTTTCCGCTTCGAAATTCGTCTCGGCGATCATCACTTCGATTTCGAAAATGCCTCTCTTCGCGCCAAATAGAACTTGGAAACTTTGAATTTACATCTCGCGCGTCCCACGAGTTCACCAACTCCAGCGAAACCGTTCGTGAACTTCCTGTACAATTCTTCGAAGCATTGGGGTCAGTTTTCTTTTTTCGGGCTCGAAAGCGGTGTAACTCCAAGATTTTACCGAGAGGGACTAAAAAGTGCCGATTCTTGGCACCTAGTCAGCCACTCGCCATTCTGCTATAAGCCCCGTCAATTCATTTGAAACGAGGGACGATGGCGCGTTTATCCGAGGTTTTGGTTTTGAGCGGAATCTTTTTCTTAGCCTCGTGTGGCAAACCAGAAGTGCCGACTTCCAGCCCAGCACCGCAAGTGGCTAACGATTCCCGCAGCGCACCTACTGCGATCGAGGCGGCTGCAACGACTTCGGTCCCAACCTCTGCAAATCCGCCTGCCCCGAATGATAATGCCTGCACGGGAACCTACGGCACGGCTCCCAATCTGCTGGTCTTTTTTCAAAACAGCACCTGCTGGTTTACGACTTCCCACGGACCGGACGAATGTTCGTTCACCATGGACAACAAGCGCGTGCGGATTTCCGTTTCGGGTAATTCCACTACCGGCGTTTTTGACGACGACTGTTCAAAAGTTCATTTCGGCGGTTGGCACTGGGATCGATCCGGTGAGGCCCAAGACCCAGTTACGGCCAAATAGATCCGGTTACTTATGCAAGAAGGAGGTCTTCGGACCCTGCCGCAGGTCAGGCGGCGTTTCGGGGCACTGATTGCCCGTAACTAAACTCATGGCTATTGCATCGGCTCTAGGAAATGCCGCTTAATGGCTCCTAACCTTGGTTGGCATCGCAAGTTGACATTTCGCGGCCCCTTGCCGTAGGTCAGAGAGAAGGGGGTGTATCTGTGAATAAACATTTTTTTCTGGCTTCGTTGTTGGCTTTTCATTTTCTTTCCACCGGGTCCAATGCGGCGCAAATCGTCAGGATCGATAACTCAAATTTGGTGAGCTTTGATTTCAAGGAAGAAGACGTCCCTGGACAACAATTGGGCTATAACAATTTCAGCATGAGCGCTCAACTTTTCCTGTCTATCGTGATCCAGGATAAAAAGACTTCAAAAGAGAAAACTTTTGCGGTGAATTTTTCTAGCCGCGCAACGGGCGAAAAAACCTCTGCGTTAAAAGCTGCGAGAGAGCACGTGCGCTCCACAGCCGAAACTCTGATCGACGGATTAGGCTCGGCGCTGCACGATGACATTACCTTTCAAAATGTCGGTGGGGTACTAGCTTGCTCCAAGCAACACGTTAGTCTTTGGCACAATGAAGCAGATGATTCTGTTGTAAAGTTCAGCGTGCACAACACCGCTGTCAATTGCCCCTAGTTCGGCAGCGGCCCGTTACCCACGATCGTAGAATTTTTTCCCCGACACTGCGAGCTGCTGCAGAAAGGAAGCAGGCGCAAAGCGCGCTCCGTAATTGTGCTGAAGGATCTCCAGATCCGCCACAATCGCTTCCGCACCCAAGGAGTCTGCGTATTTAAGAACGCCCCCTCGGAACGGAGCGAACCCGGTACCGAAGATCATCCCGATATCCACATCAGCAACATCTCGAACGAGCCCCTCTTCCACGCACCGAGCCGCTTCGTTGACCATGAGGTAAATGCAGCGTTTTACGATGTTCTGAGGGGGCACTGCGGAGGGGTTTTCTTTGACTCCCATGCGACTAAACAAATTGGGGTCGTTCTCCGCTGTTTTTCCATCGGGATACAAGTAGATTCCTTTCCCCGTTTTCTTTCCGTACCGGCCTTCCGCACTGATTTTTTCCATTAAAGAAGGTGGCTTCATCCTTTCGCCAAACGCCTCAAAAAGGATTTTTGAAACCTTGGCGCCCACGTCCAAGCCGACTTCATCGAGCAGCGCACAGGGCCCCATCGGCATCCCGAAAGACTCAATTGCCGCGTCCATTTTTCTTGGGGAAACTCCCTCGGAAAGCAGAAACACTGCCTCATTCAGGTAAGGCCCTAGGATCCGGTTCACGACAAAACCCGCGCCGTCCTTCACCACAATAGGCGTTTTCCCCAGTTTTTTAGAAAACTGGAAAATAGTGGCCACTGCTTCGTCGCTAGTGTGCTTGCCTCGGATCACTTCCACTAACGGCATTTTGTCGACCGGGTTAAAAAAGTGCATCCCGACTACTCGTGAAGGGTCTTTCACGGCCGAAGCGATCTCCGTAACGGAAAGACTGGAAGTGTTTGTCGCCAGCACGGTGTTTGGACCGACGTACTTTTCTAATTCGACGAAAACTTTTTTCTTCACTTCCAAGTTTTCTACAACCGCTTCCACGACTAGATCCAGAGTGTGAAAACCAGTGTACGAGGTGGTTCCCTCGATCTTTGCCATCGCGTTGTCAAACTGATTGGGCCGCATTTTCTTGCGGCTCACTTGTTTGCGAAAAACTTTCTCTGCTGCCTGGTAGCCTTTGGCAATGGCGTCCCAGCCCAAGTCTTTCATCCGCACCCGGACGTCTTTCGCCGCGAAGAGCTGCGCAATGCCTCCACCCATCACCCCGGCTCCGAGCACCGCAGCGCTGTGGATCGTCTTTCCGACGGCAGAAGCATCCACCCCTTTATCTTTTTTCACTCTTTCCTGAAGGTAGTAAACATGGATAAGGCTCTGGCACTCGGGAGTGCGGACCAGATCCGTAAAAGCTTTCGCTTCGATCTTTAAGCCCGACTCCAAACTTCCGCCGTACGTCTTCTTCAAGACTTCGATGATCTTCAACGGGGCCGGGTAGTGGCCCTTAGACTTCGAAAGAACCTGCTTTCGGGCCTGATCAAAAATAACCCATGTGCCGCCAGGAATCCGGCTGAGCAAACTTTGAGGCCCTGACTTCGTTGCTTTGCGACCGGTTTTTGCAAGCTCTTCGGCCCACTCCAAAGCACGCGCCTCTAACGTTTCCTTGGGGGCAATTTTATCCGCGAGGCCAATCTTTTTCGCTTTTTTCCCGTCGACTGTCTTACCCGTCAAAATCAGATCAAGCGCAGTCTCAAGACCGACAAGCCGCGGCAAACGCTGAGTACCGCCCCATCCGGGGAGCACGCCGAGCAGCACTTCCGGTAATCCAATCTTTGTTTCTGGTGCATCTGAAACAATTCGGTAGTCACACGCCAGCGAAAGTTCAGTCCCTCCACCCATGCACGCACCATGGATCACTGCAATCGTCGGGATCGGAAGCCGCTCTAAATAAGTGAACACAGCCTGAAGCTTCATCAGCGCTTCCGAAGTGTGCTTTCCCGCCGTCATCATTTGGATTTCGGAAATGTCCGCGCCCGCAATAAAAATGGTGGGCTTTCGGCTCACCAACACGAGTGCTTTGAGACTTTTGTCTTTTTCGACTTCCAAAAAGAGCTCAAAGAGGCGCAGCATGTTGGGGGTGCTGAGCTTATTGGCTTTTTCTCCAAACTGGTCAAACACCAGAACGGCGACGTTCCCCCGCTTCTCTAGCGTGAGGGACTTCTCCGCCGTTCCCATCGCGTCTTCTTTAAAACTCGATCGAAACTGGGTAACCGCTTCTCTAAAATTTTCCCGTGTAAGTTCCATGGTGCCCTCTATTTCCGTTCCAAGACAAACGCCGCGCCCTGCCCGCCACCAATGCAAAGTGTCGCAAGCCCTCGCTGAACATTTCGGCGCTGCATTTCAAACAACGCGGTCATAATGATGCGGGCGCCTGTGGCACCCACGGGGTGCCCAAGCGCGACAGCGCCT
>JANPJT010000189.1:0-4698 GCA_031425635.1 Pseudomonadota bacterium
CGCTATCTTCGAAGGCGAATTCCAAATGAAAGCAGCGCGCTCGACGCCTCGGGCCACCGTTCCCAAAAAGGCAGCTTAGACGCTTCGCATTACAAGGTTCCAAAATGGCTCGAGAAATCCCGCTCTCCCGCCGATAAAGAGACTGTGAAAACACCCGATTCCACATCCCCCAAACTTGTCATCATAGAAGGCAAGGATAAGGGCAAAGTCATTACGATTGAGCCGGGGACGACCGTTTTCGGCAGAACCAAAGGGGATGTGATCCTGCAAGACCCCCGAGTCTCCAGGTCCCATGTCGCACTCAATTACGACGAGCGATCGGGAAAACTTTCCTACACCGATCTAAAAAGTTTGAACGGGACGCTCGTCAACGGCAACCTCGTAGAAACAGGGGTGCTAGTCGACGGGGACCGACTCCAAATCGGCAATAGCCTGTTTGACTGCCAGCTCTCGCCTGCGACCGAAATCGCAGAGATTCCGGAAAAACCGCTTTCATTACTCAACGAAAACTCAGAAGAACCACTGCAGAAACCGCTCGAGCAAGCCCCTCCCACGTTTGTGGAGGAATCCCCTGAACCCAGGGAATCTCAAAGCCTCTTTATGGCGCTTTCCCCTTCCACGCGGCGCCGGCTTCTCATCAGCGGGATTGCGTTGGGCATGCTTTATTTTGTCCTGCCAGGAACGCGCAGTAGCACCGATTTCGAAAGAGAAGTCACCTCGGTCCACCAGCTCGAACGCGACGGGAAGATCGATGAGGCCATTCTTAAAGCAGAGAGCTTATCCAAAGAGTACTCCCGCGAAGCAGAACTTCAGCTAACACTCGGAAGTCTGTACGCGATCCAAAAGCGCTACGAGCCGGCGTTAGTAGCCTATCGAAAAGCCAAAGAGCTCCAGCCTGAAAACCCCCTTGCGACTGTGCGACTGGTTTTGATCAACCTGCGCGCGGGGCTCGGCAAAGAGGCCGAGAAACACCTACAGGATCTCGATACATTCATGCGAGAAGGAGTTCGCAGCCGCGAATTTTTCATCGAAGCAGCAAACCTTTTCCTAGAATTCCGAAGCCTCACCCAGTCGCCCGAGAAAGCCCTCATTCTTTCACGAGCGCTCCAGAACGACGTCGCTTCGGACAGCACGATTGGCTTTAAGCTCGAAGCGCAATTGCTTTTCCAGCAAAACCAAAATGAAGAAGCTCTCAAAGTCATTGAAAAAGGAATGAAGCGAGACCCTCAAGACGAATGGCTCTTTGAGAACTTAGCGTTCGCAAAACTCTCGCTGAAAGACACTAGCGGAGCAACGGAGACCATCGAAAGCTGGATCCAAGCGCACCCGAGAACCACCAAAGCCTACCTGGTGCTCGCGTATTTAAAATACAACGAAAAGAATTTCCTGGGGGCGCTGCCCGCCCTCCAAAAGATCGTGCAGATCGGCAATGAACGCGCCGGAGATCCTCACGTCGGAGAGGCCTTAAACCTCATGGGCCAGATTTATACCCAGCAAGGCCAAAGCGCTGAAGCAAAAAACCTCTTCACGGAAGCCTGCTCGAAGGGCTTCACCGCCGCCTGCGCCCCTCCGGAAGAGCCACCCAAAAAGTAGCGGTAGATGCGGGCGCACGGTATGATAAGGAATGGCAATGCTTAAGGCTGGATTCTTGTTCGCGGCACTTCTTTTTCTCGCCCAGTGCGGCCAAGTCTGCGTCGGGCCCTTTGGCGCCACCGATGTGTGCTACGCCCCTGTGACGACCAGCACTACCGGGAACTGCGGTTCGAGCACTGGGCTCTGCATTGCTGTCACACCGCTCAACTACCAATCGGGCCAAATCCCTCGGAGCGTTTCGCTTAGCCTGACGGCACAAAATGGAACAGCGCCTTACACTTGGTCGCAAGTTTCCATTTTGGGGACCCAAGGAACGCTCGCGGGCGAAACAGCCGGAGTCACTGCCGGTACTTTCACGGGGGGCACGGCCACTTTCACGGCTCCCGCTGCTGCCGGGACGACGAGGGTTCAACTGATGGACTCCACCACCCGCACCTATTCTTTAGTGTTCGACACCCCTTAGATTGATTGCCAAACGCTAGTTTTAGTTTAAGCCTTCGCTCCGATGGAACACCGCCAGATTTCGCCCAACCGCGCCGTTGCGGAACTTGTTTTCGCAGCCTCTCTTTGGGGCTTCGGATTTATTGCGCTGAAGTGGGGGCTGCTATCGTTCACTCCTTTTTGGCTCACGGGCTTGCGTTTCTCGCTGACGTTCCTCCTTGCTGCCCCGGTGATATTCCTGAGCCGAAGAATGCGCCGTTCGGCGCGCACTTTGGACTTTAAACTGAGCATCGTCCCCGGCCTACTTCTTGGCCTAACGCTCATCCTCCAAACCTACGGGTTACAATACACGAGCGTGGCAAAGAGCGGATTCATCACGTGCTTGTACGCGGTGTTTGTTCCCCTTTTAGGCTGGCTGTTTTGGGGAAACTCTCTTAGAGCGCAGCACTTGTTTTGGGTCTTTCTTTCCCTGTGCGGAGCAGCTGCCATTTGTGAAGTGCAGTCGCTGGATCTCAACATAGGCGATGGGTACACTTTTCTCTGCGCTATCGTCGCGGCTTTTCAAATTCTAGAAGTGGGCCGAACCGCTCACCGAACCCACTCGCCTTTGCTTTTCACCCTCTGGCAAAGCGCTTGGGCTTCCGTGCCACCCTTGGTTGGTGCGCTGCTGATGGACCCCTGGCCCGACTTGTCGAATGTGCACCCTTTGTCTGTCGCCGGCATTTTGGTTCTGTCGTTAGGGGCGACGCTGCTTGCGTTTGGGATCCAGGCCAGGGCGCAGAAAATTTTGGATTCTTCCATCGTGAGCTTGCTCTTTTTACTCGAGTCGCCTTTTGGGGCAGCCTTTGGCTACGTCTTCTTGGGGGAATTGCTGTCGAGGGGCCAGCTCGCGGGGGGGGTCGTTATTTTACTCGCGGCGCTGGGGTCCGTTTTAACCGATCGCCCCAGGGCGGCATGACTCCGCTGCGTTCTGCAGCTAGATTTCAGCGTAATGAAGAATTTCTTGTCTTTTTCTCTTCTGAGCTTTGCCGCCCTAAGCGCTTACCTCGGCATGGGCCTTCCGAACCACCCCTACCAGCTGGGGCTCGCCGTGATCGCGCTCGGCATTGCGGTTGAACGTGCGTGGTTGCCCAGGCCAAAAAAGCCTGCAGAATTTCTGACGTTGGGCCTGAATGCGTTTTGCCTGTCCATGGTCTCTAAAATCTTCATTGGCGGAGGCATCAAAGCCCCTTTTGCTTGGCTCCAGATCCCGACGCTCGACGCTACGCTGGGAACCTGGATCCCTAAAGTGGGAGTCCACTGGGTCGGGGTGCCGCTGAGCTCCTGGCAAGTGGATCTCACTCAGGTCCAAAGTTATTTGGTCATCGTCACTGCGCTAGCGGCGTGGCTGCGGTTCCAGCCGTTTGCTTCGCTCACTCTGCTTTTGCTGATTCTGGCTTCGCTGCCTTCGTATATCGATTTTGATTGGAATTGGTGCTTGCCCGCAATGGCCGGGGCCTGCGTAAGCTTTTATGCACAGGCGCGGGAGGCGCGAGCTCGGTTGCGCGTTTAAGAGCAGCGATTTGGTCGGGACTCAGCGGGATGAGGGCCCCCGGCTCAAACCCTTCCGGCAACCGAATGGGCCCATAGGCCACTCGAACGAGACGAATAATCCGCACTCCCAGTTTCTCGAAGAGCCGGCGCACGAGGCGATTTCGGCCTTCGTGCACAACCAAACGGTACCAAGAACCTCTCGTCGCCCCCAAGTTCTTTGAGCCGCAGGCCCGAATATCGACGCCTGCCACCGGGCCGTCGTCGAGCCGGATGCCTTTAGTAAGGCGATCGATTTGCAGCTCCCTCAAGCGCGAGGGCAGCAAAACATCATACGTGCGCGGCACGTGGTACTTCGGGTGCATGAGCCGGTGCACCAGTTCTCCGTCATTGGAGAGCAGCAGCACGCCTTCGGTGCGGTAATCCAAGCGCCCGACCGTCAAAACGGGGAACGGCTGCTTCGCTAGCGAAGGGAGATCATAAATCGTGCGTCTGCCTTCGGGGTCGCGTCGGCTGGTGATAGTCGCATCGGGTTTATTCAGGAGCCAATAAATCAAGTGGGGGGCTTCGGATTGAATGAGCTTACCATCTACCCGGATTTTATCGGTGCTGGGGTCGATTTGGCGCCCCAAAGTCTTTTCAATCTGTCCGTTTACTTCGACTCGCCCCGCGAGGATCCAACGCTCCGCCATCCGGCGAGAAGTCAGTCCTTGAGTAGCCATCCATTTATGTAAACGCGTGCATGCCATGAAGCGCAGACGTATACCTTAGTTGCGCCACCCAAAACAACTGCTACCGACTTTCTGATAGAACCTGCCGGATCTTTTGCATCAATTCCGGGGTTTTGCGGCGAGTGAAACCCAGCGGCTCAACGAAACGCCACAGGATCTCCCCCTTCTGGCTAATCAGGCAAACGGACCGGTTCACTAGACCGAAAGTCCATTTCGACGTGCAGCCCAAAGCCTTTACCACTTGCTGTGTCGGATCGCTGAGCAACGGGAACGGGAAATTGTACTTAGCAGCGAAGTCCGAGTGTTTCTCCACGGAGTCCGCGCTGATCCCGACAATTTGTACGTTCAAGCTCGAAAACTGGCTAAAACCATCCCGATAGTCACAAAGCTGGTCGGTGCAGAC
>JANPJT010000190.1:0-11575 GCA_031425635.1 Pseudomonadota bacterium
GCTAGGGCGGGGCTACGAAGTGGACGACCTTTTAAATGATACGGCGGTGGACCTTCTCAAGCGGTCGAAATTCGACGATGGAAACGCCTCGGTTGAAAACTCGGCTCTTTTTAGAGGCTACGCGGCGACCGTGATGAGGAACCGCCTACATGATAACTTGAAGGAAACTCCCGCCCTGCAACCTCCGCCAGGAACTCTCTGTGAGCTACTTTTCGATACCGCCACCTGCCTTCGCACCGAACACTCCGCAGCTGTTTGGGAGGATTACTCGGTCGTGCCGCCTGAACTCGATGCACCCCAATCGCTTTGGGAAACGACTTTAGGGAAACTGGGTGACGAGCTGCGCGAATGTTCGGAGAAATATGGCTTTGAGCTGGAGAGTTTTTTGCAATCCCTGGAGCCGACCCCTTACTCTTTCTTAGCCAAGGCCGCCGAGAAGAAGTGGGAACAGTTTCGGAGGGAAAAACCGACTTTCGTGGATCACCCCGCCTTCGCGCTTTCCATCGCGAGAGTGGTTTCCCGCGCGTTAGCCGACCAATTCGTCGGCTATGAATCTCTGAAAGAATCAGCTTTCTCCCAGCTGAGCCAGAACAAGCGATCGGCAAAGTACCCTGTTTACTACCGGCAAGCTTTTGTTGCCGGCTTACCCACTAGTGAAATCGCTGAATTGGAGGGAATTTCTCCTCAAGCGGTCAAGCGCCGCAACCGAGATGCTGAAGCCGCTGTTTTAGAAAGCCTACGGCTTTTGGCTGGAAGATCCGTCGAGTAAAAGCCTGCCGACCCAATAGCTGCATGTCGGGCTTGCCATCCGCCACGCTCCAATCACTGGAGTCTCCGGATCCCTTCAACGCGGTGATGGAAATTGGTGACTCTTTTTAGAAAAATGCGGGGGCCAGCTTGGCACTTGTCCTGCAGAAACACAGAAAGATCGGCATCCGATCGAGCTTAGCAAGGGAATCGAACGCTATGGTACATCCACAGAAAACAAAGATTGATAATGAACCGTATCCCCCTTTCCCTGCTTCAAAGCTTCCGGCACCCGGCCTAGAATCCGAGCTGGAGCCGCGGCCGCGCTTTCAGGGGCCAAGTTATAAGGCTGCCGAAAAACTCAAAGGCAAGATCGCGCTCGTTACCGGTGGCGACTCGGGAATTGGCCGAGCCGTTGCGGTTTTTTTCGCGAGAGAAGGGGCGAAGGTTGCCATCAACTACCTTGCATCAGAACAAACGGACGCCGAAGAGACTCGCCGATTCATCGAGGAAAGGGGAGGGCAGTGCGTTCTCATCCCTGGAGATTTGAGAGACCGCACCTTTTGCGATTCGCTCATTGAAAGTGTGGCCCAGCAATGGGGCGGCCTGGACATTCTGGTGAGCAACGCCGCCTACCAACGAAGAAAGGCCTCTATCGAAGAAGTATCCGATGAAGAAATTGAAAAAACTTTCGATACCAATGTGTTTGCACTTTTTCGGCTCACTCGCAAAGCTATCCCTTACCTAAAGCCGGGATCAGCAATCATCGTCACAAGTTCGGAGACGGGCTTGTTCGGAAGCAAGCATTTGCTGGATTACTCCGCTACGAAAGGCGCCATCAATGCTTTCGTAAAAGCGCTTGCACACAACCTTGTCGACAAAGGGATTCGTGTGAACGCCGTCGCCCCAGGGCCCGTTTGGACTCCTTTGAACCCCGCCGATAAGGGTTTTTCTGTTGAGGACGTTTCGAACTTTGGGGCTAAGACTCAATTTAAAAGACCGGCTCAACCCGAGGAGATTGCCCCGGCCTTTGTCTTTTTGGCCTCGTACGCCGATTCCAGTTTTATTACGGGGCACATATTGCCCATCGTGGGCGATCAAACTTCGGGCTAGACGGATTACCTCGCCCCTATGGGGCGGGATCGCACCTGGCATAGGTGATGCATCCGCACTCGGTAAGGGAGTTCAAAAATGAAAAAAAATGTTGGTGCAGTGGAAAGTTATTTTCGAATAGGGTTAGGCGTGCTGAGTGGCGTGGCTGCGTTGCGGTTTGCCAAGTCGCCCTTTGCAAAGGGTGTTTTGGGTGTGGCGGCCCTCTCTGGATTACAGAGCGGAATCATGCGATCGTGCGCAGTGAAGCAGTTTTTCGGGCTGGGGGACAAGTCGCCGGCTACTCCGGACGTGGCTACGAGCACCCTTGGCTCAAGCAGTCACAGTAGCGATCTTGTCGCGAGCGTCCCGGCCGACGGCCCTTTTCGGGCCGGAGCAGAGGGGAAGCGGGCTGCGGAAGCAGCGTTGTAATCGAGCGAGTGGCCGACCGCAAAGGGCAATGAAACTTCCGCGTTTCTCATCTCTACCGTTCAGCCTTGGCGGGGCATCCTCCCTCGGTTTTTTCGTCGACTCAATGCCGTTCGTTCGAACGCGGGTTTGGAGCGCAGGGCCTCGTCTATTTGCAGGCTTGCGATGCCGAGCGCTAGAAAACGTTCTGCGTTCAGTCCAATAAACTTTGCGCCAAAATAGTACCGAGACAAAAGCGAGGGGTCCCATTGGCCTAGGATTGCAGCGGCCACGAATAGGGCTTCAATCGTCGCAAGCCCGCCTTCGGGGTCGTGCTCCGGCAAACCGACTCTCGGGTAGGCCGTGACGAATCCCGAAGGGATCCTCCCCAAAGCCGGTTCCTCGCCGTCTTTCCACTGCAGCTTTCCGAGTAGCTTGGGCAGCCGCCGCCACACGCAGTCGACGCAGGCTATTGCCGCCACGGGGGGCAATTGAGCGCTTAACTTCGTCAAGCACTCGCCTTCATGGTGCAAAAGCACCGAAGCGGTGAGTGGCCCAATCAACCCCTCGCCTCGGACGGGAAAGAGCTGAAAGTCCGGGCGGTCGGCTAACGGGGCAATCGTGCATTTGTTTGCTGTCTCCCCCGCGTCTAAAACAATTTCATAGTTCACTGCGGGAAAATAGAATGGGTTCTGCGCAGCGGGCAATACCCAATTTGGGGTGCGTTCTGGGGTCGTTGGGCTTAGAATTGGCCCATGTCGGGTTCTTTGCATGAAGTAGCAAAAAAAATGGTCAATACCGCACTGAGTCCTTTGGGACTTGGGGTCGCTCGGCGCGAGACGATCGATAGAAACTCCACCGCCATCGCCGATCGGTGCCAACTATACTTGGCGGAAACCGAGTCGTTGGTTAAGTCTCAGCTTTTTCCAGAGTTAGCCCCCCGGGAAGGGCGGCACGCGCTGATGCTCCAACTCATCGGGTGTGGGCTCATGAAAGCCTTCTACCTGGTGGAGGGCCTCCGCAGATCGCTCCAAGTGGAGGGCGACGTTTGTGAGTTCGGGGTTGCGGAAGGGGCTACGTCGGCTTTGCTCGCGAACGAGATCGTTTTGTCGGACCGAAGCCTTTGGTTATACGACTCTTTCGAAGGGCTTCCCAAGCCTACACAAAAAGACGTGTTGCTGAACGATATTTTTAGCCTGGGGCAAATGGAAGCGTACGAAGGGCGGATGGTCTGGCCCGTTGAGAAAGTTCAAAAGCGCTTAGAAGCAGTACATTTTCCCTTAAGCCGTACGCGGATTGTCCCAGGGTTTCTTTCGGAAGCGTCTCCGCTGCCGACTAAAGTGTGTTTTGCTTACGTCGATTTCGACTTTTACGAACCGACTTTGCTTGCCTTAAACCTGCTCGACGCGCGCCTTTCTGAAGACGGTTCTATTTTGCTGGACGATTATGGCTACTTTTCGTCGGGGCCTGAAACGGCCACCCAGGAGTTTCTGCAGGCAAAGCAAGGCCAATACCAGCTCACGATTCCCCCTCCCTTTACGAGCGGCTTCGCTGTTTTAACCAAAAAGGCTTTCTAGCTTTGCGGAGGGTCAGCTTCTATTTTGCGTTTGGTAGCCTCTACCACTTTATCGACGGCAAAATGGACTGCTTGCCGGATCAATGTGTTGCGAAGGCTTCGAATCTCTGGCCCAAACTCGGTGAGCCAGGTGGAGTTGCGCTCAGAGGGGCCGGGACGGCTGGCCCATAGGAACCCGAGAATGGCCGCTCCCCCAACGCACGCCAGGGGGTGCCTTTGGACGATACGGGAAGGGGAAAGCCCGTCCTTTAGCGACGAAATGCCTTCAGAAACCTTTTCGACAGTGTCCTTCGCATTTTCAATTTGGGCACTGACTCGACTTTCAATTTCACGCAGGTCTTTCGCAAGCAACTGCGCCGTTTTAGCTAGTTCTGTTTCGACAGGTTCGTCCATTGGAATGCCTCCTTTAGCGAATCAAGCGATTTTCCAGGGTACAAAGAAGCTTTGGAAAAACCGACCTGGAGGTAAAGCGCCAGTAAGCCAAAAACTACCGAGTAGCATAAGCTAAGGCCGAACAAAGCACTCGACCAGTGGCAGCCCGTTCGTTCTACTAGCAGGGCCGCAGCTCCAAACGAAAACAAGAGCAACGCAACAAAAAGCCCCACCCCGGCGCCTACGAGTCCAACCGAACGACGGCCGAGCGAGCTGATATCTTGTCTCAACTCAGAGCGGATGAGAGCGAGTTCAAGGCGAACCAATTTTTCGGTGCTCTGCAGGGCGCGCACTACCAGCGCGCTGAACTCCAGACTTTCCTCTTTGGCGAGCTTACTTTCCACTGGGTCTACCATTTCTGAGCAGGGCACCAGCGAGCGCTCCCACCGCAAGCCCCAAAGCGACCGACTGCAAAGGGTACTTTCGGATGGCCTGTGTCGCGGTTTTAGTCCACGAAAGGGCGGCCTTCTCGATTTCATCGAAAATTTCGTTCGAATCCCCAAAAGGGTTGTGTGAGGAATTACCGTTCTCAACTGAAGGGCGTGTTTTTTCATCCATTGCGAAGTGTTTACCCCACGGAGGGGGATTGCCGCAATCCCCATTCGGCGCTAAGACCTCGGGCAGGCACGGAGAATCTTCAATGGTCGGAAGGAAAGGCGCGCGAACGGTAAAAACGGTAGATGCCGCGGTGCTAAAGCGCTTGAACGAAGGGACACTGGAAACAGCCAACCTTGTGGAAGGCCTCGCCATGGATCTCGGTGAGCTAGCCTCCGCAGTCGGAATCACGAGAGAAGAGTGTCCGGATACGGGCATTGTGAAGAGAATGGCTTTTTACGGTTCGAAAATGAAGGACTGGCGGTCGTTCGAGTCCCACGCTTCGGATACCGTCCGCGGTTTTGCGTGCTACGCGATTGCCGGGGACGAATCGCTTGATTTCGCGTCCAAACTTGACGCAATGTCCGTTTTTGCGAGCGATCGGCACTTTGGGGTGCGAGAATGGGCATGGCTTGCCCTGCGCGAAAGCGTGAGATCGAACCTTCCTTTGGCGCTTAAACTTTTGCAAGAATGGACTGATTCCGACAAAGAAGGCGTACGCCGTTTTGCTTCCGAAGCGACTCGCCCCAGAGGGGTTTGGTGCTCACACATTGAAGCATTGAAAGCCGCTCCCGAACAGGCGCTGCCGCTACTCAACCGCTTGAAAGAAGACCCCAGTAAGTACGTTCAAAATTCGGTGGGAAACTGGCTCAATGATGCCGCTAACTCCCAGCCCCAGTGGGTAAAAAAGGTCGCCAAAGACTGGCTTCGGAAGGCTCACCCGCACACTGCCGCCATCGTCAAAAGAGGGCTGCGTTCGTTTCGCTAGGGGCTGACCCTTGATGTGGTTAAGTTAGATCGCGTGAGGATTTTTCTGTCTAGATTCGCCACGCCTTGTCCACATAAAGGGTCAGTCGCTAAGCCATTGCCTTTTTGAAGCTGTCCCGCGCACTGATCCTTTCGCTCCAGCCCATCGCACGGGGAAACCGCTGCATGAGCGAAGGTTTGGCGCCAGCCATTTGGCGTATAAACGGGAAAAGGTGGATGTCTGCCAAGGAAAACTGGTTTTCAACCAGCCACTGCGAATCGGCAAGCTTCGCTTCTAGCTCGGCTAAACTGAGAACGAGTTTCGCTTCGGCCCCTTCGCATTCGGCTTCGGGAAACCGTGAAGCACCATATTTGACCCTATCGATTTGAGGTTTCAAGACCTGGTTGCACCAATAAGTGAGCAGCCTTACTTTCGCTTTGCCTTCGGCGCTTTTGGGCATCAGCGGTGGGAGAGGCGCAAAGTCCTCCAAGTATTCGGTAATGATGGAAGACTCATAGAGCACCAGCCGCCCGTGAACGAGCAGTGGGACCTTCTTTTCAGGGTGCAGGCTCCGAAGGTCTTCAGAGAAGTTAGCCAAGTCTTCTTCACGGGTTTCAAAAGCAAGGTGCTTTTCGTGGAGAGCTATCCGAACTCGGATCGCAAAAGGACAGCGCCGGAAACTGTAAAGTACCAAAAGATCCCCCTCGCGCCGGCCGCGTTCCCAAATTTCTTGCCGCCACCAGCGCAAATTATGGTACCTGAAGCGCTCCATGAATACCTCGATAACTTTCCCGCAGCTGCCCGAAACCATGCAAAAGGCACTTTCAGGGTTTGGCTTCAGCGCTTTGACTCCGATTCAAGCCCTGAGCATCCCAGTCCTTCGAAAGGGCAGTGACCTCATAGCGGAAGCGGCCACCGGGAGCGGTAAAACGCTGGCCTACGGGCTGCCGTTGCTGGAGAAAATCGATACTCAAGGCCGAACGCTCCAAGCCTTGGTCCTTTGCCCCACGCGAGAGCTTTGCGGCCAGGTCGCGAAAGCGTTACGCAACGCTGGAAGGTTCAAAAGCAATCTATTGGTGACGACGCTAGTCGGCGGAGAGCCTTCGTTCCTTCAAATTAAAGCGCTGCTTTTTGGCACCCACATTGTGGTCGCCACGCCAGGCCGTTTGATGGATCTCATGGACCGAGGGAAAGTAGACTTGGCGAGAGTCCATACTTTGGTCCTGGACGAAGCTGACCGGATGCTCGACATGGGGTTCTCGGATGCCATTGAAGCAATCGCTGCGAAAGTACCGTCGGAAAGACAGACGGCGCTCTTCTCGGCCACTTTTCCTCACGAAATCCGTTCGCTGAGCGCGCGGTTTCTGAAGGGCCCGGTCCGGATTACGGCTCCCGCTGCCGACCGGCCCGCCATTTCCGAAACGGCCGTTTTGGTAAAAGAAGAAGATCGTTTGAAAGCGCTCACCCAAACTCTCGTTGAGGCGGGGTTTGAATCCGTTCTTGTGTTTTGCAATTTGAAATCCGGTGTGGATGAAGTAGCTGCGGCTTGTGTCGCAGCCAAGCTCCGCGCTGATAAAATCCACGGGGGGCTTGAGCAGCTCGACAGAAATAGAGTCCTCGCCCGCTTCCGCAATGGGAGCGTTCGCGTTTTAATTGCAACCGACGTAGCAGCGAGAGGGCTCGATATTGAGGGACTCGACGCAGTGATTAACTTTGATCTCGCTCGAGATCCGGAAGTCCACGTGCACCGGATTGGCCGAACGGGCCGCGCAGGGAAAACCGGGCAAGCCATTTCTTTTTACTCCAGCAAAGAAGCTTACCGACTCCAGAAAATCGAGGAGTTTTCGAAAGGGAAAGCGGAACGAAAAAGCTTCCTTTCCTCCAAAGTGGGTATTGCGTCAAAAGAGAGAGAAATGGAGACAATCGAAATCTCGGGAGGCCGCAAAGATAAATTACGGCCGTGCGATATTCTGGGCGCGCTGACGGGTGAAGCGTGCCAGGTGCCAGGTACTCTCATCGGAAAGATCGAAATCCAAGACCGGGTCTCCTATGTCGCCGTGGAAAAGCAACACGCGCACCGGGCCTTGAAAGGCCTGCAAGGTGGCAAAATCAAGGGGCGTCGATTTTGCGCCTATTCTCTGGGCTGATACCACCCCTGGAGAAGCTCCATGGTAAGGGTTCTTCAAACTTTTCGGCAAAGTATTCGCAGAAATTTCGCGCTCGTGTAAAGTGCCTCCACAGGGGGAATATCTATGGCGAAAAAAGCGTTAGTTACGGGAGCCAGCGAAGGGATCGGAAAAGTTTTTGCGAAGAAACTTTCAAAGAGCGGCTACCAAGTTACTTTAGTGGCTCGAAATGAAGCTAAGCTGAAGGAAGGCGTGGCCGAAATCGGCAATGGGGCAACTTTTCTTCTAGCCGACCTATCCTCTCCAGAGGGGCAAGCGAAAGTGGTCGCTGAGCTCCAAAGCAGCAACTACGATCTTCTCGTCAATAACGCGGGTGTAGGCACATTCGGGAAATTTACGGACGTTTCGATTGATAAACAGCTCGCAATGCTGCGCCTCAACTGCGAAGCGCTTGTGTCCTTATCGCATGCGTTTTTGAAGAAAGCGAAAAAGAACGACGCCTTGATCAATGTGTCGTCGACACTCGCTTTTCTCCCGATGCCTATGCTGGGCCTTTATTCCGCGACGAAAGCGTTTGTCACTTCGTTTACCGAATCCCTCTGGTTTGAGCAAAAAGAAAAAGGTGTTTTTGTAATGGACCTTTGCCCAGGGGTGACTGCAACAAGCTTCTCCATCAACGCCGGCGGGAAGAAAGATGACTTGCCTAAAGGCATGACCCAAACTCCGGAAGCCGTGGTGGACGTGGCTTTGGCTGCTGTAAAAAGCCGAAGCCGTCCTACGGTAATCTCAGGGAGCAAGAATCAATTCGCTGCGGCTCTCACTCGGTTTATGCCCCGAAAATTGACCGTAAGCATTATGGGTAGAATGTCCGAGAAGGCGGGCGCATGATCACGGCAGTCGGCGATGTAATGCGGGCGTGCTACGCGCGCGGTTGGATTACGACTAGGGACGGCAACGCAAGTTTGCGTCGATCTCGAAGCAAATTTGTGTACATCACTCCGTCCGCCTGGAGGAAGAACCTGATTTTCCCGGAGTTGATGATCCGAATGGAGATGGATGAAGGGAAAAACCTTAAAATTCCGGCGGGGACTAAACCCTCCGGCGAACTGCACATGCACCATTTGCTTTTGAAAAATGCCTCGAAGACGCGTGCGGTGGTCCATGTGCACCCCACCCATGTCGTTGCCTGCATGTACCGTGGTTATAACTTGCAAAAAGTGTGTACTCAGTTTCCCGAGATTTTCCGCTACACGCGTGTCGGCCCCGTTGTGCCGGCCCTGCGAGCCACTTCGGAAGAATTGGGTGAAGCTACCGCCAAGGCGCTAGGCCTGGACGTTAGCGGCGCGCTCAAGTTCGATGTGGTGGGGCAGGCGAACCATGGAGTTTGCAGCGTCGCTGCGGATCCTTGGACAGCGTTCGAGCATATTGAACGGCTCGATCATATTTGCGAGATCCTTTTAAAGAGCCATGTGACTCCGGAAGAGGTCGAAAACAAGCCAAATGTTTTCTTCTAAACAGTTTTCTTCTTAGATCGCTTTCGGGACCATAGGACAAAGGTAAGCAGAGCCGCTCCGAAGGAGATACCGAAAGCCCCTAGGCCGATGGCTAAAAACTCTTGGTCAAAGCCATCGTCGCCGAAGTCCACTTCGGGCTCGTTGAGCGACGCTAGCGTCGCGTCACCAGAACCCTCTTCGTGTTTGCCTGTCAGGCTAGAAATGGCACGGGCCTTCGTCGACTCCGATTTACTTGGCCCAGTGAAAAGAGTGAGAATTTTCGCCAGAATACCGCCAATTTTGGGTTTGGTCGGTTTGCTCGGAACCCTTTCGTCTTTGGCAGAAAAAGCTTTCGAAGGGAGGGGTGGAAAATACGACACCGTGGCTGTCGACGATAAAACACCGGCTGATTTTGCGAGAACGCCGGGATCGGTTTTACCACTGGAAATCTTAGAGGGCGCTAAAGCTTCTTTCCCTGCAGGCTTAGAAAGGGCCACAGTGGATTCCAGGAGCGCGGCACTTGCGACCAAAAGCGCCGCAGCGTTCACGGCTTTGAGTGGACTACCCTCCGGGGCGCTGCTGGAATTGAATGAACGCGGTAGTGGAAGGCCCGCGGCTTTTACATCGGAAGGGGGGCGCTCTGTGAGTGAGCTCTGCGATCGGTTTTCGGCGACTGGCACCGGATCAGCGAAAAGGGTTTTCTCCTTCAAAGACTCCTGAACGTTCCCTAGCGCTTTAATTAAATTTGGCTCAGTTTCCAGCACAGGCTTTAGGCGTGCGAGCAAAGCTTCGGCGACCACCGGCGAGAGAGTGCCTCGCGCAACTCTTTCATCCAGAGCGTCTTTTGCAACGCTAAAGTTATTGGCTACCACCGCGGGAGTAGGGTTGAAGGAGCTTATTGAAACGGTTCGGCTTTCGGTGGTTCCTGACGTTTTGCTCACGCTGTTCGAAGATTCGTAGGAGCTCGGCGTGGTGTTCCCGGTGTGGGTTTGTTCGGCCTCTACCACCATCGGCCCTTCTGGGCGCGGTGAGAGCGGGCCGTAAGACGGAGGGGCGGTAGGCCCTGCGGTCTTTGGTGGTGGCGATGCTGGAGATGGCAGAACTGGGCTCGGTTGCGCGGGAGTGGGAACCACTGGCGTGGGCTTTGGCGGTTCAGGAAGAGGGTTGCTGCTTGCGTACTCCTTTGCGGCATTCTCAATGCCGGACTTTCCTTGTTCAACTATTTCTTTATCCAAAGTCTTGCAGGTCTCGGGGGCAGTCGCACTCGGTTCTGTAACGAACGAATCCTTTCCTTTTCCGCGAGGTGCAGAGGGGGCGCCGTCGCTAATGGGGGAAGGCTCGGCGACGCAGCCTTTTTCAGCTTCACTAAGCCACTCTTTCGCTGCGGTCTGTGCCTTTTCAGCGCTCATTCCTTGCTTAATGTAGAAGTCGAAAGCTTCTTTTGAAGTGGCTGCAATGGTGTCTTTCGTGAGGGGCCCGTTCGGCTGGAATGGTTTTTCAGCAGCCGCCTGGAGGTGGAAAAAAAGCAAGACCCACGCTAGCCGCACCATTGCGTTACTCCACGAGATTTAGAATGTGTACCAACCCGCGGGAGGCTGATTGAGCGGGATATTCGTATTGGGTACCAGTTGAGGGTTGTTAGAATTTGGAGCGACGATCCCCGACCCAAACCCGATACCCCCTAGAGAGCCGTTCGCCGGCATGCCCGGGTCTCGGCCAAAGTAGCCTAGGCTAGGAATTGTCGAAGTGAGGCTCACGCCAAAATTATTTCCCTGGCTGGCAAGTCCACGAGAAGCCGCGTACGGGTTGCTTCCGGAAACACCCGGGATCGAATTGAACTGGCTCGCGATATTGGAGATACCCGGCCCGTAAGACGCGAGGCTCGCAGGATCAATAGGCAGACCGGCTGCGACCATGTTTCCACCGACGCAGTTGATTACGGCTCGCCCTTGATCTTTACGCCATTGTTCTGCAGGCGGGTACGAAGGGTAAGTTCCGTTCCCGGTCGTTCTAAACTGCGTTTCAAAATTCATGACGGCAGTCATGCAGGCATCGTACTTGGGCTGATTCGCAAGAGCGGAATCTGCTTGGCCCGCATACGGGTTTAAATTGTTTACGGCACTCCCGTACTGAACCATGTAAACGGATGCTGTCTTACAGCAAGTGTCGATAGCATTTTGTGCTAGCGACTTTAAAATCTTGAGGCTATCCGGATCTGTCTGCCCGGCAACCGCTGGAGGATCGGTCGCGCTGACGTCGATAATGGCGTTCGTTGAAACGCTCGAGGACGGGGCGATTGACGACGCTGACAACAATCGACGATTCCTTAGCGTGATCCGCCGCAATGCCGAGCGCATGCACG
>JANPJT010000191.1:0-4397 GCA_031425635.1 Pseudomonadota bacterium
CTGAGCCATTTTTACCCAAAGTGCCCCTCGGCTTTGCACAAAGCCAGAGAGCTTTTCGGCATCGGTGTGCGTTTGGGCTTTTCCCTGGGCAGCGACTAGGCGGGCAATGACCGGGTGGCCTTCCGGCCCGAGCGCTTCCAAATAGATCTCGCTCAGAAACCGCAAGTCGCCGGCTTTCTTCGAGTCCATTCCGTCCACTAGGAATTCCACCAAGAGGTCTCTGCCTTCTTTGGTTGCCAGTAAGCCGCGCTTATCGTTGGGGCTTACAAGCGGCGTCACCATCGCAACGCGCACTGCAGGGTGGTTGTTTTGGTACAAATCGCGAAGTTCGTCTTTAGTCAAAGTTCGGCCTTCGTATGCCTCTTGCTGCAGCTTGCCCACTTGCTCAAGCACTCGCTCGGCCGTGGCGGGAGCGTTCTCCGTGCGCCCTTGGAGCCAGGCGAGGAACTCGATGCTTTCGCGGGGGGTTCCCACGCTGTGATCAATGGCAGCAAGTAAAACATCTGCGGAGACAATCGATTTCACTTGTTTGGACCCGCTCGTGAGCGAGTCTTTGAGAGACGCCATTTGTGCGGGCTTTAACTTGAAGCGATCAAAAACCTCGTTCATTTTCCGGTTCTGGCCGTCGTAGTAATCGCCATAAATGCGGTGCAGTAAGTCACTTGCGACTTCGGGGCGGTAAGGCTTTCCATAGAGCATTTCGTTTGAAAAGTGCTGCCACGCTTTTTCTAGGCCTGCCGGAGTCAGGTGTTTTCGCAGGGCCGACAGCATCCGAAGCCGCTGCGCGGCTGGCAGCTTGGCGGTAAAAAGGCTTTCGTACAGTTCGCCGATAAAATCTCCCTGGTTTAAAGAAGCAAAGCTGCTGTAGCCCGTGTAGCTGAGGTTCGAGCGGTGCAAGTCCGTGAGTCCCACCGCATCGTCCTTTACTTCCGCGCGCCATGCTTTGACGATGGTTTCGTCCAGCGCCGCTTCAAGGCCGTCGGAACCTAAATAGGTTGGTGCGCCCCGTCCCTTTGCTTCCTCAGGCAGGTTTTCCTGCCACTGAACGAGTTCTCGAAACTTTTTTACCCGATCTCTTTTGGTCGGGAACTTCTCGCGCGTTCGTTCCACAAAGCGATTGAGCGCTCGCTCAAGGCTTAAGCCCATTTCACCCTGTTTCGACTGCATGGCATGAGGGTTGAGTAGGTGCTCTAAAATAACGGAGTGGGTTTTTAGAAAGTCGCTAAAAATCATTTTGCCGTCTAACCAATCCTGCTCGGCGCTTTTTAGAAGCTTTTCTAAAGAAGCTGCATGGCGGGGGTTTTCACCGACAACAGCGACACGGGCTAAAAGCTCCATCTTTTCTTTGATGGAAAGCGGCGAGTCGATAAAATCCCCTACCTCGAGCGGTCGATCAAACACTCTGGCAAAACTCTCAAAGTCAAAGTTGCCCCTCCGTTCACGCACTGCTGTGGCCAGGGTCGATTCCAGCAGGGCGGGATCGGAAAGTTTGTTGCGAAGAAACTTCAGCGAAACAGGCGACGCTCCAAAACTCGCTGGCCCTTTTGGATCCGACCGCTTGAAAACCTCTAAAAGAAAGCGTTCCTTGTGCGGCGAAAGTGCTTTATCGAGCTGTTTCTCCGCCTCTCCCGTAAGGAAGGAGAGCTGGATGGACGCTTCGAGCGCTGCTTCCGCGTCGGTAGAAAGGCTTTTTGAGAGCGCGCTGCGTTTAAGCCGATTCAAATACCCTGGCCCTGGGCGGTTTAGCTCCCACTCTTGCAAGTGAGCGCGTTCCAGCCCCTGCAACGCTTTTGCCGCACGCGAAACCACTTCCTCGGGCCACCCTCGAAGGGAGTTTGTAAGGCGCGTAAGTGCTTTCTGGGCAACTTCCTTCTCGATCGTTTCGAATAAAACAGAATCGCCCAGCTTGTTCTGGCCTAAGAGCAATTCGCTAAAAAAGCGCGTGTGCCATTCGTCGGGTCCTTCGGCCGTTTTGGCCTGCCGGCGGAACGTTTCCAAATGGTGGGTGGCGGCTTGCGCCACACTTTCTGCGAGCTCTGGGTGTGCCTCGGCGACCTTGGTGTATTGGCTGGGGTCGAGCTGCGATTTTAGCCTCGCCTCTACCGGCTTGGACAAGGGTGCGTAGTGCCCTTGGAGATCGAGTTTCAAAAGTTTTGCTTTAATCAGCACGTCTTCCAACGGCAGGGACTCTAGTTGCTCTGGGGAAAGCGCCATTAAAGCGCTCACCAGAAGAGGCCTGGTCTCCTTGTTTAAATAGGAGTGCGCTTCTTTTCGGTGGTTGGCCAGCAACGAAATCCAATCGACGACCGCGAGCGGATTCTCCTTCAAAGGCTGGAGGAAAACGGGCAGCTCATTGTGGAAGTCGTAAGCTAAATCGCCCACATGCCTTTCCTTATCCGAAGAAAAGCTCACGCCGAATTGTTTTTTCGGATCGGGGTGGCCCACCAGTTTCCGGTAGTCTTCGATCGGCAGCGTTTCTTCAAACCGAAAAAGGTCTGCTAAGTTTTTAAAACTGAGAGCCCTTGCGTCGGAAGGCTGCTGTGCCAGTCGCTCTGCGATTTTGGTGAAGAAAGCAGATCGAGCGGCGCCTTTATCGTCGGAGTTTCGATCGATACGATAGAAATGGGATTGGAAAACATGGATCAGCGCTGCCCGTTCTCGCAACGGGAGTTCAGTCGTGTAGAGAAGCCCAAACGTTTTATCGATTAAAGCCGCATAGGCAGCGTTTCTGTCGTTTTCTAGTTTGGCACGTTGAGGCGATGCTTCAGGGAGACCAAAGAGCTTATCGCTGTAGTGGCCTACTAAAGCGGTCAGTCCCTCGGGCGTTCGCTCCGTGCGGCCTAGTTTCTTTAACAAAAGCGCGTGGGCAGAGTGCACGTCCGGAACGAAACGGCTTTGCTGCCTTTCGAGGGCGGCTTCGATTTCTGCGTTTGCTTCGACATTCGGTGCGGAAACCGATCTTTTCAATTGTTTCCGAAGTTCTTCTTCACTGGATTCAAGGTAGGGCGGGCGCTTGAGCGAATCAGAATGATCGGGCCGGTACTCTCTAATTTCTTTCAGGATCTCGACAACTTTCGACTTGAGTTGCTCTTCGTAGTTTGCAATGGCGCCGTGCTTAAACGGTTCCGTTTTTCGGTACTCGCGATAGAAAACGACAAACTGCGTGGATTTAGCGGTGTTGATTAAAGTCTCGCGGGCCGGCAACTCGCCTTTATCCACCATTTCTTGCAGATCATTTTCAAGGAAATCTTTCCTTCGAGCGCTCCGTGGGTGCGAGGACTTCACGTATTCCAAAACGGAAGGGGGGGCCTTGGTATCCAGTTTTGAAAACTCGTCCATCAGCTCAATCAGGGAGAACGGGTATTCCCCCATTTCAATCAGGCGGCGCTGGGCCTGGGAATCGGCGTAGAATTCATGGAGCCGGGGCAGCGCGAATTTTTGGACTGCTTGTTGGATCACGCGCGCCGCTCGCGGGTCAAAGTCGGAGTCGGCGAGCATTTCGTTGAGCGCTTTGCGCTCGATTTTGTTTCCTAAGACATTGTGAAAATACTCGTGCGCAATCACCCCTTTGAGGCGGCTGTCATAAGGAGAGTAGTCGTCCAGTAAAGCAGTCGAAATAATCACCCGGAGCTTGTGCCCAGTCACTTGCTTGCCGTCTTTTACTTGCAGCGCTCGCTGCATGGAGGTGGTCGTGATCGCAGCAAGCGTCGTGGGTGGGTTTCCGACGTCGAATTCGAGGTCAATTTTGGAGGCAGGCACCTGCGTGATTTCAGAAATCATGGCAATCAAAGGGTCGCGGACTGCGGCAAGTTCCGGCGGGTAACCAAACGCAGGGACGCACAGAATGAGAGCTGCAGCGTATCCTGCTAGAGTACGAAAACACATTTCCTTCACCTCAGGCCCACGCCTACATTGCAAACAGCGCGCCTAAGTTTCAGGCACCCAAGCGACGGGCCCACCTCAAGGAATACGTCGACCTTTCTTACACGGTGTCAGTCCCCATCCAGGCTTGCGGCTCTTTCTCCCATTTGGTTGCGCCCGCACTCCAGCCGTCCTTGCGAGTCGCGCAGCGGCGAAGCAATCTTCGGTCGGTGTCCATCGACCAACAAAGTTTCATCTATGCCTTGGCTGGAAGGTTGCTTCACCCTGCGGGTTCGCAATGACGGAGAGGACGGAGAGGACGGAGAGGACGGAGAGGACGGAAAGGGAGGGCCGCGGCTCTTTCGCTCATTTAGTAGCGCCCGCGCCCCCACCGGCCTTGCGAGTCGCGCAGCGGCAAAGCAATCTTCGAGCGGTGTCCATCGACCAACAAAGTTTCATCTTCACCTTAGCTGTAAGGTTGCTTCACCCTGCGGGTTCGCAATGACGGAGAGGACGGAAAGGACGGAAAGGGTGAG
>JANPJT010000192.1:0-2158 GCA_031425635.1 Pseudomonadota bacterium
GCCAGGCAACCAAATTGAGCGCTATGGGCCTTGAGACTTTGGCAGGCGAGGGCTACCTCCCCGAGACCTTTCTCGGGCTGGAGCATGGTTTAGGGCACGGCCCGAAGATGATCAAAGAGAAAATGTTGAAAGCACAATCGGGGCCGTGGCGCAGCCGCCCCCAAGAACCTAAAATGTCGGACTGGGTGAAAGACGAAAACGATAAGGCTGGCCTGGCAGCCTACCACAAAGTTCGTTTTGAGTACGAGATTGAAGAAGCAATGGACCCCGACGGTAACGGGGTTCCCAACGATCACCCTCTCCTGGATCGGAAACTAAACGGGACAGCTTCTGCACTCGATTTAGCGTGGTCTCCCGTTGAAGACTTTGCGGGAAGTTGGAAATTCTTCCAGGGGATAAATCTTTCAAAAGCCGCAGTCCCTGGGATGACGGCTGGGTATATCCGAAATCCCGGCCTAGTGGGAGAAATGGCAGTGGGAGGTTTGTGGGCCAAGTTTTTCCCCTTTGACCCTACCCTCGACCGAGTGCGGCGGTCAGAGAAATTACGAATGCAAGTCGAGGAAGAGACCACCGGCAAGCCAGGTAAAGAGCGGACCGTGTGGGAGATTGCCGGTCGAGAAGTTGTCGGGGGAGCCACCGAGGGGTTGCGGTTCGGGATTGCGGGGCTACCCGTGCAAAAGCTGATGAAACATCTTCCCAACCAAAAGCGGTACGCAGTGTTGGGCACCATGGCGTTCATTGGGTCAGATGAGACCACCAAATTTCTAAAGAAGTCCATTGAGACTGGAAAACTAGAGTCTCCGTTTGCGAACCCTCACTTTGCCGAGGAGCTAGGCCACTCGGTGACGACGGGCGGGTACATCGGCTGGGGAATGGCAAAAGGTGCCCAGCAAAAAAGCCGCGAAACGGCGCTCAAGCGGCAGTACCTGGGGATTTCTGAAGGCAAATCCGAAGGCTCGAAAGTGTCGGCCAAACCGCTGACCGAGCTGGTGGAAAAAGAGTTTCGAAACAACGAAGCAGAAGCGCTCCTTTTCCTACGAAAAATTTCGCCCCAAGAAATCGCTCGGGCGCCCCGAAGCGTGCAGGTAGAATTTTTTAAAGCCATGGAAACTCAAGGAGAAAAAGCGGTAAGCGAGGTCCAGCAGTTTGTCCGCGAAACAGGGCGGGAGGATCTTAAACTAGCCGCAGGAAAGCTCACGAGAACGATGCGTGAACTTTCCGACTTTAACAGCCGAGCGTCTAAGGGAACTCTCACCGCGAAGGAGGCCGAGAGGCAAGAAAATGTTCGACTAGAACAGGAAGTGCTGCTCACTCAGCTCAATCAAAGTATTGAGCCAATGAAGAAGAAAGCGGATATGGCCCAGAAGCAGCTTGCTCGCTTAAGTCGTTCGATGCGGCCGCTAAGCCAGAAAGAGCAGGCCCAAAGGGAAACGGCGGAAAAGGCCATCAACGAATACCAAGAGAACGGCTTGCGGATAAACCAAGCCGTCATCCGGATGAATACTATCGACAATTTTACTCGCCCCATGATCGCGATCACTTCGGTACTGGAGCCGACGTCACCGGTTGCTAAAGGATTTTTGCAAGATCACCCTAAAGCGCTCTTGGCGATTCAAAAAGAGATGGATCGAAGACAAAACAACCCTAGCGCGTGGGCCCTTACCCAGAAAACCTACCAGTTTTTCGCCGATCGCCATATTGCTCCCTACCTCTCTGGCTTAAAAAGCCCCCAGAGTTACTGGGAAAGCCCACAGGGGTTTGATGGACAAAAGGAGTTTGCTTCGAAAGTGATCCAAAGCGCTCGGAAAGCCTCGGTGGTCGCAGAGGAGAAGGCAGAGCTGCTCGATGTGCTAAGGCTTGTCGATCCGGCAGAGGCGGTAAAAATAGAAGCCAAGGAAGAAAAAGGCGAAAAGCAAGAGAAGCAAGAGAAGGAAGCGACGTGAGAACTAGACTCAATGCCAGCGTTTTGCTCAGCTGCACTTTTGTTTTAACCGCGTGTTTTTCAATGAGCGAAAAAAAAATAGAGGGTAGGCAGGGAGCCCCTGCTTTATTTCGATTCCAAAATATGGTCGGGTTTGAACTGTCCCAAGCAGGTTGCTCCATGCTGAATTACGGTGGGCTCGATCGTTTGTGCCAATACACTGCAGAGCACTCGGCT
>JANPJT010000193.1:0-2081 GCA_031425635.1 Pseudomonadota bacterium
GCCTTTCATTTTTTGCATTGAGCTACGATCCCCAAAAAATGGAGAATCCTAAGCGGCAGTAAACTTGCGAAATACTCGGTTGTGCAGAACACCCGATCGGCGAAATGTCCTTTGTACTACGCTTAAATAAACCTTGCTTCGGCCCTACGAACCCGAAAACTTGGGCCGTGTTGTCGCAACCATCGAAACCATTAGGAGCGCGAGCAAAATAACGACGCCGAAGGGTTTAGTGCCCGAGTCAAAGCAAAAGCGGTAGACGGGCCGCGGTACGAGATCCGAATAAGAGATGGACGTAATAAAGTACGCTACCAAAGCCACCGACCCAAAAGCCCACTGAGGGAGCTTCAAAAAACGGGAGAAGATCCAAACCGCGGGAATGAGCGGCGCATACACTGCGTAGGCATTCGATTGGCTAAGCGGAAAAAACAAAACGCTGAAAGCAGACCCCATCCCAAAAGCCGCAACCCACCCATACTTTGCCCGAAGGCTTTTTGGCAGCCGAGTCGCGCTCACCCACCAAACTATAAAAATAGCTAAGGAAGCACCCACCCCTGCCCCGATGCGCATTGCCGCATAAAAAGGAGGTGCAGCGCCCGTGAAATACTGCACCGCATGCCAGACATGGTGGAAAGCAAGCCACGAGTGCGAAGTGAATTCTTCCGTGGTGGTGTACCAAGTATGGGCTACTTTCTGGAATAAATCCCAGCCCAGCACGGCGACCGAAGCCGCAGTGACCCCGACGGCACTGGTAAGCACCCCAGCTGGCAAACGCCAATCGCGTAAAGCGATAGCGCCCACCAAGGCTGCAAGCCCCGCAATGGGGAGAGGCTGAAAGTTGAAAGCGATTCCAACACCCAGGAGGGCCCCTGCCCAAAACCTCTTTCCGCCCTCTAAGAGAAGCGCGAGCGATAAGAATGCCAGCGCAACAATCATGATTTCCATTTTTTGAGTTAAAATGGCACCAACGGCTTCCGAGCTAAACATCAACCAGAAGAGATTGGGCCAGGGCATTTTCGCTGTATCGAAAAGCGACTGCGCTTTGAGCGCCCGGAGTAACCTCGCGAGTGCGTAAACCCAAAGCGCGATCTCCGCCGCCATGTAAAGCAGGTACCCTGCGAGCGGTGGCAGGAACGCAAAGAGGCCAAAGAAAAAAAGCGCGCAGCTCGGCGAATAATGAAAGTGTCCATGCCCGCCCGGAAAGTTGATGCCGTAGGGGTCGGAGCCCTTCCAAAGTTCGACCGCCGGTTGAGTGAAAGAAACGTAGTGCCCTACGGGTGGCTTCTGTGAAATGACGACAAAAGTAATAGCGATGCTCAGCATCGCCACCCAAAAACCCCAGGTTTTATGCTTAAAAAAGTCTACCAACATATACCCCTCGCAGACGCTACGAAAGGTAGAAGAGATTTCCACGGGTGTAAATCAAGATCACTTGGAGGCAATGCTTTGAATCTCCAAACAAGCCCAAACACAGAGAATCTCTCTCTCTATTCCATCCCCTATTTCCCAAACCCAAAAAAACTTCAAAGAACCAAGGCGTCAGTAAGTACGTCCAAATCCCCGAACAAAACGGTGCAGCGGGCAAGCACTCAAGGCAAAGTCTGGGCAGAACGACAAAGAGCAAAGTCCACTTGAGGAGGTCAAGCACCCACCACCTCGCACGTACGAGCGGCACGTACACAAGTCAGGCCACCTAAGTGCCGAGGCAAAAGACACAGGTTCGAACGACAGTGAGCAGCCCCTTCCCACTGGTCGAGTGATTGTTCCTATCGGTCCCCAAACCCGAGATCCGAAACGGAAGGGGGGAGGGTTCACTTGCCTTGAGGGGAAACTTTAAATATCCACGATAGAATGCTCCAAACTCTAGGGAGCGCGCGCCACATTATTCTTGACCGATTTCGACGATGCTATTTTTTGAAGTCTCGGAACTCTATTCGTTTCCCATCTCGGTGCGAACTACGGTGGCTTAGGTTTCAAAACGGATTCACGCCGTCCACATCGGTCCAAACTGCGCTCTGATGCAAGCCAGAGGGCTTTACGCGCTCCAAAAAAGACGGGTGTATGGTCTTTATCTAAGGAGACCC
>JANPJT010000194.1:0-11362 GCA_031425635.1 Pseudomonadota bacterium
TTCGGTGACGCTCGCCGACGCTAGCTCTTCGGGAGTGAGGGAATGCAGCGCAGTGGAAATCCCCCACATATTGGTTCCGCCCCAAGCCGCCATTTCGCTTCGGCCGAGCGCGATAAAAGGAACGCCCGGTATCGAAAGGCCTACGGACCTGCTGCCTGGGTAGCTTAGGGCAACCACCACCCAAATATTGGGGATCGTGATCGCAAGGTGCGGATCGCTCGCAATGAGCGGCGAGCCAGTGGCGGACTTCTTTGCACTAACCACCATCGAATTGCTGCCCGTTTCCGTTGCGAAGAAAAGCGACTTAAAATTCTGCGCTTGGAATTCGCCGAAGCTCGGTTTCGACTCGTCTCCCGTTTGCTGCGTTTGCTTTAGGAGCGCTTCGGCCCAGGGCTTTTCTAGGTCGAGTAAAGCGCTCAGCTGCACTAGCCAGTTCACGTCCGTCGACGCAAGCCGCCACACGCCGACAAGCTCTTCCAGTGTCCATGGGGTGGGAGCTGCGTTTGCGGCTTTGAGATCGGCCGGCAAGTACTTCGGGTTCTGGGCGAGGTAATCGTTGATGCCTTCCAAGTAACGATCCACCCAGCGGCGGGTTTCTTGGGGCATGGCTGCAATCACTTCCTTCGCAGCGTAGCCAAAATTGAATATCCGGAGCGCCCTATCCAAATCCACGGCAAAGGGCCCTGCGCTTTCGGACAATCGCCCCTGCGACACTCTGCGCAAAATTTCCATCTGGCCAATCCGCAAAAAAGCGTGAGACATCCCGAAGAGGTAAGCGGCATCTTCTTGGTTTTTTGCCTCAATAAACGGGACGAGGTTGTCGCTCCAACGCACTGAGGCAGCTTCTTTCAGGCGTAGGCCCTTACTCGGAAAGTGCGCTAAGCGGTCCTCGATGGTTGTGTGCTGCGGCCGCGAGATCAAGGCGCTGCAGCTCGCAATAACGAGTAAACCAAAAAGTAATGAAGCTCGGCAAAAGAATGGCTGAACTTTTAAAGATCCCATAAACCCTTTAGATAGCGTCGCTGTTTTGCAATAGGAGCGGCCCTAGATTTCTAGTCTGACGGTAACAGCAGTGCATGAACAGTGCAAACAAGCCACTGGAAACACGTTGTAGATCCAACTTGTTGGGCGGTTGGAAAATAGGTTACTTTGAAAGCGCATTTCGCAGTGAAGGTGCAAACGACACCCAGCCCATCATTGAAAGCTCTATGACGCACTTACCGCCACTCATCTACGATTTATCTGTCATTCTCGCTTCGGCAGCGATTAGCACGCTGCTCTTCCGTCGATTAAAGCAGCCCATCGTTCTTGGATACCTCATCGCAGGCTTTGTGGTCGGCCCCCATTTTCGCTCCTGGCCCACTGTGGCCGACACGGAGGGCGTGAAGCTATGGGCGGAGATTGGCGTCATCTTCCTGCTCTTCGGTTTGGGCCTGGAGTTTAGCTTTAAGAAACTCGCGAAAGTAGGTAAAAGCGCGTCGACAGCCGCCGTTTTCGAAATCCTGACCATGTCGGGAGTCGGTTATCTCTTTGGGCGTGCCATTGGGTGGAACACGATGGACAGCATTTACCTGGGCGCCATTCTTTCCATGTCGTCGACCACGATCATTATTCGGGCGTTTGAAGAGGCGGGGCTAAAAGGCAAAGGGTTCGCCAACCTGGTCTTTGGGATCCTCATTGTCGAAGATCTCATTGCCATTTTAATCATGGTCCTTCTTGCGGCGCTCAGCGTGCCCGGAGCCTTCTCAAGCTCGAGCCTCGTCTACTTATCAGCGCGGCTCGGGTTCTTTCTGCTTTCCTGGTTCCTGGTGGGAATTTACCTTTTGCCGTCGGTCCTGAAAAAATTGCGCACCCTCTTGAGCGATGAAATCTTGCTGGTCGTCTCCATCGGCCTTTGCTTGGGGATGGTCGTTCTTGCAACACAGGCTGGGTTTTCGGCAGCCCTGGGCGCTTTTATTATGGGCTCGATCCTGGCCGAAACCCAGGAGGGGGAGCGGATTGAGCACCTGCTTCGATCCGTGAAAAACCTCTTCGCCGCTGTATTTTTTGTATCCGTTGGAATGATGATCGATCCACGCACGCTCTCGGAGCACGCCGGAATCATCCTGCTGATTACGTTGATCACCATCGTTGGAAAATTTCTGGGATCTGGCTTCGGCGCTCTGATCTCAGGGAGAAGCTTGAGGCACTCGGTCCAGGCGGGGATGAGTTTAGCCCAGATTGGCGAGTTTTCGTTCATCCTCGCGACCCTTGGCCTCACGCTGAAGGTTACCAGCGATTTTCTCTACCCCATCATTATTGCAGTGTCCGCAGTGACGACTTTCACGACTCCGTACCTCATCCAGTTCTCCGACCCCTTTTACTCTTGGCTCGAGAAGAAGCTGCCTAAAACCCTTCTCGATCGGTTGAGTCGATACGAACTGGCAATGTCGGTCGACAGCAAAGAATCGGCGCTCGGTCTCTTATGGCGAGTGTACGGCCTTTCGGTCCTACTCAACTCGGTGGTCCTCGTGGCGATAGCGCTCACTTCAGGCGCTTTCTTCTTGCCGTTTTTCAACCAGGTTTTCGGTGACGAGCCGGTGGTCAATGCCTGCGCGTGCCTTTTGACTCTGCTCGCCTGCTCTCCTTTTCTGCTGGCGATCGTGCGAAGGCCGCCGAAAAACTTATCCACAGAGGATTCGTTGACCTTGGCTCGATTGCGGAGTTTGCAAATCGGAGTGTGGTTCCTGCGCAATTTCTTAGGGCTTTTCTTAAGCGCATTGATTATCGATCAGTTCACTCCAACGATTTTTCTCTCGCTCGCTATTTTAGTCGCTGTTCCGGTGATCTTGTTTTTGCTCAGGACTTTCATCGTGCCGGTGCACTCCTCTATCGAAAACCGTTTCTTAGAAAACCTCAACGCGAAGGAGCTTGCCGACCTTGAAAAGGTCTTGAAACAGCCGGAACTTGCTCCCTGGGAGGCAACGCTCTCTCAATTTACCCTTTCATCAGATTCGGCGGTCGCGGGCCTCACGCTCGAGGAAACGAAGTTCCGTAGCCTCACCGGAGCCACGGTGGCCATGGTGGACAGGGGCCGCCAAAGGATTTTCGCCCCCAGCCGGTCCGAAAGGCTTTTGCCAAGCGATGCTATTTATTTAGTAGGGACCGACGAACAACTGACTGCTGCGAAGCAGCTTCTCGAAGCCGAGCGCGCAGCCCCACCGCCCGAGCACGACAAAATGTACAGCCTTCAGCCTGTCTCGATTGCAGATGGCTCCCTTTACGCAGGGAAATCGATCCGCGAAATCGCAGTGGGCGCTACCGATGGCGTGCTCATTATGGGGATTGAACGAGAAGGAAAACGTATTTTAAACCCCGAACCGTCCCAAGTTCTGCGGCCCCAAGACCTGGTTTGGGTATTCGGACACCAGGATCGGATTCGAGATCTTAAAAAGCGGGAGCAAGAAAACCGCTAGATTGGCTTCGTCGATATGGACTCAAACAAAAAGAGCTTTTCTTCAAAGTTAAAAATTTGTTGCATTATGAACCTTGAGGAAGCGCGCCTAGCGGTTGCCCAAGGGGCATTTGCCATCGGTTTGGTAGGAAAAATGCCTAGCGGGCCGGGCGTCATTGATGACAAAAAGATAAGGGAAATCGCTAGTAGCGTCCCGCCCCAATGTGAAACTGTTTTGCTAACCTCTGAACAAACGGCCGAAGGAGTCATACGCCACCAGCGGCAAGTAAAAACCACTTGTCTTCAAATAGTTTCGTATCTCGACGAAACGCACTATGTCGAGATCCGAGCCGCTTTGCCGAAGGTGAAAATAATACAGGTGGTGCACGTTGAAGACGAAAGCGCGCTAGATTTGGCGGCTAAGTTTGAGCCTTTTGTCGACCTGCTTCTCTTAGACAGCGGCAATACGACGGCGGCCATAGCGGAATTGGGGGGTACCGGCAGAACCCACAATTGGTCGATCAGCCGGCGTATCGTTGAATCAGCGCGCGTGCCTGTTTTTTTAGCGGGTGGACTCACTGTAAATAACGTTGGGGCTGCAATCGAAGCGGTTCGGCCATACGGAGTTGACGTCTGCAGTGGGATTCGGACTGGCGGAGCGCTTGATCAGCGGAAACTAGCCGACTTTTGTCAGGAGGTGAACAAGAATGCCTAGCTGCTTGCCGTCCCAAAGAAACGGGTACTTAGCACCAAGGCAACACTCAGCGGGGACCCAGCGTTGCAACGAAACAACTAACTATGCTCCCCCCATTCCATTGACCGAGTCGCCCCCGGCCTCTAAACCGGCCGAATGAAAGCACTCAGGCGAATTGAAAAATCGGAATGGCTGGAAGCGCTCGTGACTGCTGCGGCACAAGGCAAGGGGTGTCCCCTCCCCCCTCCGCCAAGAGCGAAATACAAACCAGGAGCTCGGAAGCCCCGCAGTATCGAAAGAGGGATCCCCCACGAATCGAGGCGAACCGTCTGCGGGCCCCTGTTATAATAATCAGGCTGTATGAGCGCCGAAAAATGCGCTAGGAAGAGGGCCAGATGAGAGAACAAACAAAGAGTTTAGACTACGTTGCCTGGTTTGCTGTGGGGGTGGCCGCGCTAGGCTACTTTGTCGACGTTTTTGATATTCTCCTCTTTAGCGTCGTCCGCAGCGCGAGCTTGAAATCCCTGGGGCTTGCCCCGGCGGAGATACTCGATTCCGGGATTTTTCTCATCAATGCGCAAATGACTGGCATGTTGCTGGGGGGGTTGCTTTGGGGAGTCCTGGGGGATAAACGAGGCAGACTGTCCGTCCTCTTTGGTTCAATCGCTTTGTACTCCGTTGCAAATATACTCAACGGTTTTGTTCAGACAGTCGATCAATACGCTACCTTGCGCTTCCTTGCGGGGCTCGGGCTCGCTGGAGAGCTGGGCGCTGGGGTCACGCTTGCGGCAGAAAGTCTGCCGGCGCAGCACCGTGGGGTCGGAACCACGCTGATTGCAACGGTCGGCGTCGCCGGCGGCTTAGCTGCCTCTCTCGTTGGTTCTTACTGGGATTGGCGCACCGCTTATTTCATTGCGGGAGGCATGGGCTTAGGACTGCTTTGTCTCCGGGTTTCCGTTTTTGAGTCGAAAATGTTTCAATCGCTTCGGGAGATGCCCAGCGTGCGACGGGGCAGTTTGCTTTTGCTGTTTAGCTCGCGAGAACGAACGGTAAAATATTTCTCGTGTTTGTTTGCCGGAGTCCCTATCTATTTTGTTTTGGGCGTGCTCGTTGCTTTCGCTCCCGAACTTGGCGAAGCGGTGGGATTGGGCAAAACGCTTTCTGCTGCGAGTGCCGTTTTTTATTCCTACTTGGGATTCATCTCGGGAGACTTGGCCAGCGGTCTTTACAGCCAGTGGGCTCGGTCCCGGAAACGCGCTATTTTGGCTTTTATCGCCCTCACGAGCGTCTTCAGCGCTCTTTTACTTTACCTTCCGATTCCCTCCTTGCCTTTGGCGCTTACCATCTACGTTTGCCTAGGCTTCTTTGCGGGGTATTGGGCAGTGATTGTGACAGTGGCAGCCGAGCAGTTCGGCACGAACTTGCGTGCCACGGTGGCCACCAGCATCCCCAACTTGGTGCGTGGCATGGTGGTTCCAATGACCTTGGGAATCAAAGCGCTTAAGCCCTCACTCGGGCTCGTTCCGAGCAGCGCTCTCGTCCTCGCTTTAGTTTCTGCCCTCGCCCTCCTCTCCGCGGCCCAACTGTCCGAAACATTCGGCGCACGGCTGGACTACGAGGAAAAATAACGGATGTGGTTTCGACGCAAATTTCTGTTGTTCAGCATCTCGTGGCTTTTGCAACTACACGCGATCGCGGGCTTCGATACCGAAGACTGCCCCTTCGGGCTACTGATCCGCACTCAGAAGGTGACCGCGACCGCCAACGGAAAAACGCTGGTGACACCTGCCGGCGGGCGGTTCCGAAATTTTTCCATGCGGGATTATTCTTTCGGTAAAGACGGCAAATACCAAACCAAATTGTACTTCCCCCTGCGAGGTGCCACTCCTGAGAACGCGACAGCGGTTGTCGGGTTGCTCCACGGGATGAACGCCGAAAGCAGCCAGGCGGGGTCGATGTTCAATGGGATGAATGCACTCACAAAGCTCGACAAGAACATTGAAAAGGGCAGCCCGCTGGATGAGGCCCGAAAGCGCGGAAAGCGGGTCGACCACGTTTATGCCGAAGCGATTGATCAGCCCGGGTGCGGCAACAACTGCGACCTTAAGACGCTGACCTACGAAGGCCTTTTGGATTTCTATGCGGAATACTTTCGTGATTTGCGTCAGCGCGCCCCTGGTAAACCGGTGATTGCCGTCGGGTTTTGTTACTCGGCGGGATTTCTCCTGGAGGTGAACCGCCGCAACCCTGGCCTGATCGACGGGCTGGTGTTAACCGGGTTGATTGTTCCGGACCCAAAGATCGGTTTTGATTTTGCTGCGGGTGTTGAGACACGCATGTACCAAGACGGAACGCTGATCGAAAACCCAGCGGTGCACAGCCTTGCCGACAAAGCCTACTTGGCACTTCCTTGGTCAAACGTTGCACACCCTAACGGCAACACCCCGACTTTACTTCTCATCGGGAAAAACGATCCATTCCAAAGCCCCGAAGCTATTCAATGGTTTTCACAGTGGGCGCAGCGCAGCGGCGAGAACCTCGTTTTTCGCCACATCGAAGGCGCCGGCCACGGAGTGTTAGGCCCGGTCGAAGGCTTTCCCGAAAGTTTTATTTCTGTTTTGGCTGACATGAACCAGCTCATTGGCCGAACGATCCACGAGCCGCCGAAGTAACTGCTTTCTCAAAATTTTATTTAAGGGGTTGAGGTTGAATAAAGGTGCCCACCCGGAATTAAGTGGAGCGCTCCATTGGAGCTAAAGCCATTGGTGCTGGCCGAGGGCTGCAAATAAATTAGCTCGGGAATGCTGTCCGAGTTCAAGTCACGGCTCGTAGCAAACCTTACCGGCACATTGGGATCGCCCCAGGTAGCGCTCGAACCGGATGCTCTCTGGAAAGAGGGGAACGTTGCGGCTCCTAACACTAGCTGGAGAGAGTTCTGCGAAAGGCCGGTCCCACCCCGGTTAATCATAAAATCGTCATACGCGTCTCCATTGACGCTCGCGGTGCGGGTTAAAGTGTAATACTCGTTCTCCGCATCTCCATAAAAACAAGTTCCCGCGTTGGCCATCAAACCCGATGCCGGCCAAACAGCGCCCCCGCCAATAAAGCACGCGCCTCCGGCATAGTTGTGGATTGGACTGCTATCCATCGCGATTTTCAAATCCAGGTATCCGTCGGCGTTGAAGTCGAGATTCTGTATGTCTCCAAAAAAGTTCTCATACAATGGTCCAGCCTCATAGGTCCGAGATGCCCTAGCGGTAATGGATCCAGACGGAGGGTGCGCAGGGGTAGTAAACACAAGATCAATGAGCGCCCGATGGTTGACTAAAGTATCCTGATTTCGTCGGAGAACGAGATCGGAGTTCCCGTCGCCATTGAGATCGACAACGTTTTCGATGTTTAACGAGTCGCCCGCAAAAGCCCCATCGTATCGAACCCCCGACGATGAAATAAACCCATTCGCGGCAAGCGGGCTACCGCCCCAAAGGAGGTAGGCGCTGCCGGCCGTTGCTAAGCCCCCAGGCGAAGTGTTTTGATTAGAAAACACCAAGTCAGTGTAGCCGTCGCCATTCACATCGCTCGATTGAAAGTACGCAGTGTTGACGTTCACGCCCAAATTATCGCTGACGTGTTCTCCGTCGTACCGGCGGTGAGCAACACCCGAAATGGCTGCCGATGCCGGAATGGCTCCGCCCAGCAGAACATAAATGCTACCCGCTTGCGCTTTTGCAGCAACCGTTTCTTCTGGGGCGCTCACCACTAGATCACTGACTGAATCTCCGTTTAAGTCCCTTAGGACGGCATACAGATAGGATGAAGATGTAAATATTCGCGATGCTCTTGCCTGAATCGTACCGTTCGCGGGCAAAACCCCTTGCCCATAAACGATGTAAAGGCCGTCAGGAGTTAAGATCCAGTCGTCGATGCCATCATTGTTCGGATCACCCACAAAAGCCACTAGACCAACTTGACCAAAAGTCGCATCGGTCCATTCTCTCCCCACGGAGGCCGCCACTCCGGAGGCAGGCAAAGTGCTGCCGCCCGGGATCACGACATACGAACGACTGAACCAACTCGAGTAAAGAATATCTTGGAACCCGTCGTTGTTAAGGTCTCCCAAATGGAAGCCTATCCCTGTGCTCAGCCCTAGGTTCATATTAGCGGCCGATCCAGTGTAAATGCGCACTGCGGGAAGGGCTTCGACATCGCCAGAGCCGGGAAGGCTCGCGCCGGTAGGAATAACCAAGATTGCGCCGGCTTGAGAGAAGCCGATGCTTGAGAAACCGGCGCAGGCGATAATATCGCTGAGGCCATCTCCCGTGAGGTCTCCGAAGAGAAACTTATCTGGCACGCACTGTCCAGTGCTCATAAGGTTGGGAATGAAGCTAGCGTAGTAGCGCCTGCCGTAATCGGTTCCTACAGTAGCACTGGCAGGAAGGTTGAGGCTCCCCGGAATCACCGAGACGGCAGTGTTCGACCCTGAAACAATGTCGACTATCCCATCACCCGTGATGTCTTCAACTTCGATGGTGCTTCCTAACCCATCACCGGTCGATCCGTAGAAAAGGCTCGTTTGCCGGCGAGTGAGCGACCCGCTTACCGAGGCATAAACCGCGATCAGGCCGCTACTGCTATTGTAGGTGGAGTTGGAGCTGATCACATCCAGCACGCCATCGCCATTGACGTCTCCGTAAACCGGCCCATCAAGACCATTGAAGTAGCCCATTTCCATGCCCGTAGAGGTTCCAACAGAACTCAAAACGCCATTTCGAAGAAAAACATTCCCGCTGCAGGAAGCAGGAGCGGAGGGCACTCCGTTTGAAAGCGTCTCAATGGAAAACCGCAGAAGCCCTTTGGTGGCCGTTTCGAACCGATTCCAAAGAAGGGACGAGACATTCCCGCTTAAGTCGAATGACTGCGCAGCGGTGCCCGAACAAGTCGGATCATTCCCAGCGAAAATCTTTACCCGCTGAGAACCCGAACCTTTTCGGGCAGACCATAGCATCTGGGCTTGGTCCGAGTTGACTGAAGAAATCGAGAAAGAAAGGGCCGATGGTCTACAGCCCAAAGTGGAAACACAGAGTCCGGGACCGCAACCGGAAAGGGCGATCAGCGCAAGGCCAAGGCCGAAGAAAGCCCAAAAGCCACAACCCTTTGTGAGGCACTGCATACGTTATTTTAGGCCCTTTTCCCGGATTGCGCCACCCGAGCCGTTGCTTCTTAGGCACTGCCGCCCCAACTTACTTCCCCATGCCACGCGCCCGGCGATCCCCAAACAGAGTGCCTCGCATTCCTTCTAGAAAGAGATCGTCTATTTTGGAAGGAGAGCTTCCAGGGGCGGGGGTATAAACCACTTCTTTCTTGGGGAAAGTGTCGGTTCTAGGATCAAAGAGTCGGTCCGATTTGCGCTCGAACATATCGAAAACGTAGTAGTGCGGGTGCCAGACACGGCTAAAGTGAGCGAAATACTCTTTGCCGTCGTAATAGAATTCCCAAAGGAAAAGCTCTTCCGGTTTCGTGATGGCATAGCCTGCGCGCCAAATTTTTTGTCCAGGCCGCAGAGGGTTATCGGTGAGGTGCCAAAGATCTTTCAGCTTGAAGTTATCCGAAATCGATTTAGCTGCAGCCCCTCTAAACTCAATCACTCCCCCGATCAATTTGTCGGTGTGCGAGTTGGGGTGGTTCTCCGTGTAAAAATCGCACTGCCTTTTTGCTTCGTCCCCGATCTTAAAGAGGCAGATGACCGTGAGCCCACCCGCGCGGAATCGCTTCACCGCAAACTTAGTACCGGGGGCCTGGCCCGGGAGTTCGGCTTCCAAAACTTCCGCATTGATCCTGTCCCAGAGAGTGTCAAAAGCCTGGGTAGTCGCTTGGAAAATCAGTTTTTCGGGTTGAGTCGCCTCCGAGAAAGCCGCTCGACCACCGAAACCCGCTACCGCCGCACAGAAACACCAAACAAAAAGCCGCATACTGCCCTCCAAAACAAACCTACCGACCCAGAACGGGCCGGAGACTTCAGCTTAGCTCCAAGTGACCACGCCAGGCAACGGATGCGAGCCCGCTCCGTCGCTACCGGAAAGCGGGCTAGGGCGCATCCCGAAGAAACGTTTTCAAACGGTTGGACAGCATCGGGCCGAGCTGCTACCACTGCGCTATGCGTTACGCTTTGTTTATTGGGTGGCTAGCAATCGGCCAGGTGGTCCCCTCCTTCGCTGCCGATGAATACATACGCCGGATACTGCCTGCCCATAGAGAAAACGGGAGAGTCGTCTACTCGATCCCCGACGAGCTTCCGGGGGTAGAGTTTGCTCCAGAGGAAATGCGCCTGGCGGATATTGAGGGAACCGCCTTTCTGTTTCTTCTTTACGATGGCTTGACGTTCAAGGGGTTTCGGTACGGACAGTACGCGGCCTTGGAATCGCCCCTCAATGAAGTGGACGAAGAAGGCGAGCCCGCGCAAGAGGCGACGGAAGAGGAGCTTGTTGAGACGCATCGGCGCCCCTGGCTTTCTTCCACGCCAAGCATGAGATTGGTAGTGAAGGACACTGTTCTTGCCGCTTTTGATAACTACGCGACGAGGTGGAACGTCGACGCCTCCCTCCGCGAAAGAGTGCGGTCGGCTCTGAGTTCGTTGGCGGACGATCAAAGACTACACGCCGAAACGGCAGCGAATAGGCTCTTGTCTGCGTGGGCTATTTTTGTAACCGAAACGAACGTGTCGCTTTGGCTGGATTTTTCGCTCGTCCCTCTCCACTCCACTCCCAATTCCGTTCGGGTAAACTTGGTTGAGAACGCAGTGAAGCGGATCCTCGAAGCCGTCCTGCGTTTTTTAGCCACGGGCAATCCAGCCTACTTGCCTGCACTCGCGTCGAAACCTCCGTTCGAGTCCCTCCCTTCAAATCTGCAAAAGCGCGCCATCGAAGCCGCTCGGAATTTTAGCCGAGGGATCTCTTTGCAGAATCAGGTTGCGCAGGCCTCGATGATCCATAAGCCGGTACCGGCCAAATGCGCGAAGGCTGTTTTAGACTCTTCCACTTCGAAACAAGCCCAACTTCGGATGAGAACCAGGTAGTTCCGAAGCCAAAAAGTGAAATAGGTGCGTTTCCTACCTTTCTGAACCTCCAAAACTTGACTCTCCGAGAGCGAAAGCTATCTTCGCGGGCATGATCAAAATGGCCTTCATCCAACGCTATATACGAATCGCCCGAAAATAGAGTTTTCCGACAAAGCCTAGT
>JANPJT010000195.1:0-4694 GCA_031425635.1 Pseudomonadota bacterium
TCAACAAAGCCACAGAGCCCATCTTTTTGAGGTAAAGACGAACCGGGTCCAGGCCGCGGCTCAGCGAGTCGTCGTCTTCTGCCGCTTCTGCTGCAGGAGCCGCACCAGCCGACTTCTTAGCTCCGGGGGCTTTAACGTCCTTTTCACTTTCTACGACTTCGATTTCGGCTTCTTCAATGAGGGCCATTACTTCGTCGAGTTCCCCTGACTCTGTAATGTCTTCCGGCAACGCTTCATTGATTTCCTCGTAAGTCAGGAAACCTTTCTCTTTGCCGGTTGTGATGAGCTTTTGAAGGTCTTTCTTTTTATCGACGACTTTTGGCATCTTATTGGCACCCCGTTTAAGTGGCCTACTTCTGGGCAAGCATAGACAAACCTAAGCCTATAACATGCGTAATAAAGGGCATCAATCGTTAGTTAAACGACCCGGCGCGGAATGATCCGTTAGCAGCGCCCATACAAATGGCGTGCCAAGGGCTGGGCTACTGGGAGCGCAGCTCTTGAAGGCGGCTTAAAAGCTTTTGTTGTTCCTCAACGTCCCCCATTCGGGCAGTCAATTTCACCTGGGTCGAAAGAGCCCGGATCTCGTTTTCTTTTTGGCGCTGCTTCATTCGATCCAAAAGCGCTTCAAATGCGCTCGTTGAAGCTTTCACCGGGGGGTCTTCAAAAAGGCCTGCGGAGGCAGCCGCCGCTAGCTCTGGGTTTGCGCCCTCGTGCACCAATTGGCCAAGCTTTTCTCTAAAGCTCAGAGGGCTTTCCGCTGCTGAGAGCTGCAAAAGCCAATCTTTGATGGTGGCATCCGACACTCCGCCTTCCCAGCTGTGTCTACCAGACGCCAGGAATAGCGCTGGGGACTCCACGCACGCAGTGAAGAATTGCAAGTCGATGCGGTTTAAAAGGGCTGCCGCTTTTTTTGGAGCGCTTGGGCTTTTTGGAGGGGGCGCCGGGTTTTGTGGTCCAGTCCGCTTGCTTGCACTCTCTGCTATCTCCGTGAGCGACGCAATGGAGACACCGAGAACCAAGCTGATATCGTCCCACAAAACGGCTCGATCGGGCAGCCGGCGGCTTGCGAGAAGTAGCGGGGTCAGCTCCGTCAAAGTGGCGGAAACGTCGCTTTCCGACAAGGGCCCCCGCTGGGCAACTTCTTTGAGGAGCTTCGTGACTTGCCGCGGAGCTGCCGCACACAGCTGGTAAAACTTCTCCGCACCTTCTTTCTGGATAAATTCGTCCGGGTCTTGTCCCTCGGGTAGCGAAAGGTCTTTGGCAAAGAATCCAGCGGCCAGAAACAAGTGCACCGATCGGTGCCAAGCATCTTTGCCTGCTCGGTCGGGGTCAAAAACAGTAATCGCTCGCCGGGTGAGCGGCTTTAGTTCGGCGCAATGTTCTTCGGTAAGAGCCGTCCCCATCGTGGCAACGGCATTCACCACGCCCGCTTGATGCAGCCCTACTACGTCCATATAGCCACGACGAACACCGCTTCGGCTAGCTGGCGGATCCCGCGCTGCGATTCATGCAAGCCGTACAAAAGTTTTCGTTTAGGAAAAAGAATGGATTCCGGGGAGTTCAAATACTTTGGTTGATCGTCTGTTTTTAGCGCACGGGCCCCGAAGCCAACGACCAAGCCGTCGCGGTTTCGGATGGGGAACATGAGCCTTTCGCGAAACCGATCGTACCCCCCTTGTTCGGAGCCTTCCCTTTCTACGACGAGGCCAGCTCGGACTAATTCGGGGAGGGTAAACTTTCGATCGGTCATGAGGCGCAGCAGCGTGTTCCACCCACGTGGGGCGACACCGATTTGAAAGCGTGCCAAAGTTTCGGCGCCAATGCCTCGTTGGGTAATGTAGTCTTTTGCGAACCCGTAGTCGGGCACTTGGGTCAGCAAAAAGTGGAAATACTTGCTCGCCCATTCCAAAGCCGCAAGTTGCCGTTCAGAGCCCTCGAGAGGGTTCGACGGGCGTTCCCCGCTTCGAAGGTGCTCCAGTTTTACGCCGGTTCGATCGGCCAACTTTTGAACAGCTTCTGGAAAACTCAGTCCGTCGATAGCCATCAAAAAAGTAAAGACGTTCCCGCCTTTTTGGCAGCCGAAACAACGGAAGACTTGCTTAAGTGGGTGCACATAAAACGACGGGCTTTTTTCCGAATGGAAAGGGCAAAGCCCTTGGTAGGCTTGGCCGCTTTTCTTGAGCTGAACGTATTCGCCGACCAAATCGACAATGTTCATCCGCTCTCGGATGCTTGATAGGGTGGAGTCTGGAAACATGCTAGGTGGTTATTCCCACAAGGTGCTGGAAAGTAGCAAGCAGTAGCGCGTCTATCGTGGAGTGAGTTTCAAGCGGGCGATTTCATTCACCCATTTACCGTCAGCTCGGCCCGCTGACTTGGTAAGAACGGCTTTCATGACCGCGCCAATATCGCTTGGCTTCGAGGCGCCCGTTTCTGCGATAGCGGCAACGACCAACGCTTCAATTTCTTCTTTGGACAATTGGGCCGGCAAGTAGGCCTTTAAAACGACCGCTTCGAGTTCTTCTTTTGCCGCAAGTTCTTCTCGGCCCGCAGAGCGAAAAGCCTCAATGGAGTCTGCTCTTTGCTTCAAAAGGCTTTGGATTACTTTGTGGATTTCAGATTCGTCTAAGACCGAGCGCTTATCTATTTCGCGTTTTTTGATTTCGGCGATGAGACCACGCAGAGTGCTCAGCTTAAGCGCATCTTGCGCCCGCATCGCATCTTTTAAGTCAGACTGAAGCTTGGCTTTTAAATCCATTAGAAAGTGCGCTTAGCGGCGATCTTGGCGTTTGAGCGCGCGCTTACGGGCTGCTATCGATTTTTTCTTCCGACGCACTGACGGTTTTTCATAAAACTCGCGGCGGCGTACTTCTGATAGAATCCCTGCTTTTTCACACTGCTTCTTAAAGCGGCGAAGGGCACTGTCGTAAGGTTCGTTATCTTTTACTCGAAGTCCGGGCAAACTCGTCTCCTAGGCGGGTCATATTAGTTACGGCCTGTTTGAGTCGTCAAGCTCCAATTGCGCAACGGCTAAATTATCAGCATGCCGTCGCCGTAACTAAAGAACCGGTACTGGGATTTCACGGCTTCAGCATAGGTATTTTTAGCGGCTTCGGTACCCATCCACGCGCAAACGAGAATAAAAAGAGAAGACTGGGGGAGGTGGAAGTTGGTGATCAACCCGTCGATGGCTTTGAATGGGTAGCCAGGGCGGATAAACAATGAGGTGCTGCCCGCCAAAACGCCCTCTCGAGCAGCTGACTCCAATGCGCGAAGGGAGGTGGTGCCCACGGCAATCACTCGTCGCCCCGTCCGTTTCGCAAGGGAAAGCTTTTCCCAAACTAAAGGGGAAATAGAATACGACTCGGAGTGCAAGGTTTCGGCGGTAGGTTCTAGAGGCGAAAAAGTCCCGTACCCAATCTCAAGCTGGATGTTTTCAAACTCAACGCCCATCTCCCGGATCCTTCCTAAAAGCTGGGGGGTAAAGTGAAGGCCGGCGGTGGGAGCCGCGACAGACTCCCCCTTTTCTGCATAGACGGTCTGGTAGCTTAGGCTGTCCGCACTTTCAGCCGGCCGCTTGAGGTAGGGTGGCAGCGGCATGGAACCATGCAAGTCTAACCACCGAGAAAAAGCGGGTTCGCTATCATCGGGGAAAGTAATTTCAAACTGCTTTTCGTCTTTGGATGCGCGGTATACCCGAGCGCTGAAATCGCCGGGCAAAATCAGTTCGGTTCCGTGGGCAGCGATGTGCTTGCCGGGTTTTACCAAGCATTTCCAGGTACGCGCTTTACTACTTCGCGAAAGCAAAAGTATTTCAAAAGCCTTTCCTTCGGCCGATTTTGCCGCAAGGCGCGCCTTCAACACTTTCGTATTATTTAATACGAGGATATCTCCCGGACGCAAAAATCGCGTCAACTCGAAGAACTGCGCATGGGTTGAAGTGCCAGTCTTTCTGTCGACGACTAAAAGCTTAGAGTGATCCCGTGGAGAGGCTGGGTATTTAGCAATTTGATTTTCCGGCAATACAAAATCGAACTCACTTAAATCCAGCATAGGAGACTACTTCTTCGAAGCGAGGTATTCGTCGTACGTTTTTTGATGGTCGATGATCCCGTTGGCGCCAAGCTCAATGACTCGGTTGGCAACCGTCTGGTTGAATTGATGATCGTGGGTGGCGAAGAGAACGGTCCCCGGGAATCGAATCAGCCCGTTGTTAACGGCTTGGATAGATTCCAGGTCTAAGTGGTTAGTAGGCTCGTCTAAAATTAAAACGTTCGCCCCGGTGAGCATCATTCGGGCCAGCATGCAGCGCACCCGTTCACCGCCACTCAAGACGTTCACTTTTTTTAGCGCTTCGTCTCCTGCAAAAAGCACTCTGCCTAAAAAGCCTCGAATAAAAGTCTCGCTCTTATCCTCTGAATAAAGGCGTAACCAATCAATCAGAGTAAGGTCTTCTCGCTGAAAAAAAGCAGCATTGTCCTTTGGAAAATAACTTTGGGAAGTCGTAATCCCCCACGTGTACTCCCCGCTATCTGGTTTCATTTCTCCAGAAAGGATCTGAAAGAGAGTGGATCGCGCAATGTCGTCGGATCCCACAAAGGCGACTTTGTTACCTTTTTTGAGCTCAAAACTCACGTCATCGAGAACCCGAACGCCATCGACTGACTTAGAAAGGTGTTGCACTCGCAAGA
>JANPJT010000196.1:0-3948 GCA_031425635.1 Pseudomonadota bacterium
CCGTCATGCCCGTCATTGCGATCCTGCAGGCCAAGTCCGTCATTGCGAACCCGAAGGGTGAAGCAACCTGACACCGAGGTTGTAGACGAAACTCTCTTGCCCGCTTTTTCACCGCTCGAAGGTTGCTTCGCCGCTTCGCGCCTCGCAATGACGGCGGGAGAGCGCACCGACCGACCGCTACCATTTCCGTCATGCCCGTCATTGCGATCCTGCAGACCACATCCGTCATTGCGAACCCGAAGGGTGAAGCAACCTTACACCTAGGTTATGGACGAAACGTTGTTGCTCGCATTGCATGGGACAAAGTTTTACGACGGCAAAGCCGTCTGCGTATGAAAAGACGCAAACTGCGCGGTCAGCCTCACCAAGTTTCTAGTGGCGTTCTCTGGAAACCTAAACTGGTCCCAAAGAGTCAGCTTCAAACGGTCGCCCTGCTCAAGAAAAGTGCATTCGGGTTCCGTGAGCAGCATTGCGTGGTGGATGATCCGATTGCCCGTGCACGCCGAGCAAAGCAGGCCCCCTGCGTCTAGATCAAAAACGCGCGATCCAGAAGGCTCGACTGCTCCGCAGAGCGAGCACGATTCCATCCGCGGCTTTAGCCCGATTTGATCGAGAAATTTCAGCTGAAAAAGAAGCTGTAGGAGCGGCAACCGAGAGCTTTCGGTTTTTTCGATAAGCGCCAGGGTCTGGCCAAGTAAGCTATATATCCCCGGCATGGAATTCGCCGTATTAGCAAGTCGCCTCACCCACTGAACGGCTTTTCCCGCGGTGATGGCGCGGTCTAAGTCCTCTCGGATTCCGGTAAAAGCGTTGAGCACGGTAAGCTCGACCAAGTAGGCTTTTTCCCTTGGGTCTCCTTTGATCACAATCTCGTTGTGGCAAAAAATATCCATGCCGCCCACGTACCGCCTCTTACTTTTTCTGGCAGATTTTGCGAGTAGCGTAATGAGTCCCCAGTCGCGGGTGAACACCTGCAGGTAGCGGTCCGCTTCACCAAAGTTTTCGCGAGAAAGAACAATCGCTCGAGTGCTTGGCATCGACTCTTAAGTCTGCAAACTTTCTGCCATGGCAGGGCTGCGTCGGAATCGAATGTAGAAGATGGCCCCTAAGCAGTTAAATAGAATCGTATACACCTGAACCAAAGTACAAAGGGTTGCCCCTTGCTCGGGGTTCTGAAGCCCCACCCAGCTAAAAAGCGTGAAGAAAGCGACTTGCCCCACTCCAATCCCGCCAGGCAAGAGAGGCGCTGCCGATACGGTGAGGCCGATAGGGACGACAAAAAAGTAGTGCGAAAGGCTTAAGGGGATGCCCAAAGAATCCCCTAGAAACTTAAAAAGCAGGACGTTTCCTAAAATAGAAACCGCCGAGATCAGAAGCGCCAAGAACACAGTGCCCGCATGGTGGCGGTAAAGAACCACGGACTCAAAGAGCTGGTAGATTTTGGGCGAGCGAGAAAGCACTCGCCGAATCAAGCGACTGCCGGGCAGCTTGAAGATAAGCGACACAAATAAAACGGAAACGAATAAAGCGCTGGCGCCCGTAAAAGCCCAAATCCCATACGCGAGGGCCTTCAGCTCTGGGTGCGCGGGGAGCCACGGGTAAAAACACACTAAAGCCCCCGCAGCGAAAAAGAAGAAAACAGAGAGGCCCACGACGCGGTCCAAAACCACGGTGAAAACAGCTTTTGTTTTGCGCTGGGGTTCTCGCCCTGCCACATACCAAGCTTTCACTAAGTCGCCTCCGACCGCGCCAGGCATGAAAGTGTTGAAAAACATTCCGATCATCGAAAGCTGGAAAGTTTGCAAATACTCCAAAGAAAGCCCTTGCGCTCGAGCAAGCAAAAACCAGCGGAAGGAGCTGCTGAGAGAAGCAAACAAAAGGAACGAAAAGCTGAAAGCTGCATTCTGGGGAAGCAAGAGCACATCCCGAAGGGCTCCAAAGTCGATCATTCGGGAGCGCAGTACGTAGGCGACAAGTGCAAGCCCCAAGGCAAGTTTGGCAAGCTGCTGGAAACGTTCTCGGGCAACACTCTGAGTCATAGGCTAGGGAGTGTAGTTCCGGGCCTCTGTTCTCACAATCGAAAAGTGCGGGACAGCCGTGCCTACGTTGACACCGACCCTCTAAAAGAATAACTTTTTGCAATCTTCTTTTCCGAGGGCTCCTTATGCAGATCACGGTTATTGGCACGGGCTACGTAGGGCTAGTCGCGGGAGTGTGTTTCGCCGACGCCGGGAACCACGTTACCTGTGTGGATCTGGATGCCGCGAAGCTCGCCTTGCTAAAGGCAGGGAAAGTCCCGTTTTACGAGCCGGGCCTTGAAGAAATGGTGGAGCGGAACCGAGCCGCCGAACGCTTGGAGTTCACTGGGGACGCCGAGAAAGCGGTGGCTAAAAGCGAAGTGGTTTTTATCGCGGTGGGCACTCCCCAAGGGGAAGATGGTTCCTCGGACCTGCAGTACGTTCTCAAAGCGGTGGAAGGGGTCAAAGAGGCCGCAAGGGGAGAGCTCCTTTTGGTCCTCAAAAGTACTGTTCCGGTGGGCACGGCGGATGCGGTGAGGGCCGTTCTGAAAGGGTGTCCCTATCCTATCGAAGTGGTTTCCAACCCAGAGTTTCTAAAAGAAGGCGCGGCGATTGGTGATTTTATGCGGCCGGAGCGAGTGGTCATTGGCACCGATTCGCTTGCGGCCCGGCAAAAAATGGAGTTTCTCTACGCCCCGTTTGTCCGCAATGGCAGCCCTATCTTGCTCATGTCGAACCGATCGGCGGAGCTTACAAAGTATGCGGCCAATACTTTCCTCGCCATGAAAGTTTCGTTCATCAACCAAATCGCTGCTTTGTGTGAAAAGGCGGGAGCAAGCGTCCATGATGTGCGTAAAGGGATCATCACCGATAGCCGGATTGGGTCAAAGTTTCTTTACCCCGGCTGTGGCTACGGCGGATCGTGCTTCCCGAAAGACGTTCAGGCGTTAGTCCACTTGGGCAAAGAGCTCGGCATGCCGCTTCGGCTTTTTGAAGAAATTCATTCGGTAAATGAAGCCCAGAAAAAGCTCCTCTACGCAAAAATATCCAAACACTTTGGAGGGGGGCTTTCGGGGAAAGTGATCGCGCTGTGGGGCCTTTCGTTCAAGCCTGAAACTGACGACATGCGGGAAGCGCCTTCCGTGTCTCTTATCCGCGAGCTGCTAGAGAGCGGGGCGACGGTCAATGCGTACGATCCCGTTGCAGTCCCTGAAGCAAAGCGCCTTTTCGGCGAAGCCGTAGAATTCCACAGCAGCGCAATGGGCGCCTTAAGGGGCGCGGACGCGCTCGCTATTCTAACCGAATGGAACGAGTTTCGATCCCCTAACCTTCCAGCCGTTCAAAAGGAAATGCCTTCAGGGGTGGTTTTTGACGGCCGAAACCTCTACGCCCCCGAGTCGATGGAGCAAGCTGGTTTCACTTACTACTGTGTGGGAAGGCCAGACCCTACATGAACGCGCCTTGGGCCGGAAGGTATTTGGTCGCTGGCGGGGCCGGGTTTGTCGGTTCACACCTTTGTGAGCGTTTGGTTGCGCTAGGCGCAAAGGTCTTTGCGGTAGATAACCTGATTACTGGGAATGTAGAAAACCTGCGCAGTCTTTTTGGGAACCCCGGTTTTGAGTTTTTAGAACACGATATCGTCGAAGAGAGAGACTACGAAGCGGGTTTTGCCGGCATTTTTAATTTGGCTAGCCCCGCAAGCCCCATCGATTACGCGAAACTCCCGATAGAAACACTCCGGGTGGGGGCCATTGGGAGCGAAAACCTGTTGCGCCTGGCGCTCAAAGAAAGGTGCCCCATTTTAGTCGCTTCTACTTCCGAAGTGTACGGAGATCCCCTGACGCACCCTCAGCCTGAGGCCTATTGGGGCAACGTGAATCCCATTGGGCCGCGGAGCTGTTACGACGAAGCCAAGCGCTATATGGAAGCC
>JANPJT010000197.1:0-9517 GCA_031425635.1 Pseudomonadota bacterium
GAGGGCTTTACCCTCACCGAAATGGTGGACGACGTGCTCGAGACTTGGAAAGCCTTGGGTGTTAAAAAAAGCCATTTAGTGGGCATCTCTTACGGCGGGGTGCTCGCGCTTTTAACGGCGCACAAAGGGGCCACCTCCGTCCAATCGCTTGCGCTAGTGTCTACGACGCCGTCGTCTTTTTTTATGGGCGTCAACAACGATCTCCCCGCCCAAACGGAAGACGAAATTGAAGGCAACTTAGCAAAATACTTTTCTCCAAAGTTCAAAGAACGCAACGCTGTTCTCTATCGCTCGCTCATTAAGGAAACCGCGAAAACCTTCATCGATCCGCAGAGCCGAGCGCGCGCGCAGGGCCAAAGACAAGCGCTCCGCGTTTTCGATTTTACCCCGCTGCTGCATTCCATTCAGTGTCCCACTTTCATTCTGCACGGCGAGGACGACGAAGTCGTGATACCCGAAGCTGCCGAAGTACTGCACCGCTCGATCAAAGGCAGCCAGCTTCAACTAGTTCCTGAAGTAGGGCACCTTTTTCTAGCGGAAAATCCTAAGGCTTTTTACGATTCGGTTTCTGATTTTTTTCAAGCACAGGCCTGAGCGCGTTCTGGAGCTCGGGGTGACTCCCCCATTCAACGAGCAGGGTCGCAGTATCTACCCACTCAACTGCTTCGACTACTTTCTCTCTTCCAGAAACCGGGCGAGCCTCGCCCTGCGCCAGCGCCTGAAGGAAATGCGTCCGGCAGGCGACCACTTTGCCTGCCCAAACAAAAGGGTACTCGACAACCAAAGGCGGCACTTCGGATAATTCCACTCGGTAGCCTGTCTCTTCGGCCGCTTCGCGAATAGCCGCGTCTCGGGCAGACTCACCTTTTTCAATCAGCCCGCCGGGAGGAAAACGGTACGTCACGTTCGTCACCGGATCCCTAAGACACACCACCAGAAGCTTGCCTTCTCGGAAACAAAGCACCGAAGCGCGCATTCGAATTTCCATGGAGGCCCCCTTTCAATGCCCGATCACAGCGCGTTAAAAATGAAACGGCGTACCAAGGCCAAGTCTAGTCTATGCTCGCCCATGGAGGTTACCATGCGAATTGCACTTTACGGTTTTTTTGGGATTCTTTCCCTAGCGCTTGTTTCTTGCACCACTCAGGGCCCAGCGGTTCAAACAGAGTCCGAATGTTCAGACGCGCACAAGAGTTTGCACGACCACGCCCACTCAGCGAACTGCGGCCACAAAGCGGTGAAGCACGGGGATCATGAAGATTTCGATCATGACGGCCACCAGCACGCCCTGCACCAAGGGCATGTGGACGACCACAAAATGGACTGCAAAACGCACGCGAACCACACGCACGTTCACGGTAAGAAATGTGGTCACAAGAGCGTAAAGCACGATGACCACGTCGACTATTTGCACGACGGGCACAAACACGCTGTGCACGGCGACCACACGGACGATCACCAGAGCTAAACAGTCACCCAGGGCTTTGAAAGAAGCTCTGGGAACTTCTCCCTTTCCCCTAAAAGTGGGCCCAGTAGGTTGCCAATCACCGGCGTTGCGGTTGTCTGCTTGAAACTCCTTTCCCAGAAACACGCCGAGGCTCTGTGGTGTTTACCGGTCTCGAGGCGCTCGTACCGCCGAGGCCACCTTAGCTTTCTATCGGCCCGGTGGCGGCGGCAACGGTTTCAGGGAAAGGAGTTTCAAGCAGCCCACCACAAAGCCTCGATTGCAGAGCTTAAAGGGATTTTTCGGACTTTTGGGCTCAGGCAGACTGCCGTTGGCCGTCATCGCAGCCACAAAACCAGTAGAAACCCCAAAATACTTTCTGCGATGCGAGCGTCACGTGGCTGATAAACAGCGCGCCATTGGCAGTCGGCCTGAGCCCAAAAGTCCGAAAAATCCCGTCCGCGCTGGCAGCAGGGCGTTTCTTTTTACGGAATGGAGAGAACCTGGGAAACTACTCGACCCACCGAGCGAAGCAGTTTTCCAGAAACCGCTTCCCGCTGCGGCCTTCGAAAATTTTCTCATCCGAGACGCCTTCTTCGGTGCAAAGCAAGCCTTTAACAAACCCCTTGTACACGCGAGGCCTGCCGATTACCCGCCCCGTGCCGGGCGGAAAAGCCCTGCGCTCCGATTTGGTCGCAACCAAGTAGCTTACGGGCAAAGAACGTAAGTCGATTTGAAGTTCCTTTGAAAAGCGCTTCCATTCGCGGGTGGTAAACACTTCAGGATCGGGGGGAGCAAAGTGGTGGCACCAATGCGCATCGTTTTCGGGAGCAAGCAAGCCGCAGGCACTTTGGTGCGGGCAGGGCGCCAAAACCTCAAACGACTCTCTCGCCATCGCGCGCACTTCGAGGATCGCGCGGCTAATCGCGGGAGTCCCGGGCTCCACCCAAAAAAACCCTTCCGAACGCTGGAGGGTTTCAAGAAAAATGCCGGGTTCCATCAGCTCATTCCAGACATGGCTCGCTAAAAGCCAATACGGCTCGGGAATCGGCTCCGCAGGCGCAAGCACGCGTGCTTCTAGCCCCTGGGCTTTCAACTTCTCTACCGCAAAGGAAGCTGCGAGCGCTGAGCGATCCCAAACCAGGACTTCTTTGATTTTCTCGAAATGCTCTTCGCCAAAAACACGCGACGCCATCCCGGTGCCAGCCCCCCAGTCGACGAGCGTCATTGAGTCGGGAAGATCTCGGTCTCCTACTTCCTCCAAAACAGCCCGCCATTTAGACCCGATTCGGGCAGCAAACGTCAGATCGTAGTGCTCAAGCTCCTTGCGAGAGGCCCAGTAGTCTTTGCTTTTTTCAGGTTTGAGGAACCCTTCCCGCATCTGGCGCAAGAGGGACCAATCGACATCGTTCCAATCCACTCACAAAGCCCTAACCGAAAGTGCGCTTAGAGTCCAGGCAGTCCTTTGGCTGCTTTGTGCTTCTTTTACTTCGCGCTATAGTACAGGGATGGTTAATCTGCGGCGTTGCTGGGCCTTCTGGATTCTGTGGGCGGCGTGCCTGCACGGCGAAAACTCGCTGGAATCGAACGTTGAGATCTACCAAGAACACGAAGGCAACCTGCAGGCCGAGCAGCAGAGCGATGTCCGTGGCAACTTTTTCGATCTTTACCAACCCACTGTGGTGGATGCTGCAGCGCTGGAATCGGCGATCGCCGGCGAAACTTGGTTTACGAGGCAACTCATTTACCTTCGCCAGAGAGTCCAAACCTCGCGTTCGACTTTTGACCTCCTTCCCACGAGAGCTAAGATCCGGTTTTTGGAGACTGTAGAACAGAAACTCCCCAGGGAGAAAGCATGGGATGGCACCACTTCCCTGTTGCTGCGGAAACGGCCAGGGGCTTTTTCGTGGTTGAGCGAGCACCCCAGCATGGAGGCCATGCCCTTTCAAGGGGTAAACGAACCTTCTTTTTGGTTTCCGGAAGTAAAAACCGATCGGAACCACCCTGCCCGTTCGGTTCAGGAGGCGATGGAGCGCACCAAACTCTTAATCGAAGCGACTGGCCTGGAGGGGTTGCACTTCCATGTTTTGAAACGAGTGAGCCCCCAAAAGCCAACGGACGATTTACTGAATACTTTGCTCGTCTACAACGAACGGATTTTTTTAGAGGAAGCAGAGCGCAGCTCAGCAACGGCTTTGTACTCCCGATTGCAGCCCTGGCAGAGCGCCCACACGGAGCGCTCCAATGAGATCCTGAGAGCTAACTCCCCGAGTGAGTACCCCCACAACTTTGAAGAGGACCCTGCCGACCCTAAGGGCACTTATGTAGCGCTTCGGTATTGGGGGGTAGAAGACGGCAAGCAAGTGGTTTCCGTTGAATTGCGCGCAGGTTCAGCGGATCTGAAAGTAGTGAGAAACCCGCCCACGACCCGTGGCCTAGAGGAGGGAGTCCTTCCCGTCAAACAACGAGACTATTCGGTGCTCCAACACCGACTCAGTGAACTAGTGAAGCTGGGACAGCTCTTTGGCTCGTCGGGGCTCGCTCCTTCACCAAGAAGAGAGCGCGCTTTAAGTCTCGAACAAGCGGAAGGCGCGCTCAAGCACCGGCTGGGAGCACAAAAAGCCCTTTCGCTGGCCCAGTTTTCAGAATGGATTCTCGGGTTAAAAACGGTGCCTCCCGGCTTACTCATGGCCTTCGAGCACCCCGAAGAAACGGCGACCCAGCGGTTCATTTCGGACTTTGGAGAGCTAGCCCGCCTTGCTTCCTCGGCAGGACCGCGCGAAAACAACCGGCCTTTCCTAGCCAGCCGTTTTAGCGAAGTGTTTCGAATCTGGGCCAAAGAAACTCGGATGCTGCGGTTTCCACCCGCCGCGAGTCGTTCCTCTTCCAAGCAGTGCCCTCTCGACTTGCTGGCAAAGTAGGCTGCGCCGTTATGAAGCTTACGCGGCAAAGGCCAGCAAGAACTTGGCGCTGCGAGAAGCTAAGTGATTTTCCGTTTTGTTCCCACTATAGTAGCCGCCATGGAAGTGAAACACCGGATCGAAACGAAGCTCAAGTCGGCTTTTTCCCCTCAGCACATCGAAGTGATCAACGAAAGCCAGAACCACAACGTCCCCCAAGGTTCTGAAACGCATTTTAAGGTTCTACTCGTTTCGAAGGCTTTTGAAGCGAAGACCTTAGTGCAGCGCCACCGGTGGGTATATGAGCTCTTAGCAGAAGAAATGAAAAACGGAGTCCACGCGCTGACGCTCCACACGCACACTCCGGAGGAATGGATCCATTCGCCTGCGTTTAGAAAGTCGCCGCCGTGCTTAGGTGGTTCGTCCGAGGAAAATTAAAGTGGAGAAGGGTTACTGACATTGAATCTGGGTGCAAACAATCGCCCCGGAAGGCCGGCATGCGCAAGTATTGCAGTCGTCTTGGAAAGTAGCGCCCACCGAGTACTGGATGCCGTCGTGAGAGCACATGACTGTCCGAGCGGACACAAGGCTAGAGCCCGCACCATTTTCACGACCGCAACCGGTCATGAGCGTGAGAGCCATCAGAGCGAAAATCAAAGCCTTCATAACTACTCATAAGAGCAAACTCGGTGCCAAACGGCTAGAGCCTATAGGCAAGCGGGACCCCTGCCCAAAAACACGACAGCCGGAAAGCTGCTTTTAGGTAACCCACTAAAACCAATGAATAAATTCCGCTTTTTTCTAGACACTTTGCCCGCAGAAGGAATCTTCTAAGGTTTCGATGGCTTGTGTTATTTGGCGCAGATCACTAGTGTGCGCCTCATGCTGCTAGGTGCTTCTTTTAACTGGGTAGAGGGTTGCTTAACCCTACGGGTTCGCAAGGACGGGAGGGGTGCGGTTTTTTTTCGATCTTGGTTGCGCCCGCGCGGCTTGGTGCCCTCCCCCTCCGTCGTTGCGAGTCGCGCAGCGGCGAAGCAATCTGTGACCTGTGTAAGTCGACCGACAAAGTTTCGTGTAGACCTTAGAGAAAAGGTTGCTTCACCCTTCGGGTTCGCAATGACGGGACGTGCGTTTTACCCTGCGGGTTTGCAATGACGGAACAAGTTGGCCCCGTGCCAAATCAGGGAAGCCCCCTCTTGGCGTCTTTCCCTTCTCCGGGTCGCCCTGCCCTTGCGCTTGCCCCTATGGAAGGGGTTACCGACGCTCCCATGCGTGCAGTGCAAAGTGAACGAGGGGCGTTTTCATACTGTGTGTCGGAGTTCGTTCGAGTGACGGGCACCGTTTTGCCCAGCAAAGTGTTTTTAAAAAGCATCCCTGAGCTCCGCTTCCAGTGTGCAACGCCCAGCGGGGTTCCAGTGCAAGTCCAGCTCTTAGGCGGCGACGCAGGGCTGCTCGCAGACTCGGCCCTCGTGGCAGTCGCGCTCGGGGCTCCGGGCATTGATCTGAATTTCGGTTGCCCGGCGCCGACAGTGAACCGGCATGATGGAGGCGCGACCCTCCTCAAATACCCGCACCGGATTTCGGAAATCGTCGCGCGGGTGCGTGAGGCGGTCCCGAAACACCTCCCCGTTTCCGTGAAAATGCGTTTGGGCTGGGACGACACTTCCCCGGTTTTAGAAAACGCCAGTCGAGCCGCCGAGGCAGGCGCAAGCTGGATCACCATCCACGGGCGGACCCGAAACGCAGGCTACCGGCCCCCGATTTTCTGGGGCCCCATCGGGGAAGTGCGAAAGCTGCTTTCCCCGCTCCCGGTGATCGCAAACGGGGACATTTGGAGTGTCGAAGACTTTCGGCGCTGTCGGGAAATCACGGGCTGCGAACATTACATGCTGGGGAGGGGCGCCCTCGCCGACCCCAACTTAGCTCTGAACGTGGCGGCCGAGCTTGGACTCCGGACGGCCCCGCAGGGTTTTCCGCCCTTTGGATCCGCCCCCTCCGACTGGTTAAGCGTCTTCGAGCGGTTTCTAGCCCATACCCCCGAGCGGCCCGATCGATCGCTCCTCGTCGCAAGAAGGGTCAAGCAGTGGACATCGCTGGCGGAGCGTTTTGGAGCAGTCGGTTGGTTCAGCGAAATTAAGCGCCTGCCCGATTTCGAAAGCATTGCTGCCACCTTGCTGGCGCTCAGCCCGTCGAAGCAGTAGACTGGGTACATGCTGCGGATCCTTTACGGGGCTCTCGGGTGGTTTTCTTTGGCACTGGGAGTGCTGGGGGTTCTCCTTCCAATCCTACCTACAACTCCCTTCATTCTACTCGCTGCTTTTTTCTTTGCGAAAAGTTCCCCGAGAATGCACGCATGGCTTCTCGCAAGCCCAATGTTCGGACCGCTGATCCTTGACTGGCAGCGCGGCGGAGTGATCCGAAAACCGGCGAAATGGCTCGCAACTTTTTTTATTCTGCTCAGCTTTGGATCCCTAACGTTTCTGACCAAAGCGCCAGTGATTGGAAAAGTGATTTTAGATTTTATTGGAGCCGGCGTATTGATCTTTATCTGGTCGCGCCCATCCGCTAAGGTGTCGTGACGATGGCAAAGTACTTAAGTATTGATACAGAAGCGACGGGGCTGACGGAAGACTGCGTCCTTATTCAGCTTGCGTTTGTGCCGGTGGACACAAGCTCGGGGCGAGTGCTTCGGGATTTGGGTGTCGAGTGGCTCGTCCAGTGCAAAAGCTTTGACGAGTTAAAACCCACTCTGAACTCCTGGGTGATTGAAAACAACGAAGAGCTCATTCGAAACGCGCACGAAAAAGGCATTAACCACGCAGCGCTGACAGAGGAAGTGAAAAAATACTTGAAGTCGCCAGACATGAAAGCATTTTTCGGGGATGCTCGGCCTGTGTTCCTTGGAAAATCGCTCAGCGCATTGGACATCCCCCTCCTTACTCGCACTTTCGGGGCCGATTTCATGCGCGAGCACTTTCACCACCACACTTTGGACGTCACTTGCGTGGCGAGAGCGTTAGTCGACTCGGGGCTCTTGCCTTCGGGCACGGAATCCTCCGGTAAGCTCATGAAACATTTCGGCCTTCGCGAAGAACCCGAACACACGGCACTTGCCGACGCCCTCGACATGGCCGAGATTTACGTCAAGATTCTTGAAAAACTCAAAACACCCGTTCAGAAGGAGCCCAACCATGTCTGATGAAATGAAAGCCGAACTTGATCGTTTACGAGCCGAAAACGATGCGCTTAAAAAGACGAACGCCAAGGGCCTCTCGATGAAAGTCAGCGAAAAAGGCGGGCTCTCGGTTTACGGGCTCGGCCGGTTTCCAGTGACGCTCTATAAAGAACAGTGGATTAAGCTCCTCGACATGGCGGACGACATCCGAAAGTTCATTGGGTCCAACGAATCGGCCCTTAAGGCTAAAGACCCGAAATAGGGTTTGAATCGGTTCGCTTTCGGCGACCTAACCTTTGGAAACTGCGGGCATTTTAGCGCGGCATAATACCGGCCAATTTAGGGAGTACACTAAATCTGTACTCCCTAAATTTTATGCGCACTTTTTCCAACACACTCATTGTATGCCTCGCTTACCTTGCCACGCTTACGGGCTGCGGCACCGGCATCATGCTGCGCGACGTTACCGTATCGATTAGCGCCGGCAGTTCTGTCCGACGGTATGAGTGCTTTACAGCCGCAGTTCAATTGAGCGTGCCGTTCCGAGTTCGTGCTTCAATCGCATCGTATACTTTCGATGTGAGCGCATCGTCTACTGTAAGCTTGTACCGTAGCTTGGCGGGCTGCCAGAGTTCCCTATCGGCTGATGAACTTGGCGCCGTGACACTTTCCAATCTCGATGGGGCTGCAGCAACTTTCTACGGCCGAACCCCTGCAGAAGATAGCGTTTCCCTCACTGCCACCGCGCGGTTTCCAAGAAGCCTTTCTGCAACGATCACCATTCCCATCGCCTCGGCGCGGTTCACCAGAACGGATGGCCCCAACGGCACCGTATACTCCGTGCTTCGCGTTTTGGACAACGGGCAGTCGTATGTGTCGGGTAGCTTTTCGGCTTGGGGCCGGCATGTCTCTAACGGGCTAGTCCGAGTGAATAGCGACGGTTCGGCCGATACAAGCTTTCAGGTTCCCGGCACCGGCTTTAGCAGCAGCCCCGAAGCGCTAGTCGTTCAGCCAGACGGCCGGCTACTTGTAGGCGGCGCGTTCACGACGATTAACGGCGTGTCCGCTATTTACGTCGCGCGCTTGAGTGCTTCAGGGAGCGTCGATCCGACGTTTTCCACCACCGGGACGGGTTTGAATAGTACAGTGTACACTCTCGAGCTGGCACCGGATGGAAAAGTGTATGTCGGCGGCGTTTTCACTTCGTACAATGGAACTAGTCGCCCGTACCTCGCGCGCCTGCTTTCGGACGGCTCATTAGATACAACGTTCGCGCAAACGGGGACCGGCTTAGACTGGATCGTATGGAAAATCCTGCTCCAACCCGATGGAAAGCTCATCGTAGGCGGTGGCTTCTTCGATTACAATTCGGCTTACACCCCTTGCGTAGCAAGAATCAACACCGACGGCTCGATCGACTCAAGCTTCGCCCAAACGGGATCCGGGCTTGACGGAGATGTCAGGACGATGGCGCTGCAAAATGACGGTAGAATTATTGTAGGAGGGTATTTTTACTCTTACAATGGCCCGAGTAAACGTGGCGTTGCGCGCCTAAACAGCGATGGATCGCTTGACTCAAGCTTTAGTTTAACGGGCGCGGGCCTAAACGGCGACGTAGAATCCGTAGCTCTACAAACGGACGGAAAAGTTCTCGTCGGCGGCGCGTTCACTACTTATAACGGAACTTCTAGAGCGCGTGCAGCACGATTGAACTCCGATGGCACTCTAGATAGCTCATTCACCCTTCCCGGTACCGGATTTGGTGCCAGCGTAAAAACAATCGCCTTAGGCAGTTCAGGCCAACTCTATGTTACCGGACAGTTTACAAACTTGGGTTCCGTCGCATTCCCCACCAATATTGTAAAGCTAACGGATGCGGGCGCCATTGACAGTACTTTTATCGGAAACTCGATTGGTATGAGCAACTCTCCCACTTCGGTTGCAGTACAGGAAGACGGAAAAATCCTCGTAGGAGCGAACACTTATTACACGTACGAC
>JANPJT010000198.1:0-18925 GCA_031425635.1 Pseudomonadota bacterium
CCGCCAAAATCGTTGCTCGGAAAACAAAGCACCACGAGCCCTTTGCTTTGGTATTTTTTATACAAACCTTCCAAGTCTTTGTATTGCCCAGTGAACCCGCATTCCGAGGCCGTGTTGACGATAATAGCCACTTTGCCGCTGTAGGCCGACAGAGCAACCGGTTTATCGTCGATAGACTGGGCAGACAAAGAGTAAAAACTCCCGTTTGCGAAGCTCAAAGAACTTAAGAAAAAGGCAGGGATAAGTAATAGCGTCATGGGTTTGCTCCAGTTGAAGTTAAACGGTACCCAGTCTGTCGCTTCTTCGCAAGTGGTAGCCGAAAGCCCGCATGACCCAAACGTGTAAAATGGCCTGAGTCCATTTGTAGACGTACCACGGAAGCCGAGGGTGAAACTCATGCACTGCCGCTAGAAAAGTTCCTTTTTCGACAATTTCTCGGAATTCCAACCGGCCTCTCCCCGTCGTTCGTGCGAGTGCCCCACCACGGACATAGAAAAGAGCGCGGTCAGAGCTGCTCCTGTCTTTGGCAAACTGGAGCAGTAACAGGGTGATGCGCAACCCACGGAGGCGAATCTTGCATTCGCCTTCCGCGCTGACCTCCGTTTTTAACATAAGAGGAAAAAAGCTGGGGAGCCACCGAAGGTATTCTTCCGAGAGCCACTGGGCGCTCCGCCCTTTGGGTCGGTAGAGTCTTTGAATGCTCCGAGCATCCGGATCTCGGCTCCGTTCGGCTTTCTGGTACGCACGAGGTTTCGCAAGGCTCCCGCGTGCGCCAATGGCTTCCCGCAAACTTTCACTAAATGACTGTCCCGGCACTCCCGCTAATTTTTGGAGCTCTTTGTTCTCCGCAACCATATCGTATCGGAGGCTCTGGATTAAAGGGCTCACGAGAGCCCGAGGGGCCCCGGTGACTAAAGTCACCCAGAGCCGGGAAAGGCCTGGAGTGAAAAGCGGAAAACGGAACAAAGGGCGCGTGACGCCCACCACTTTTGCAGTGGCTAGGATCATTTCCCGGTACGAAAGGACTTCGCCTCCTCCAATATCAAAAATCTTGCCGTGGAGCTCTGTTTTACCAACGCAGTAGCGCAGCAACGCCACGGTGTCTGAAAGAGAAATGGGCTCGGTTAACGATTCTGTCCACTTTGGGCACACCATGGCGGGGAGCCTTTCGACAAGCCGCAGGAGCATTTGAAAAGAAGATCCTTCGGATCCGACAATCAGTCCCGCTCTTAAGGTGGTGACCGGGGTTCCGTAACTGGAAAGCGTTTGCTCCACTTCGAGCCGGCTTGCCAAGTGCCTCGACAAAGGCCGGTGCGTCGGAAGCAGCCCTCCCAAATAAATGATGTGTTTTACGCCTTCTTTTTTCGCCGCTCTGGCAAAGTTGTCGGCTGCAATGAGGTCGAAATCTTCAAACCTTCCTTGCGTGAGTTGTGCCGAGGGCAGCATGGAGTGCACGAGGTAAAACGCAGTGTCTGCGCCGCGAAGCCCTTTCTCGGCGTCTAAAAGCGAAAAGAGGTCGCAGCTTCGCCATTCTTCCTGCCCTTCCTTCTCGGGCTTACGCACCGATCGAGAGAGGCAAATGAGAGGGTAGTGCCCTATCAGCGCGTTTCGAAGCGCGTTTCCAACAAAGCCGGCAGCGCCGGTAATAGCAATCGTCATAGAATGTGAGCGTACTCGAGAGGAGGGGCTTGTGTCAGCGACCGTCTGCGGGGACGGCTCCAAACTCAGCGCCTAGTTCTTTGGCTGCTTCATCGGCTTCGGCTTGGAGGTCAGGGGGTTTCTGTTCTATCGGCTGACGCATTTCTTGTTGGATCCGGTCAGAGGGAAGAGGGTGGTTCCATAGTCGCCCCAGTCCAAAAGCAACAATCAGTGCGCCACAGCCAAGAGCGACTCGCCGAGTGCTTTTCGCGAGGTTCCATGCGCGCCAAAGATCGGGTCCTGTCCCTTTCTTGACGCTCATCTGCATCGTAAATTCGCGCCGTTTTACGTACGCTGAAAAACCGGTTATCCCCTGCTCGACCAGGTAATCGTTGAAGTACACAAAGTGATCTTCCGGGGACGCAGCGTTGAAGTCCGAAATGCTTCGGTAAACATTCTGGTACCCTTCGAAAAGCTTTAAGTGGATCAGCCCTGCGTCGGGGCCTTGAAGGATCATTTTTGTTCCGACAACGTCCGAAGTCGTCTTGATGCTCGAATTGCGAATGCCGTCTAGGAAAACTTGGTAAAGCCCTCGAGTGTTGGGGTCTAAAAGAACGTCTTCGATCACGCGCACGCTTTGGCGGATTTCGACAATGTTTTCTGGTGGGTTTGCATTAAGGGCCTTTAGAATGTCTGCAATCTCTTTTCGAATCCGGCTGCCGACTTGGCCTTCCCCGGCGACAGGCTCATGGATGCGAAGCAAATGGTAAAGAGTCGCTCCGTTAAAATTAAACCTGAAGGGCTCTGGATCCGCGAAACCACTCAGTGCCGGGAGCGCCAAAAATAGAAACGATCGCAAAAACTTCACTGTCATTCCTCGCCTTTTGAAAAATCGTGGCACTGGGCGACGATGCCGCGCCGAATGAGCTCCGCCTTTTTCTCTTTCGCGTTTTTAAGGTAAGTCCCATGGTCCCAGATGCGCGCAGCGCTTTCGAAAACGCAGCGGCAGTACTTCGCTGCCGAAGCTTTTTCAGCGTCGGTGCGATCGCCCCCTGCCAAATAGGACTCAAAACAGAGCTCCGAGTTTCGGTTGATCTGGCTCTCTCGCCACTGAAGCGAAGAAGACTCGTGCAGGGAAAGCACCCCCGGGAAAAGCCCCCCGTCGAGGGCCAAGCGGTTCAGCTGCCTTGGAGTGTAGAGCCCTACGGAATTCAAAGTGTCGTCGCCATCGAAAAAAGGCTCAATTTGTTGAAAGTCATAAAACCGAGTTTCATCGCTGATGAGCTGAGTAAACTCATCGTACGACTGCTTGCCTCGAACCAGTTTCGTAAAGCCTTGTTCCAGCGACGACTTCGAATCCGAATGCACCGAGCGGACCCCTGACGGGGTTTCTTTGAGCGCATACCAGCTTTCTTCGACCGGCGCCTCCTCTTTCGGCTCACCGCAAAGGAGCATGCTTTCTAGCGGGCTGCCTTTCTGGCGCGACACTTCGAGGGCAAAGCGCAAGGGCCGAACGAGCACGCAGTGGCGGAGTGAAGCAGTGAACCTGAGGACAATCTCCTCTTGGTTTAATTGGATTTGCTTTGCAACCGACTTTCTAGTGCGCTGGTTGTCTCCGATGCTCGCTTCTTCAATTTTATACCATTCGAATTCGCGGTTCATTACCGTGTGGGCTGAAGCGCCATTGCCGTTAAACTCCAAACCTACTTTAGTCCCTACTCCATTGACCCAGTGAGTGGCATCCTTGTCGACCTGGCTCGATTTATTTCCTTTGAGGATTTCATTAAAATAGGCTTTGCCTAAAAGAATGCTCGGGTTGCTCACTCGGGCCACCACCGCGGAGTTCTTTCGAACCGAGTCCACGACCGTCAGGTGGCTTAAATGGAAATAGTCTTGGGGGGTCTCCCGGCAATGGCGAACGTCTCGCATTTGCGCAAAACCCGAGCAGAACTTTACCAGAACGTCGCGGGTGTCTTTGGGCGGGACAGAAGACCGAAGCCATTGCTGAAGCGTTTCTTTCGCAGACTCCGAAAAGCGGCTCTCCTTGGCAGAAAAAAGCGTCCAAGAAGCGGGGTCTTTCGATGAGAAAGTGAGCGTTTGCAGAGGGCCGTACCCTCTCCAGTACTTCGCGAGGGTTTCTAAAGGAGACTCGCCCAGTCCGGAATCCGCTGTGTACGCAACCCCAAAAGAGTTTTCGACTTTTCTCGTGCCTGACTGAGGCAGTTTCCCGGGGACTTCGTTTGCCGAAAGCGAGTCACCGGAAAGCGTGTCGTTCGCTGTGGGGCTTGCATTGAAATTCGCTGCTAGAGTGCCTTGCTTGAGATCCGAAAGACTCGAAAGCGTGAAAGCAACTTGCGTTCTGAGGTCTAAACGCGCTTGCTGAGTAAAGTCCGTGGCTAGCACCAGGCGCGTATTGATTTCCCCAAGCTCATCTACTTCGACTTCTTTTTCAAAGGCGGCAATAAAACGGCCTGCTTCAGAAGCGTTGGGCTCACTTCCGGTCCAGACGGCTTGTAGTCTGAGTTTCGTTCCAGGCCGTGCCGCGAGGGGCTTCAGATCCCCCGCGAAATTTGCGCGTAAAATTTCAGGCTTCAACTTCAAATCGTATAGTCGAAGGGTGGTGAGCTGTAAGTTATTTTCGATTTGAAACTCGCGCCCTCGAAAGACGGCGCGGAAGCTTGCGATTGAGAGTTTGCCGCTGCCGGAGGCAACGGTAGTCGTCGGCGCGCCTTGGCGGAGTGCGTCCTTGTAAAAAAGCTCGCCCCGCTGCCACGGGTTTAAATAAATTTCCACCGCACGGGTAGTGCTTTCGTAGGGGCTTTCTGCTCCGCGGATGAGGAGATACCGTTTAGTGTACGCTTCTTGGGAGGCAAGTTCGGAGTACTCAAGCGAACCTTCCAGCCGCACCGAACCGTCGGACAGCGAAAAGACTTTCTTTCCCGCTTTTGCTTCGGGCCACTCCGGCGTTTCAGAAACCAACACTTCAAAAAGCCGCTTTTCAATCGCTTTGCCAGTCAGCACATCGCGGACCGGCACTAGCGCGGAGAACCCAATCCGTGCCGTGGACGTTTTGGGATTGAAATCTAGCTCCCCGGTGAACTCTCCTTTCGAGCCCTCCGGTGCTTCAAAGCCTCCTGTGACCGAGGCGGGCAAAGAAAGCGGGCGAAGATTTTTAGCGAGCCGTGGTGCTTCTTTGCTAGGTGGCCCTGAAGCGGGATCGCGCAACGTTTTTAAAGCAAGCCCCACTTCCAAAGGCAGCGCCCCCGATGTGTCGTTCGGGAGCGGCCAAAGAGAGAGGACTGTCAAAATTTGCGCCCCTTCTCGGTGTTGGCCTTCAAAATGCGCTGTGCCTTTGGCTTCGAGCGATCCGTGTTCGATGGTTGCGGCAAAGGCCTCGCTTTGCCCCAGGTAGTGCGGGGCGTTGGTCCCGAGCACTTCAAAGAAAACCAATTTCGCCTGAAGCGCCCCTTGCCGAAGGTTCAGCGTCACCGACTGGCCTTCTTCGTTGAGTCGTGTGGCTTTGATACGGCCTCCTACGGAGTAAGTGACCGATCGCGCGCCCTGTTCCAGAGGGCTCAGAGAAAGGCTTTCTAAAACAAGGTTCTCCCGTTGGGACCGTTCCGGAGAAAACTCGGCCAGCCCTTTCAGAGCATTTTCCGAACCCAGCTCGGGGAGCGGCGGCAAGTCCGATTCGATCGTTTTATCCCCGACAAAGCCGGCGGCGTCATCGAGCCAAGGGTTAAAGACGAGAGACATTGTGCTACGAGCGGCCCCGACCGAAAGCGTGCGAGGCGCCGAAATAAAATGCTCGTTCGCGAGCGGCATGAACGCCCATCGCTCTGTCCAGTAAACGCAGCCTAAAGCATCGGCAGTCAGCGTCTCGGTTTTTCCTGACGGCGTCTCTCGAGTGACTGCTTGGCCGGCAAGGGGGGTTGGGGTGACTGCATCTTGGAGGCAAGCTTTCAAATGGTAAGCTTTTTGTGAGGGGAAACCAAAGACTGCGTCGGAGGCAGTCGTCTCAACGCGGACTAAAGAGACAGGTGAGACAATAAATGGAGCGGAGGCTTCTTGGGTCGTGGGAGCCATCGCCTTGAACGAGCAGCCCGAAATCGCCACGGTGAGTGCAAAAGTAAAAAAAGTTTTAGAAAACATCATAGTGTGTAGTGAGGCTAAACTGCACCCAGTCCAAATCCGACTGGTACGGGTTCGAGAGAATGACCGAGCTATGGACCCAACGCAGTGTCGCCTGTGCTTTGGTCCACTCGGCTGTTAAAAGCGCTCCAAAGCCCCGGCGGTTGCCGTGGCCAAAAACGCGATCGTTGTAAAACGCAGGAGCTAAATCCGATTCTGCTCTAAACAGCTCCATCTCGGGAGTGAGGCCAAACGTTGGAGAAAGGTTCCATAGCGCTTTGGTATACACCCTCCACCCGGCGTTTCGGTTTTGGGGCGCTAGAGAATTCGTCAAAAAAGCGGCTCCCATTTCAGTCCGCACGCTTCCCCAGAGAGCCTTCAGCGCAACGCCCGTTTCAAACCCTTGGAAACCGAACTGGTAAAGCGTCCCTGGCCCGATCCCGGTAACCGAATTTCCATTGAACTGCGCTTGAAAAGCGCTGGGGCCGGAAAGATTGTCAAAAGCGAAATGGGAAACGTAGCCCGCGGCTGAGAACCGGTCATGAGGCGCGTACTCCGCTGTGAGCCTCTCCAGGTAAAAAGCAGGCATCCCCGAAGCCCAATTACCAAAGGGCTGAAGGGAAGAGGTATCGTTCGCAACGGCCTGTTCCGCTTCAAGGCCAAAACGCCAAGAGCCCCATTGATAGCCCACGCTTTCTACGAGTGCGGGAAAGGATTGCCTTTGGAGTAGCAGCGGAGATCGCCAGCGCAACTGGTCGACTGCACCAAAAGTAACCGAGATTTCTCGAAACGGAGAAAAAACGAGCTGCGCTTCCCTGAGACGCGCGATTTGCCTCGGTCTAAAGTCTTCGGCCCATCTCGCGCGAGCGGCTCCGGTTTCCAATTGGAAACCGCCTGAAAGGCGTGTGGTAAGCGACTCGGAGAAAGTGTGCTCAAAGCGGGCTTCAATTTCGGTCCCTGCGATCCGGCTTTGGGTTTCTTTACTCTCGGCAGCGTTCCCGTACAGAGAGAGCCCCATTTCCAAACGGGTCGTGTCTGCCGCAAAAAGCGGTGCAGCACAAAGAGCGAGCGCTATGAAATTCGCGGGCTTGAACATCTTGGGTTCGGACTATAGTCGACTCGAGCGAGAAGTGTTTCAGCGTTGTTTTAGGTTTGGGGCTGCTATAAAAGCTATTAGTTCTAAGTGTTTAGACTAAAAAACAATATTCACTAGCCTGCCAGGCACAACAATGACCTTTTTGGGAGGGGCCCCGGCAAGCGCGAGTTTTACCTTTTCTAGGCCGAGCGCCATGGATTCCGTTTCTTTGGGGGACGTTCCGCGGGGGACCTCCATTTTGTCCCTCACTTTGCCATTGATCTGGACCACAATCGTGGCATGCGAGTCTTCGATGGCCGAAGGGTCAAAATCCGGCCACGGAGCTTTTGCCAGCCACTCCCGAGCCCCCAGCCTCTCCGACAGCTCCTCTGCTAGATGGGGGGCATAAGGCGCTAGGACTTTGAGAAAAACTTGAAGTGCTTCTTTGGGGATTGCGGGAGCTCCCGTTGCTTCATTCACAAAAATCATCATCTGTGAAATGGCCGTGTTGAACGCGAGCTTTTCCGTGTCCTCGCCGACTTTTTTAACCGTGCGGTGGAGGCTTCGCCAAAGCGGTTCAACTGATTTCAGCGGGATGTCTTGGATTTTAGGGTTCAAGGCTCCGGATTCTTCCACCACGACTAGCCGCCAAACGCGGGCTAAGAATCGCGAAACCCCTTCCACGCCGTCCATATTCCAAGGCTTAGTCTGGTCGAGAGGCCCCATGAAAAGCTCGTACAGTCGCATGGCGTCCGCCCCGTACTGGTCGATGACATCATCGGGGCTCACCACGTTGTTTTTCGACTTCGACATTTTTTCCACTTGGGATTCGACTGCCACACCGGTTTTGGCGACGACTGCCTGCCCCGAGCGCAATTCAATTTCCGACGGGTGGTAGTATTTCCCTTGGGCGTCGCGGTGGCTCGTTCCCAAAATCATGCCTTGATTGAAAAGTTTTTTAAAGGGTTCGGCAGTATGCACCAGCCCGCAGTCAAAAAGGACCTTGTGCCAAAAGCGTGAGTAAAGAAGGTGTAAAACCGCGTGCTCCACCCCGCCGATATAGAGATCCACCGGAAGCCAGTAGTTTTCCGCTTCCTTCGACCAAGCGGCTTCACTATTTTTGGGGTCAATAAAGCGCAAGTAGTACCAGCACGATCCAGCCCATTGGGGCATGGTGTTGGTTTCGCGGAAGGCCGTGCGCCCATCCGGAAGTTTGACTTGCCGCCAGCTCTCGGGCGCTCGAGCGAGCGGCGGCTGACCGTCCGCAGTGGGGCGGTATTCATCGATCGGCGGGAGCTCCACCGGGAGATCTTCTACCGGAACCGCGATCACTTCGCCGCCGTCAGTGTGCAATAAAGGGAAAGGTTCTCCCCAGTAACGTTGCCGGGAGAAAAGCCAGTCCCTGAGACGGTAGGTTACTTTCGGCACTCCGGCCCGTTTCTCTTCTAACCACTGGAGCATTCGCTCCTGTGCTTCAGCAATAGCTAAGCCGTCCAAGAAGCCAGAGTTGGTGAGTAGGCCGGGCCCCGTGTGCGCTTTTTCAGCCACTGGCTTTTCGCCGCCCGCAATCACTTCAAGGATTTCTAACCCGTGCTGGATAGCAAAGGCGTGGTCTCGTTCGTCGTGCGCGGGCACCGCCATGATCGCGCCCGTGCCGTAAGTCATTAAAACGTAGTCTGCAATCCAAATGGGCAGTCTTTTTCCGGTCAAGGGGTGCGCCGCGTAGCTCCCGGAAAAGACCCCCGATTTATCTTTTGCTAAGTCGGTCCGCTGGAGATCTGTTTTTTGCCTCGCTTCTTGGACGTAGGCTTCAACGGCTGCTTTGGTTTCAGGCTTTGTGAGAATGCCCACGAGAGGGTGCTCGGGCGCGAGCACGCAATATGTCACCCCAAAAAAAGTATCGGGGCGAGTCGTGAAAACGGAAAAACTCTTTGCAGTGCCCTCAATGGAGAAACGGATCTCGGCACCCCGAGACTTACCGATCCACTCCCGCTGCATTTCTTTGACGCCTTCTGGCCAATCCAGCGTATCGAGATCGGCAAGGAGCCGCTCAGCGTAAACGGGGATCTTCAGCATCCACTGCTTCATGGATCGGCGTTCGACTGCGTCGCCCGTTTCCACGTACTTGCCATCTTTCACTTCTTCATTGGCAAGCACTGTCCCTAATGCCGCGCACCAGTTCACCGGAACTTCGGCCAGGTAGGCGAGTCCCTTTTCGTACAGCTTCAGAAAAATCCATTGGGTCCAGCGGTAATAGTCCGGATCGGTAGTGCTAAACTCACGGCTCCAGTCGTAGCTAAACCCCAGCCGCTTAATCTGCCTTCGAAAGTTATCGATATTGGTTTTGGTGATTTTTGCGGGGTGGGTATTGTCTCTGAGCGCTGCTCGTTCCGCAGGTAAACCAAAAGCGTCCCAGCCCATAGGGTGCAGGACGTTGAAACCCTGCATTCTTTTGAAGCGAGCAACGACGTCAGTAGCCGTGTAGCCCTCGGGATGCCCTACGTGAAGCCCTGCGCCGGAAGGGTAGGGGAACATATCGAGTACGTAGTACTTGGGCTTTTGGCGCAAAATCTCGATGTCCAAAGGGACTTCGAAAACTTTCCCTTCTTCCCAAAGTTTCTGCCAGCGGGGTTCAATGGAGCTCGGTGTGTAGTGCATCGCTCGGGTAGTAAACTTTCCGAGTGCTTCGATGTCGAGTTCTTTTGAAAAGCTTTTCTAGGATTCTTCGCTTGAATCTGGCCCTACGGGACAACGACTTTTCCTTTTCCAGGCACCGTCAGCGTTTCTCGTCCGTTGGTGACAACGACACTAAATTCGAATTCTCCCACCATCGAGGGCACGCCCTCCGCTTCCCCGGAAGGCCGAATGATCAGCCAGTCAGGGCCCGATGCTTTGGTGTATTTGAACTGCCTGTCGTTCATGATCGATCCGAGGTTAAAAGTAAAAAGCTCGTTTTGATAAGCGGGAGGGAGCTTCAAAGTGGTTACTCGCGCGCTGGGCCGAGGGGTAGGGGCGTCGATTTGCACTCGACCGGAGATTTCGGCCGACTCCCGGCTGGGGTCAGCTGCAAGGACCGTAATGAGGTGGCTGCCTCGTTCACTGAGCGGCGGTTTCCCAAAAACGATCCCGTTAGGCGCCACCATGGCCCACGCTGGGCCTCGTACTTTGGAGAAAACCAAACGGTCTCCTGCGTCGGCGTCTGCGGCGAACGAACTCACTTTGGTTCCGAACTTCTCTCCGGCTCGGACGCTGCCATACTGTATTTCCGGGATTTTCCAGTGGGGTGGGTGGTTCTTGAAAAGCACGTCGATTCGGGCTTTCTTCGACGAAACGCTGGAGTCGTGTTGAGCAACCAGCGTTAGTTCGGCTCGCCCCATGTCTTGGTCTTGGGGGGCGAGTTTCAGCGTTCCTTTCGCGTCCACCGAGGCCCAACTAGGCCCCTCCGCTTTGGAGAACTGGATTCGAATCCCGTCTAGATCTTTCGCCAAGGGGTCGAGCGGCACTTCCAAAATCTCCCTGGCTTTTACTTTGAGTTCAAGGCGTTCCGCTGTCCACACGGGAGGCCTGGGGTTTCTTTCGACTTTTAGTTTTACCGGTAACGAAACTTCGGCTTCGCTGTCTTTCACGTTAATTTCGAAAGAGTGGTCCCCTAGGTGGGTATAGAGCGGGGTCAGCTCGAGCTTGCCGCCAGCAGACAGTGTGCCCCAAGCGGGCAGGGAATTACTCTGAAAGACCAATGGGTCGGCATCCGGATCCAGTACCGTTTTAGATTCCTGTAAGGAGATCCGAAAGCTTTCACGCTCTTTGATGGTGAGCTCCAGGGGTTTGACTACTTTAAGAGGGTAGTTCTTTTTTTGGATTTCGACTGCAAACCGTTGCGAACGTGATGCTCTGTCATTTGAGGCGAGGACTTCGATGGTAAAGCGGCCTTTGTCTTTGTCTTCGGGGGTTCCGGTCAATAGTCCCGAAAAGGAAATCGCTATCCACGGAGGCCCCTGCACTTTTTTGAAAATTAACGGCAGTCCATCGAGATCTTTTGCGAACGTAGCTAACTCCGCTTTCGCCTTTTCTCGCGTTTGGAACGTCAATGGCTCGATCTCCTTCCATTCGGGAGGGCGCGGGTTTCTCTGAACTTTTATGACGACGGAAAATTCTGTCGAGGCCTCTTTGTCAGACGATCGCAAACTAAAGAAGTGATCGCCAATATGCGCAAATTGAGGCGCTAAATGGAGCGTTCGGCTCTCTTCCAAACGAATCCATTCGGGCTTTTTATCAAAGGTGAACTGCAAGTCTTCTCGGTCCAAGTCGGTGACAGCTCCCGATCCCAACAAGTCCACTGCCACTTCTTCTCTTTCCTTCACCAGGATGATTAACGGTTTGGCCGCGACCGGAGGGTAATTTTTTTTCGATAGTTCGAGAGTCACTACCGAGTCAGCGTGAGCTAAGTCGTTTGCGGCTCGCACGGTGACTCGGCTCCGACCACGATCTGCATCCGTGGGCGTTCCGCTCAGCTGCCCTTTGTCCGTTAACTGCACCCAAGGCGGACCTTCCATTTTTGAGAACCGCACTGGTAAAGAATCGAGGTCCGACACGTATTCCGAAAGGGAAAGCTTTACGGGCTCTCGAGTTTTGGCGGTTACCAGTGGGAGTTCTTTCCACTGAGGGGGGCGCGGGTTTCTCTCGACCGTGATCGTTGCGGGGAGGTCGACGCTCTCAGAACGATCCTTGACCGTAATAACGAACCGGTGCGTGCCGATGTCTTTGAAGGAGGGGCTTAGCCGCACTTCACCTTTAGGCGTAAGTGCTAACCACGGGAAAGAAGCAGACGCCGAAAAGACCAGTGGCTCGTTGTCTTTGTCGGCGATAACGCCTATCCGGCCCAACTCAACTTCTGAAACCATTCGTTCTTTAACTTTGAAAATAAACGGCTTAAGGAGCGTTGGCGGGTAATTTTTTTTTATCACTCGCAGGAAAATCTCCTGCTCTGCCGAGGCAAGGTCGTTTTGTGCTCGAATGACTACTTTGGTATCCTCCTCGTCGCTATCGTCCGGGGTGCCCGAAACTTCACCGTGCGGAGAAACCACGATCCAAGCGGGCCCTGACCGTTTTGAAAATGAAAGGGGCAGTCCGTCTAAATCTTTCGCAAGCGAACTCACTTTGGTTTTGAATAGCTCCCGCGTTTGCACCGTCCACCGCGGGGCCGGTTCCGCCCAAACAGGCGGCCGCGCGTTTCTTTTCACTTCGATGGCTAATGCGGCTTTTGTCGTCGCTTTTCCATCGCTCACTTCGATGGGCACGCTGTGGGTTCCTACTTCCGAAAAACCGGGACGGGCGGTGACGATCCCTTCGGGCGAAAGGGAGAGCCACGGCAGCGGCTTCAGGCCTCGATACCGGAGGGAGTCGTTTCGGTTTTCGTCGACAAAATATTCGGTGAGTGTGTCGGAAAAAGTTTCGCGTTCTTTGACTTCCAGCGCAATCGGTTTACGGAGCCGTGGGGGGTGGTTTTTCTCAGCCACGGTGCCTTTTAAAGTGAGGGTGGAAGCGCTTTCGCTATCTTGGGCAGCAATTTCGGCCGACCAGTCCCCGACGTCTCCTTTCACAGGGCGTAGGTTGAGAACTCCCTCTCGAGTCACACTGAGCCAACCGGGACCTTGCGTTTTTGAAAAACTGAGCTTATCGCCATCGGCGTCCTCTACTTCGCTAGAAAGGGCCCGGGTGACCACTTGTTCTTCTTCGATCGGAAAAGGCTTTGAGGCCGAGCTTTTCCATTGAGGCACTCTGTTCTTTACGGTGATTCGAAGGACCGTTTCTGCTTTCCGCTTCCCGCTTACCGCTCTGAGCTTCCAAGATTGTTCCCCTCGGTCTTCAGTCCGGGGGACGCCGGAGAGCTCGCCTTTGGGGCTTACCTTCAGCCATCGAGGCCCACTCCGCGGCACGAGCGAGTACTCGGCGCTTTTTTTTTCGCCCGACTCAAGCTTACTAGTGGGCAGCTTTGCCGAGTACGGCGTGTTGCGCGAAGCGTCAGGAAGGGATAGAAGGGCTTCACTCCACTCAAACGGGATTTCGGCCGCGCTAGCAAAAAATGATAAGAGCGTCAGCAGAAGGGCGGTAGGCATTGGACTCCTTTTTTGTCACACAAAGTATGCGGCATTCCGATGCGCTACGCATCATGCGGAGGGTCTAACCCCCTGGGGGCTGTACCGTTATGTGGATAACTCATTTCGCGGGTGCTTTTTGAGCCTGGATCCGTTGCGCCTTCTTCGCGTACAGAGAGTACGCCGTCGTCGGCTCAACGGATCCAGGCTCAAAAATCCCCACGCGATCTGACTTATCCACATAACGGTACAGCCCCTAATCTTCGTCTTTGAAAACGGGCCTGGGGGAGGGGTTCGCTGGGCTTCGTTTGCCGGCACGCAGAAGTGCTTCTTCTGCTGCGTAGTTCTCCATAAAACGTCGGACTCGATCGCCCATTTCTCGTAGAAGGATTTTTTCCGGGAGCGCTTCATAGAGAAACCACCCTCGGAATTGCACTAAGGCCTTTACCAAGATCCAAAGCGTATCTTTGGAGTTCTCCGCGGGGAATACTTTCATATAGCCTTTGGTAAACTTAACCGGAGAGTTTTCGCTTAAGATAGCTTCCCCGAGAATGGAGACCCCAGTGTCTTTTGTGTTCGCAGTCATTCGAAACGCACGGACGCGCTGCCTTGAGAAAAAAGGGACATTCACCCGGTACGGGATGGTTAAAATATTGGGTTCGGTTTCAATCGCGTCCTGAAACTGGATTGCGTAGCTTGAATCATCTTCCGACCAAGGGGTGTTGATATCTTTAATGAGCCAATCGCGCCAATGGGCGAAATCCGGCGCGATCTTTTTCATCAAAGCGATATCTCCCGGTAAAGAAACCAAGGCTTGAACCTCCACGGTTCGGTTGCCAAGCCTTGCCACTTCTCGTTCAAAGTGGCTCGACTTTCCTTGCAGAGCTTCTCTAAGCAGCGAAAGCGCTTCCGCATCGGAGGGGACGTGAAAGTCGTTTGCGGAAACTAACGAACAAACTAGTACAGAGAAAAGTAAAAAAAACGACCGCATCGTTAGTCCTCAGTCTTTCTAATCGGCCAAAGGCCCGCGCTCGTGCACAGCAAAGAAATGCCCATGCAGAAAAGTGCGGCTGTCGGTACACCAAAAAGTTTAGGTTCCATATCTCGGATCAAGTAAACGATAGCGACTGCGAAAAACCCCGCGCTGAGCGTGCTCCAGGCCGCTACTTTGGACAGCGTCCGAACGGCGCTAGCGACGACGACCAGATCGGGGTTTCGGTGGACGATGGCGAAGTCGTTTTGAGACCAAGTCCCCAGAAAACGCCGGAGTATTCGAGGGAGGCTCTCAGCAAGCCCCTGCAAGTCGCGTCCAATCAAGATCAAGTCGCGCGTGATTCTGTCTCTGCTATAGCGGACTGCAATCGCTTGCCTAGCCAACGTATTCCCGACGCGGAGAATATCAAAAGTAGGCTCCAGTCGCTTGCCCAGGGACTCGATTGTCAAAATGGCTTTGAACAGGAGCATGAGCTCTCTTGGTACCTGAAGGTGGTGCTTGACTGCGATGGAAGTCGAGCGCAAGAGAATCTGGCCAATGTTGATCTCTCCCAAGGACATCCCGACATAAGGCGAAATTGTGTCCATGAGATCTTTTTGGAGCCTGCTCAGTTCTGTGCGCCCCGTCGCTTGGCAGAGACTTAAATACTCATAGGCCAGAGTTTCATAGTCTTCATCGACAATGGCAATGAACATGGTGATGACGCTGTCGCGCACTCGATGGGACAAACGTCCGACGATACCAAAATCAATGAGGCCTATCTTCCCATCGGGGAGGACAAATAGATTACCTGCGTGGAGATCGCCATGGAATACACCATCGTGCATCACCATATGGAAAAAGGCGTGGCTTCCCGATTCAACAATATCCATCGGGTTAATGCCGCTTGCGATGATGGCTTCTCGGTCTGAAAAGCGAATCCCTTCGAAGCGTTCTAAAACCAAAACCTTGCCGGTGCTCACGCCGGAGTACACTTCCGGAACGCTCACTTTCTCAATCTCTATTAAATTCGCTTTGATCCGGCGAATATTATTGGCTTCAATATAAAAGTCTGTCTCTTGAAGGATGGTTCTAAAAAACTCTTCCACAAGGCCCGTAGGGTTAAACGCCTTCGACTCGGGAATGCTGCGTTCGAGGAGTACCGCGAGCCCTCGTATGACCGAAATATCTTGCTGTATCGTTTTCGCAATCCCAGGCCTTTGGACTTTGACTGCCACTTTTTCGCCTGTGTTCAAAACGGCGTAATGGACCTGCGCAATGGAAGCTGCGGCCACTGGAACTTCGTTAAAGGACGAGAATGCTTCCGCAATGGGGCGCTTCAGTTCGAACTCGATCTCTTTTTTTATTTCAGAAAAAGGGACGTTTGCCGCTGAGTCCTGGAGCTTTTGGAACTCAAGCACGAAAGCTTCGGGAATCAAATCGGGGCGAGTGGCAAGAAGCTGACCGAGTTTCACGAACGTGGGGCCTAATTCCTCAAAAGCCGATCGCATTCGCTCTGGTAACGGGGTCTCTTGGTAGCGCGGCGAAGTCGTTACCCTGGACGGGATAAGGCGGGATAGCCGCATGCGGTAAATGATGTCCCCAAAGCCATGGGAGGCGAGAACAGAGACAATCTCTCGGACACGCCCGATGTTTTTCAGGCCGAGACCGATGTGGGAAGCTGTTTGGAAGATCCTCATTTGTCTTCTGGTATTCCCAAAGTTATTTGGTTTTCTTCCACAGTCACTTTCACTATTTGTACTTTCATCGGATCCCCGAGCGAGATAATTCCCGGCCCCGGTCTCTTACGAAGACAAAGTTTAGACTCATCAAACTCGTAAAAGCCGTTCAAGTACTCTAACGGCACGAAGCCTTCCGCTGCCATTTCGCCAAGCTCGACAAACACGCCGTTTTTGGTCACTCCGGCGACGGTTCCATCAAAGAGATCTCCGACCCGATCGTTAAAGTACCAACACTGTTTTCGACGGACGATAAAACGCTCCGCTTCTGTAGCGCGCCGCTCCATGAGTGAGGTGTGTTCACCAAGCCGCTCAAAGTCCTCGGAAGCCTTATCGGAACTTCCCAGTCTTCCTGTGAGTCCTTTAAGGGCGCGGTGGACAACTAGGTCGGGGTAGCGTCGAATCGGCGAAGTGAAATGGGTGTAGTCTGAAAGCGCTAGCCCGAAGTGCCCGAGCGGCTCGGGCATGTAGCGCGCCTGCTTTTGGAGTCGCAGGATTAAGTTATGCAGTGTGCCAGCGGACTTTAGCTCGCTAGTGCTTTCTAGAACCTTGGCAAAAGCACGGGGAGATACTTCGGTGATCCGAGCCGGCATGCCTAAGTTCCTCAGCATGGAGTTTAAATCTTCTAGCTTGTCGGCATCGGGTGGCTCGTGCACTCGGTAAAGGCTGGAAACTTTGGATTCCCTTAGGTGCTTCGCGACTGCGCGGTTGGCTGCGATCATGAACTCTTCTATTAGCTTGTGTGCGTCGTACCGAGGTGCGCGCTTCACCGAAATAGGCCTCCCTTGGTCGTCCACTTCGATTTTGGACTCGGGCAAATTGAAGTCGAGGACGCCACGCTGGTGCCTTTGCTCAATCAGCGCGTGGTACAGGTCGAGGGCGTTGGCCAACGGTTTGGACAAAAACGCCAAGTCTTTGCAAACGGCAGGGTCTTTGTCGAAGTACGCTTGCACCTGGGTGTAAGTCAGTCGGCGAGCAGTTTTGATCAAGCTAGAGTAAAATTTGGACGATTCGACTACCCCCTGCGGGGTAAAGCGGATTTCGGCAACCAGCGCCAATTTCTCTTCCGCAGGCCGTAAGCTGCATAGCTCATTGGAAAGAAACTCCGGGAGCATAGGGATGCAAACTCCGGGAAAATAAACGCTAGTGGCCCGAGCGTTTGCTTCTTTATCGAGCTGAGTCCCTGGCCTCACGAAGAAGCTGACGTCGGCAATTGCGACGTAGAGAACAAAACCCTTCGCGTCCCGCTCCACCAAAACGGCGTCGTCGAAGTCCTTAGCGTCTTCTCCATCAATGGTCACATAAGGCAGCTCGCGCTGATCTTTTCTATTTTGGCCATTGTAGATTTCCTCCTCGGCAAGCTTTCGGTACTTTTCACCGTCTCGAAGGAGCCCCGCTGAAAACTGGGTGGGGATACCAAAGCGAGCGACGGTAAAAGCCACATCGTTTTTCGGGGTGAGAAAACGCCCGAAGCTTTCCGATATTTCAGCGGTGCCGGGCCTGTCGGGAGTAGGGAAGTCGGAAAGGTTCGCGACTATCCAGTCGCCGGGCTTGGTGCCGGCGCTGTCGCCTTCAATCTCAAAGTATTCGTTGTTTGCAGTGACGACCGCAAGCCCTCGGCCCGAGGCAGTGAGCTTGCCCACTACCTGCTCCGAGCGCCGCGCCACAATCTTGTGGATGCGTGCCGCCGTTTTGGGGCCTCGTCGAACCATGGAAAACTCAACGGTATCGCCATCGAGAAGCGAAGCGGCATCCTCCCTCGATACGAAAGCGTCTTCAAACTCCGCGTGCCGCGGAACGATGAACGCAAACCCTCGCGGGTTCTTTTGGACTCGACCCGTTAGCGTGCGTTGTGGGGGCTTGTCGCCGCGGCCCTTCTTGCCCGATCGCCCTCGGGAGGGGTTTTGTTTTCCGTGCTTTTTTGGACCGCGTTTTTTTGACATGCCCCATTATAGGGAGTGAGATGGGCTTTTGTGTAGTATTTGATTGAAAGGAAATGAGATGGCTTTAACGCTCTCCACAATGGCGCCTTTGGGCTCGTCGGCTCCTCCGTTTGAGCTTTCCGACACAAACGGGAAAATCGTTTCCTTGGGCGATTTCAAAGCTTCCCCCGCCTTGCTAGTGATGTTTATTTGCAATCACTGCCCTTATGTAAAGTTCATTCGCGAAAGCCTGGCCAAAGTGACCCGGGAATTTATAGAGCGAGGGGTTGCTGTGGTTGGCATCAATTCGAATGATGTTTCAAATTACCCAGAAGACAGTCCCGAAAAAATGAAGCGCGAGAAAGAAGCGGCGGGCTATGCCTTCAGTTACCTTTTCGATGAGACGCAAAGTGTGGCCAAAGCGTACGGCGCAGTCTGCACTCCCGACTTCTTTTTGTACGATAGCGAACGCAAACTTATATACCGAGGGCAGTGGGATTCGTCACGGCCAGGGGGGGCTGTCCCGACAACTGGAGAGGATATGGCCCGGGCAGTGAACGCAACTCTGCTGGGCCACGCTGTCTCTTCGAAACAGACGCCCAGCATGGGTTGCAATATCAAGTGGAAGAGCGCTTAGGAATTCTTCATAGCTTCGGCGGCGTTCAACGTAAGCGGGGATACTGCCGCTCATCTTGGGCACTAGATGGCACGGCAGTTGAGAGTTTTTCAAAGAACCTAAACCAAGTGCACCCGCTGGTGATGGCTGGAACAAAGCAGCACTAAATTCCCTAAGGTCGACTCCCCACCGTTCTCAAAGTGCACAACATGGTGAAACTGCAAAAACCTCCGGCTCTCGCACCTCGTGCCGCCAGGCAAAACGTGCCGGCACTGTCCATTATCTCTGATCTGCACCTGATGCTTCACCAAAGCAGGGATATTCCGATTTACCCGCCTCGAGGGAGGTGCCTCCGTTTTCTTAACCCCGGCGCTCGCAACAGTTTTTTTACTTTTACGAGCCACGGCCCGTTTCGCTTTTTCCAGCGGATCGTTGGCTTTAAGGTACTGGTCCACCAAGGCCTCGATCGCCTTGCCCAGAGTGGTGTTCCCGCCCATTAGCTGCCGCACTCGCTCAATCTTCTTCTCTACTTCAAAGGAAACCACACACCGGATCTCCACCTGTCTCTCACTCAAAGGCCGAACCCGCTCCCGAACAGACTTATCAGAATTCCTTTGCGCCACTTCTCGCTCCACCTGCCTTTGGGGCTAAGTAGAAGCTTTCTCTATCAACTCTCTGGTGGAGGCCTTTGTTTCGTTTTGCACCGGTAGATTGCGCTTCGCCTTGGTCACGGTGA
>JANPJT010000199.1:0-1838 GCA_031425635.1 Pseudomonadota bacterium
GCGCTGGAGTGGGAGATGAGCGGATAACGAAATCCTGCGCCGCAGATTTTCTTTATCATGCACTCCAATGACACTTCGCAAATCTTCTCATAGAAACGTCTGCGTGGGTTAGCGAGTAGCTGGCACGGCACCATAGAAAAACCCTAGACCACCATCGAAGAAACTCGTCCCGCTCTGGTCCAATGCTTGGGGTGGAGTTGAAATTGAATTTGAACGCGGTGCTAAAACAACTAAAACGCCTTTAAGACCGTGTAAAGTTCTCGCCGTTTTTTTTCTTTTTCCGTGATGTAAATCTTCTTTTGGTAGAGGTCGATTATTATATCGTAATCATTGTGCTTTAGATAAATGGACCACTCATCTCGGCTAACCTCGGTGAAGGAGTGTCGTCCATTGTAGGTGTCCTCTACCCAGGTATCCTTGCCCGTCTGTGTAAATGCACCGCTAACTTTCAGCTTCTTCGCATAGATTACCAGCTTGGCATCGGCAGCCTTCAACACCTTTTCTTCCTTGGCATCCTGCGCACATATGGAGGAGTCGGTACTTAGGAAGAAAGCCGCGACCAGTAGCAGCACTGCTGAGCAATGACGGCAATTCATAGTTTGATCTCTTGTTAAAGATAGAATCTCAATTCTTGACCATCCTAGACAGCCCAAGATGTGCTGGTCAAGCAAAAAGGAACGCGGCCATGGGGGCCTCGGGTCAAGCGTACTCGCTCTGCTCCCCAACACGCAGGGCGTCGATTCAGGATCACTGGCTGAAGTTCGGCTTTTCGTGTAATTGATTCTCGCAACGACAATACGCTGAGTGCTGCTCGTTGCTCCGACCTCACCCCCGCGTTGCAACTACATTTGCTCGGCGACGAACGTCGCGCGAGGTTCCAGGCAGAGACCGGAACCTACAAACTCAATCCTCCAACAACCGCCGATCCTCGCGCGGGCGCAAATACACATTCCACCCGTTCGTCTCTTCGATCTTCTTGTACGCTGCGTAGATCGGGCCGAAGACCGGTTTATCTTTTTTCCAAGGACGTCGTGTCCCGTCAGGCTGAAAGCCTAACCCTCCGAATGTAGGTCCCGTTCTCCGAACGGGACCTTGGGCGGCGGTTGACGTCGGATGGAGCGGAGGGCGCGGAGCGAGGTTTATACCCGCGCCAGCTCCCGCTGGGGACAGCGGGACCTACAGGAATGCGCGACCTACAGTGCGGAAAACTCTTGTTGCCAAGTTCGTGCGACCTGGGACTGGTTGGTGCGTGGGATTCACCGTTACTCGTCTGAAGTCTCACGACTTTAGCTACAGGATCCCTCTGAAGTCTTACGACTTCAGCTACTGGGATCCTCCCAGGGCTTACGACTTTGGCGACGGGGTGGTGTCGCTGTGGTTGGGCGCTGACGCCATTCTGCGGCCGCAAAATTTTTCCACGACTGACAAAAAAGGGGCTTGACTTTGTGCCAGGGTATATGTTCATATTAACACTGCTTATGCCATTCGGATGTAGTCCTTGCGCTGCGATGGCCGAGTCTTGAACTTTGACAATTCGACGTTGGTGGCCGGGGGCTAAGGACTTGGTTCCAAATAAGTTCCCGATTTCAGTGTTGCGGATCGCTTGACAATGAAATTTTTCTACTCTCAATCTTCACGGGGATGAACAGTAGGAAGCAGAGTGAGCAGAGTAATTCCAAAAAGGCAAAATACGATTTGAACAGAAGGAAACGAAGGAAACGAAGTTTTGAATCATTGCCTTTCCTTCGTTCTCTTCGTTTCCTTCTGTAGAAATAGTATTCTTGCTAGCGGGAAGTTGTTTCGGACCAGATCCAAAGCAAAAAGCCCCGCAGCCTGGA
>JANPJT010000200.1:0-10102 GCA_031425635.1 Pseudomonadota bacterium
CCAGGATCCCCAGAGAGTAATTAGTTTTCTGTAGCACTTTAGCGCTCTCCTCTTGTTTAGGGCGGCTGCCCCCACTGGTCGACTCTAAAATGGGAAGTACTAGGCCATTATAGCCCTTAACCTAAAAGCGACAATCAATTCCGGCGAAAACCGCCGGGGGCGCCTAGTCCGCTAGGTTAGAAATAGGCGAGCAACCCTAGAGTCGACTGCCACCCATCTTGAAAGACCTGCAGTTTCGCGTTGAGTGCCCAATCCTGAGCGACGGCAAGGCGCCATTCGGTACCGGCAGAAAAAACGTCGGTGACGGCACCAATCTGGTAGCGGTAGGAGCCAAAAACCCAGCCATTAAAAGAAGGCATCACGCGCCAGCGGATACCTAGCCGAGGGCCGAAGCTTGGCTTGATAAAAAAGCCCGAAAAACCCGGGGAACCCAGTAACTCCACTTCCATTAACGACCAAAAAGCTAGGGGGAAGCTGCCAAACGGTTCAACGGTCGCCCCTAGCCCTAACTGGAGGGTTCCGGCCGCGCACCGGTCGCAAAGGGCTTCTCGGACCGTCCGCGCACCGATTTCTACTTTCCACGAAAGCTCCTCCCACTTTTTTGTGATCGGGGGCAGCCTGACCACGCCCAAAAGAGTGGCTTGGTCCAGCGCCACGGTTCCGCGGCCTGGGTTCACTTCCATGCGGACCGATAAGATTTCGAGTTGGGTGTTGTCTGAGTACTCAGTTTGTCGGTCGAGCAAGTCGTGGAGTCCAAATCGGTATTGAATGCCTAAAACAGCGCCCAGCCTTTCATGGACCCCCGCATCGATGCCCACTCGCATCGTTCCATGGCCGCCCTGCGGGCCCGGCCCCTTTTGTTCAGCAAAAAGGAAAGGTGCTGCTAAGAGGCTTGCAGCGAAGAAGGCACACCGAAATTGCATGCCCTAAAGTGTATCAGCAGGCGTCTTTGAGTTGAAAGCGAAGAACGAGATCAGAAATCTTAATCGTGTCTCCGTCTTGGAGCTCCACCGGCCCAATCACTTTGCGCCGGTTGAGTTCCGTTTGGGGCTCAGTGGAATCGATAGCTTGGAGCCAGAGGCCATTTTTTCTTCTAAAAATTCTTAAGTGCTTTGGCAGGACCCCGACTCCGTCGGGTAATGGAAAGTCGCACTGGCCCGAGGTGCCGAGCACTGTTTCGTCCGAGTTTAAAAACAGCTCTTTCAACGAAGATCGTTTGTCGGCTTTGAATTCGAGCCGTCCTACTCGAAGGGGGACTCGACAACTGGGGCAGTACCCTGCCTGCGAAGAGGCGTCCGCGTAGCCGCAAAACTCACAAAAGGTGCAGCTTGCCGGGAAAAGTGTTTTGGGTAAAACGCTGATCTCAACCTGCTGGATGACTTTCTGTGTGTTGAACGGCCAAAAACCGGAGCGCGTCAGTTTTTCCAGCTCCTCTTTGACGTGCCGGGCTTTTTGGAACCGGTCCCCCGGCTCGGCGTTGAGGCAGCGGGCGATGATAGCAACGAGACGAGGGTCTCGGCCGCTAGCCGATAAGGCCTTTACGTTGCCAAAGGCAGGGGTTTCCCCCATCGCGGCTTCGTAGAGCAAAGCCCCTAGGCTATAGATGTCTCCCGCGGCCGTGAAAGGCTTGGTTTTGTCCAGTAAGTCGGGCGGAGTGTACCCTTCGGATTCGAACACCAGGGGGTCTGGATCCGCTGGGTGATAAAGCGTGCCGAAGTCGATGAGCTTGATCCGTGAGCTGATGCCATCCAACATGACGTTTTGAGGCTTCAAATCTCGGTAAACGTACCCGTGTTGGTGGATGACTTCGAGCGCGTCGGCGATCTGAACGCCCAAATAAACAAGCAAACCGTCCTCGACATTCCCTTTCTCGGTTCGGTAGTCCTCCAAGGCTTTCGCAAGTTCCTTTCCATTGATGAACTCCATCACGAGGTAAAAAGCTTTGTTACGCTCAAAGTACTCAAAGCCTCTTGGGAACGCCGGGTGTTTTATTTTTCTTAAGAAAATAGCTTCTCTTTTGAAGCTATGCATCAGCTGCTTTCTGAATTGGTCGTAGCTCGGCTGGTCGAGCATTTGCTTAATAAGCACTACTTTCCCATCGTCCAGCCGGGTCGCGCGAAAGGTAGCTCCGAAACCACTTTTTGCGATCGCTTCTTCGATGACGTATTGGCGTTTCGCAGTGAGGCGCTGCCCGGGCGAGAGAAGGCCGTCTTTGGCTTCTTTGATCGTCGTAAACGACGCCTGGCGAAGTTTTCTAGCAACTTTCACTGGTGCAGCAGAAGCCCCACAAGCGTCGCAAAAAAGCGCGCCCGCAAGTAACTTTTCTCCGCATGTAGTGCACAGCTGCATGAAAACTCCCCAGGCTTCCCGTTGACCCTAAGAGATGAGTAAGCGAGTTTTCTTCGCTTCGTCTTTAATGGTTGCAAGCTCATTGGCAGTCGACTTTCCTGCGCGAACATCGTTTGCAAGTCGAGTGAGCGCGCGCGTGACTTTCTCCTGCCCAAGGTTGCTAGCAATTCGAGTCGTGTTTTGAATCAAGCGAGTTGCTTTGTCTTTGTCGCCATTTTCGAGGCTTGCTTGAATCTGCTGTCCGTTCAAGTGAACTTGAAGGACTTGGCTTGCTCTAAAGACATCGGAGTCGATTTGCCCTAAGTCCGACTCACGCTCCGTTGTTTTTAGCTGAACGTTGAGTGTTTCGGTTTTGCTGCCATCGTAGTGCCCTTCGACCGAGAACAGAGGAACCTCTGCTCCCGCTTGGCCTGGGCCGACAGAAGTGGTCTGGACCAGGAAAGCAGTGAGATCCCGAGTCATTGAACCGGTTGCAATTTCAAACTGCTTGGCATTTCCAGGGATGTCGTAGATCACGATTTCTGGAGCGACACGAGCAATCCGCATGACCCGCGCGCTGACATTGCTGAATTTCAAAACGAGGTCGCCGACTACGGACGACTGCAGCTTTTGCATTTCAGCTTGCAATCCTTCTTTGAACTTATCCATTGCGTTCGCATGGTAGTAGCTGCCGCGTCCAAGTTCCGAGAGACGACTGATGAAATTCGCATCATAGTCATCAGCCGATCCGATCCCAACGCCCGTCAGCGTGATGTGCTCTTGCTGTCCAACCAGCGTTTCAAATTTATCGAATTTTTCTAAGCGATACCCTTGGTTATCGGTTGGGAAACCATCCGTCAGAAGGAGCACGTGGTTCACCCGTTTTACTTTATCTGCTTGATCCCGCGCTTCGAATGCTTTGTACGCGGTCTTTAGCCCTTGCTCGAGGTTGGTAACGCCCGAAGGGTTTTCAAGTTTTCGAATCGCATCCTGCATTGCGGCCCGGTTCTCGGCTAACGAGGCGAGGGGGAAAATTTCCCTTGCTTGTGTTCCGAAAAGGACAAGGCTCACGCGATCATCCTCTTTCAATGTCCCCACAAGCTCGGTCATCGCTTGCTTTACCATGGCCCATTTGTCGCCCCCCATGGAGCTGCTCGAGTCCACAAGAAAGAGGATGTTTGCTGGAACTCTTTTTAGGGAATGACTTGGTTCAAGTTCTACCAAAGTCGTCGTGCTAAATTCTCCGTCATTCGGACGCAAGTCGGAACCATTCTTCGCAGTGATCTTCACAACCATCTCTCCTTGTAGCTAACGTTCAATGCGCGGTTAGGCACCGCGCTCCCTCGTCTCAGCATCCAGGCAAATGCAATCAGCGTGCCCCTAGAGAATACGCTCGGTCGGTTGGTAAGGGTGGCTTCTGAGCGACGAATTGCGTCACCTGTGCTTCGTAAATCGGCACTTCGCGCGCTCTTTCTCCTAAAAGTGGGCGGTTGTCCTCGTGTCCATGCGACCGAGTCCTGCCACCGGCTTTGAGCCCCCACGCTGTCCCTCAGAAACACACCAAAGGGCTTTGCTTTTTACTCGTGGGGAGGCGCTCGTACCGCCGATAAGGTATCGGTTCCTTACGTGCCCTTGCCGGCGGTAACGGTTTCAGAGGGACAGCGTGGTGGCTCAAAGCCTTTACCCTGAAAGTTCAAAAGTTTTTTTCGCTACAAAAAAACAAACATTAGTGGAACGCGGCAAAGCTAAGCAAGAACCTCAAAGACGCCCCAAAGTGATAGGCTAGTGTCGGGAACGGCATTCTATGAAGGGGGCGGTCGAGGCTTTGGGGTGGTTGGTGCGGGGCATTTTCAAAAAACCGTTATCGCTACCGCTTTGAATAAGAGGTTACCCTAAGCGCCAGCCGCTGGTTTATTTGGTTGCTACTTTTTCAACGTATGTCGAGCCGATTTCTTCGCCGGAAGGATCCACGTCTTGAAACTCAATGAAGAGCGAGCCAATATCGTTTTTCTTTTTCTCTTCAACAACGCCGGCGAATCGGTCCGACATGGCCCCCGAAACACTGGCTTCAGCAATAATGCGGTGAATTTTTTTCGTCCAGTGAGCGGGGTCGCAAGACGTCTTCCCATCCCGCTTCTTGAGTGGTTTTTCGCAGAGGTATACCGAGGCATCGCACTGGCCCTTCGCTACGGAGGCTCGGACGCTGACCAGCCCTCCATAGGAGAGCAACCCTCGTTGAAACCGCAAAAGAAAACTAAAAGAGCCCTTGTTGACGGCTGGCTCCAGAAAATCGAGTGAGCCTTTGAAGTTGCTTACTACTTTCCGTGTCCATTCATGAGATTTGTTTGAACTACTACGGTTATAGTTATCGCCCGAGAAAAAGATATTGGCTTCTCCAAGGCTGCCGGAGGCTTTTTCCTTGGCCTGTTCTTCTGCAGTGACAACGTTCGTGTAAAAATCAAACGGGGCCCAAGGCTGTTTAGAGGCGAGCGTTCCTGGGAGAGGCGTTAAGAGTTCGCACGAGTTTTCGGAATCCTCCGCGGGTTTTAGGCCGACATCCAGGTAAGATCGAACGTCTTTCAACGGAGCGTACCCCGTCACAGAAAACTCCAAAACGGTGCGGCGTAAAAAACCCTGGTTGGCGTGAGCGGTATCGCTGAAAAGAACCCACGTGAGAAGCGCCAAAGCGCTCAGAGTATACGGCATTAAAGTCCTCCCCCAAACCAATCGAAGACTAGCAAGGTCCAGGAGGGGGAGTCAAACGATGCTGGAGATTAGGGGACACCCGCTAATCCTTCTCGGCGATCGCAAGCTCCAAAAGCTTACCTTGGGGAAGGGGGGTGTCGGATTGGTGTATTCTTCGGTACCAGTAATAATTTCGTAGCACCGAGCCTACGTACTCTCGTGTTTCTTTGAAAGGGATTAGGTCCGTAAAGAGAATGGGGTCTTCCGTTGGGTAGGTTCGGGCCCACTGGGCTACTTTCCCTGGGCCGGCGTTGTACGAAGCGAGAGCTAGGTGGACCTGCCCTTGTGTTTTCTTGATAAGTTCTTCCACGTATTTCGCACCCACTTCGATGTTGGTGTCCGGGTCGAATAGGTCGGGGCGCTTACGAAACACTCTTCGACCGGTGCTGGGTAAGACTTGAAGGAGTCCCCTGGCATTCGCTGAGGAGACAGCCTTTGGATCAAACGCGCTTTCCCTGCGCGCGATAGCCAACAGGAAGTATGGGTCTACGCCGAGCGCATTTTTTTCAAAAACAGGGAAAAGCACTTTCGGAAAGTAGAGTTCCATCGTCGTCCGGGAGATGAGGTCTGGGTTCTGGTACAAGACTTCCGACAGAATGCTGATCTTGCTTTTGTAGTCGCCTTGTTCTCTTTTGAGTTCGGCGATGTAGAGAAGCACTTCAGGCTCTGTGCTTCCTTTGGACAGCGCAACCGCCCAGTTTAGCACCATGGCGGCGGACAAATCGAATCCAAAACGGTGGAGGATCTCCACTTGTTCAATGAGTAAATTTAAGTCCAGCTCGTGCTTCGATCGCTTGGTGGAGGCATTCCCCTTCCGGCTGAGGAGCTCACCAGGATCTCGCCCCTCAGCGGTCACCGCTACTAGGCTGTGGAATGAAAACGGGTACTTATTTTTTAGCAGCTGTAACGATTCTTTCGCTGCTTCGTTTTGGCCGAGTTTATGTTCGGTGCGGTATAACCAGTAGAGCGCGCGAGCGACGAAGGTGCCGGGAAGTTTCGTAGACTTTTGGAGTGCTTCCTTCGCAAATGAGTACTGCGCACCGGCATAGTACATTAGCCCGGCTCGGGTGAGCGCAAGCTCTCGTTCCGTGGCAGAGTCTTCATTGCATGATCCCCCCTTTTCGTAGAGCCGGCCTATTTCCTCAAAGGTGACGCCCGCCGGAAGCTGGTCTTCTAAGCATGCGGCAATAGCGATTGCCGCGCGGTTGGGGCACTCCGTTTCACGAAGCGCCCTGGTTTTGAGCGCGTGGAGCTTAGCGCTGCTCCTCTTAGGCAAACCTTTCAACACACTCCCCACGGAGGCGCCTCTCAGCTCGTTCCAGTTGAGCACTTGGTTTTTTGGGCTGAAGCGAGGGCGCACGGGACTGGAGTAGGTTTTTTTCGGCTTTGCGTCTCGGGCAACCTCTTGAGTGAGGTCCATCAATTTTTTACGGTTAGAAACGGTAAAACAAAACACACTTGCGTGGGGCATCGCCGCGCAATCCTGTTCGTAACGAACACGCTGGCTTTCACTCATTCTGCCCTGCAGCAGTTCATCAAATAGCCTGGCCATCTGGAACTGCGGATCTTCGGCAAGTTCACGCTCAGGTTCCTCTTGAACCAACGTGGCCTGCGGTGTCCCGCTGCACGCCGAAAGAGCCAAAAATAGGAGGAGTAGTCTAAGCATGGGTATTCTCGTTGGGGTAGGGTAAAACGGGTTTAGCTATTGTAACTCTTTTCTTCTTTTTACCCACGCCGCTTTTTGTCACCGGTGTCGAGCACATCCAGTCTTCGTCTAAGTCCGAACGCTTCGGTTCGTGGCTAGATAGGGATGGCCTGCTCCTTGCTCAATGCGTTAAGTGGCTGAGCGATGAGACTCACTCAGCTTTCGGAATGAACTTGGGAGTACGTGAGATGGTAATAAAGAGAGCAATTTTAATAGCATTTAGTGTGGTGCTGCTTGCAGGCTGCGGGGTCGATTGTTCGTACCCGAATGGCATGTATAACCCTCAGTGCAGGAACGGCGCGGCTGGCTACCAGCAGCAGCCTTGGCAGTATCCGCAGCAACAGCCTGTGTATTACTCGCCGCAGCAGGGGTATTACCCCCAGCAGCAGCCAGGCTATCCTCCTGTCGCAGGCGGGTACTACGGAGCTCCTTGCTCCCCAACAAACCCATACTGTTTTCACTGACCGAACCGGTCTTTACTCCGAAGTTGCCCTGTTTTAGAGGGCTTTGGGGCCTCGCTCTGCAGGGGCGAGGCCTTTTGTTTAAGGCGGGAACAGTCATACGCGAAACAGGGAAGACGTTAGCGAAGGATGGTCTTCTCCCACTGCTCTTTTTTAATCTCGGTTTCGCGCACGACCTTTTCGTACTCGTCTTTCCGAGCTAACCACTGGCGCTGCTGCTCTTTTAATGGGCCGCGTCGAGATCGGATATCCCGTAGGTTACGGTCTACCTCAATCACGAGTTCTTTGGCCCGAGCAGATTTCACTGCGGCATCGGATCGCCAGCGGTCTCGATCTGCTTTTTCAAGGCGCGCCGACTCTAGCTTTTCTTTGATGACTTGCTGCGCAGCAGGATCCGCGGGAGCATTCTTCGCAGCTTCTTCCCACTTCGCCAGGTCTCGTTGCGCTTCATCATTCTTTCGCATTTCTTGTTCAACGTGGCTTAAGTAGCTATTGTGTTTCTGACGTATCGCAACGTGGTCGGCTTCTAATTGATCGAGATCCCTTAGCTCAGTGCGAATGGTTTCAAGGTTTTTCGCAGCAATGCGCAGGTTTTCCTTCAAGTCGACGAGGGCTGTTTCTAGTACACGCAGGTTGCCTTGAAGCCTATCCCGTCCGCTGGCGCTCAGCACGGGTCGAGTCAACTCATCCTTCGCAGGGGCGGTGGCGCCTTTTGGCTCGGCATTCAGGTTAAGGCAAAAGGCCAACAGGGCAAAGACAATTGGGTTCATGCCTCTATTTTAACATATCAGTCGTGAGCGAGCCTGCGGAGTATCGCTTCGGAAAGCCAAAACTGTGGCCCTAACCACTTGTAGTTCACTTCCCCGTTCCCTTTAATCCAGTAGGTCTCCGGAAACCTCGTTGTTCCCATGCTTTCTGCGAAAGCGCCGTCGGGGTCGTGCAACACTTCGAAGGTCGGCTGAAAAGCCAACGTCTTGTATAGCGCTGAGACGTCCTTTGCTTTTTCGTCCACTGAGATGGTGATCAAATGGGGAAGCGCGAGGCCTTTGGTCCCCGAAAGCTGCCTGTGCAGGCTCTCGAGCGCAGGAATTTCTTCGAGGCAGGGAGCGCACCAGGTGGCCCAAAAATTAACAAGCAGTCCGTTCGGGCTCCGGGCAGCTAGTTCTTCAAGCGAGACTCGTTCCCCTTGGGTGCCCGGGGTGATCCTCAAAAGCTTCGCCTTCATGTCCACGTTCCGGCGGGAGTGCGAGGCCTCGACACTAGCTATGGAGAATTTGAAATGCCTGCGAGTGAAAGCAGACGGCACCCAGTATGCTAGAAACAAAGAAACTAAAATGACGAGGGGATAAAAAATCCTCGATGGATCTTTCTTAGAAGACGACCGTTCCATAAAATATTCCCCTGGCTGCTGAGTCCAAGAAATATTTTATGCTTTAGCGGTCTTCTTGTCTTTGACTTTGCTCTTGGATTTTTTATCGGACTTTTCTTTAGGCGCTTTTTTGGCTTTAGGGGCCTTAGCAGTCTTTGCCTTTTTTTCCGATTTCTCTTTTTTTCCAGCCTTACCTTCGGAGGAAGGGTCGGGGAGGTACCGAAAGAGGCACATCTCAGCATTGTCGCCCGCGCGCCGCGTAGCAAGCCTGATGAGCTGAGTGTAACCGCCGGCTCTTTCCTTGAAGCGGGGAACTAACGAACTGTATAGACGCTCCAAAACCAAGCGAATGCGGTTCTCACCCGGGGTGTGCGTCTGCGTGCTGCCTAAGAGGCTTACAATCTGACGCCGCGAATGCAGATCCCCTCTTTTGGCGAGGGTGACTACTCGGTCCGCATACCAACGCAACTCTTTTGCGCGAGCCGGAGTTGTCTTGATAGCATCTTTTTCAATAAGGGCTAGTGTAAGCGACCGCAGCATCGCCTTACGGTGCGGCGCGGTCATTCCCAATTTTCTACCAGAATTTAGATGTCTCATTGAAGCAGTCCGTCAGCCTAGTTAAGGCTTTCCGGGCCCTCTTTCTTCTTCTTGTTAGCAAAATACGTCTCAGGATCAAAGCTCTCGAGCTTCATTCCAAACGACAGACCCATATCGGTAAGCATTTCTTTGATTTCGTTCAACGACTTGCGGCCAAAGTTTTTAGTCTTCAGCATTTCCGCTTCCGTCTTTTGAACCAATTCACCGATGTACTTAATACCGGCATTCTGCAGGCAGTTCGCGGAACGCACCGATAATTCAAGTTCGTCCACTGTGCGGTAAAGGTTGTCGTTGATCTTCTCTTGTTCAATCACGGCAACTGGTTCTTCAGGCTCCATGCTCTCATCAAAGTTGATGAAAATACTGAGCTGATCTTTCAAGATCTTCGAGCTGTAGGCGACCGCATCTTCGGGTCGAACCGAACCGTCTGTCCAAACTTCTAGGTCCAATTTGTCGTAATCGGTTCTCTGGCCTACGCGAGATTGGGAAATCGTGTAGTTCACTTTTCTCACGGGAGAAAAAAGTGAATCGAGCGGGATCACGCCGGCAGGGAGTTCTTCTTTGCGAAGGTTTTCAGCCGTAACATACCCTTTGCCGTATTCGAGTCGGAGTTCCGCGCGAAACTTTGCGTCCTTGCCCATGGTGCAAATGACTTGCTCTGGGTTGAGGATCTCAACAGCATCGTCTACTTGGATATCTGCTGCCGTCACAACGCCTGGTCCGTCCTTCTCGATGGTGACCGATCGTGGGCCCTCAACGTAGAGTTTGAACCTAACTTCCTTCATGTTTAGAAGGATGTCAGAAGTGTCTTCAATGACATCTGGGATAGCCGAGAACTCGTGCAACACCCCTTCAATCCGCACTGCGGTCACTGCAACGCCCTGGAGCGACGACAGC
>JANPJT010000201.1:0-2723 GCA_031425635.1 Pseudomonadota bacterium
CGACCACGTCGCCGCCGATCCCCGCCACCACCGGGCGGATCGACCCAGCCCACCTCGCGGATTTCACACCGGTGCCCTATCCCGGCGGCACCCCTCACTACGAAGGCGAACCCGTCACCGCCTACATCGCCGTCCCCTCCACGGGAAAGAGGCTCGCCCTCACGGTGAACCAGATTGGCGAGTATCCCCGCATCACCACGGCCCTCGGCGAGCAGGTCGAAGTGCGCCTCGTTTTCACCAGCACTCCGCCCGGCACCCCCGTCGCCGTCGTCGCGCGGGATGGTGGCAAGCTGAATACGGGCAAGGTTTCCACGGCCCTGCCGCTGGACGAACGCCGCGAGGCCGCCTTCGGATTCATCGTCTCGGAAAATGTGGGCATGCACCAGATCTCCGTCACCACGCCGGACGGCGAGATGAAGACGCTCGAATTCTGGGCCGGTCCGCCACCCATCCTCATGCAGGCCTCCAAGTAACCTTTCACGCTCCCCACCATGAATGCGACCCTCACCAAGTTTGTCTCCATCATCCTCATCGGCGTCATCAGTGCCACGTCCGCACCTCGCGTGCTCGCCGAAGGCAATACGTGCGGCAATCAAACCCCCGGCGGGGATTCGGACGCACCGGAGTCCGACTGTGGCGAGTGCGAAGAAGGCCAGGATGCCGAAGCCTCCTGCCCCGTGCCCGAGGATGGCACCAATGGCTTCTCCGCCTACACGGGCAATGCCCACCGGAAGATCGTCGATCTCCAGGTCTTTGGCTCCGTCGGCCGCATGCCGTTGCGCTTTGTGCGTTACAGCAATACGCGGGGCGCGCCCCAGGCGGCCAGCAGTGGACGTTTTGGCCGCGATACCGTGTGGACCCATAGCTACCAGTGGACCCTGCGGGATTCCGGCGTGAACGAGGACACCGGTCAGCCGAACCTGCGGCTCGGATTTCCGGAGGGCGGCGACATTTTGTATGTCCATAGCCCGGTGAATCTCAACCAATGGCTGCCACCCGCCAATGCGCGTTCCCTCATTGAGAAAAACGGAACCATCTACACCCTGCGCAAGCACAATGGGGAGCTGTACCACTTCCACCGGCTCCCCAATGCCGCCGGCACCGCCCACTTCTACCGCCTCGGGACGTGCGAGGATGCGGATGGAAACATCTACACCTTCCGGTACAATAGCGACACCGATAGTGTCGGCCGTCGTGTCGAAGATCGGAGCGGACGGTGGCTGCGCTTTACCTACCAGAACCTCGGCTCATTCGATCAACAGAAGATCGTTCTGGGATCATTCCCCTTTGGCACCGCCACGTCCGGCACACCCACCGGGCAATGGCGCGACATCGACGTCACCAACCCCACGGCCTTCCGCTTCCTTACCCTCCACAACGCCGATGGACCGCGCAACGACCCACCTCTGCCCGTGGGTGAGGTGGAGTTTTACTCCGCGTGGGATGACAACGTGCCGGCCAACCGCGTGAAAATCAACGGCGCTCCCTTTGGCAGCAACCCTTACTTCAACAATGATCCCACCCTCAGCCCGGACAAGGCTTTCGATGGCAATACCGCCACCTACTACCGCTACCAGCACATGCGCAACGGCTACGTCGGCATCGACGCCGGCACGCGGGTGGTCGTAAAGCACATCCGCTTCTTCATTCCGTCCGTGCCAGCCACGCCCGGGATAGAACCCTCTGCTGTCCCGCCCGTGGCCCTGGGACAGTTCGTGGGTCTCAATGAAAACCCCAACTCCAATGTGGCGATCGTGCGCGTCGAGGGTGGCATCGGCGCCAGCAATAGTGCCGCCGTGTACGGCACGGTGAACTACACCTATCAGCAGCACATCGATCATCCGAGCGGCTGGTTCCGCTGGTACAAGCTCGCCACGGTGAGCTACCCCGCCGGAGTGGGCCAGCCCACCGGTTCGCAAGCGATCTACGGATACAAGCAGGTGCATCCGTTCACCCCACCGATCCTGAACGAGGCCAACGACCCTCGCATCGACGGCGTCGGTACGCGGATCGAATACGTCTTCGATCCCAGCACCGCGCTCGGCTTTCTGCGCCAGGAGAAGAGCCTCGTCACCGGCACCGTGATCGCCGAGACCGGAAGCGAGGGAAATCACCGACCTACCGTGAAATACCCAGGTGGTCCCGGCGGGGAACGCAAGGTGAAGTACGAGCATTACCTGTCCAATGGAAACACGAAGAGCCGCACCGATGGCTCGGGGCGGACGGTGAGCTACACCTACTCCAGCGGCAATGGCGGCCACCTCAAGACTTCGACCGGCAGCGCGGGCGGAGGGGCTAGTGTGGATTACGAACGGACACCGCTCGGCAACGTGAAGGTCGTCCGGTATCTGCAAGATGCCCAGGTCACCTACGACCGGGACGACCGCGACCGGATCACCCGTCACGAGGTTTCCGATCCCGACGAGGCCGCCTTTGTTCCGCGGGTGACCCACTATCTCAGGGATACCCTTGGGCGTGTGGAGCGGATCACCCATCCGGACACCAGCTTCGAGACTTTCACCTACAACATCTTCGGCCAAGTGCTCCAGCATCGCCTGCGCAATGGCGGTGTCGTGGAGAATACCTACGACGCCGTGGGGCGCCGGCTCACGCGCAGCAGCCCGGTGCGTGGCGGCAGCCCTCCGGTGAATGTGCTCACCCAGTACACCTACGATTCCCGCGACCTCCTGCTCACCTCCACGCTCGTCGTCCCCGGTGGAGTG
>JANPJT010000202.1:0-5421 GCA_031425635.1 Pseudomonadota bacterium
CTCCTACCTCGCTCAGCCGTTCATTGTAAGCATCCACTTGGCGCACTCCCATTTGGTGCATGAGCGAGTAGCGCCGCTCCATTTCTTCAACCGCCCAGCGGAGCGCCAAAGCTGCTTTTCGGGAATCGACGACGACGGGTAGCAGGAGGTGGGGGATGCCTTCATAGGCTGACAGCTCGACCATTTTCGGATCAACTAAAATCAGTTTAAGAGCTTCGGGTTTGTAACGAAACAAAAGGCTGCAAATCAACGTGTTGATAAAAACACTCTTCCCGGTGCCCGTGCTCCCTGCGACCAAAAGGTGGGGCATGGCGGCAAGCCCCGCGATTGCGGGCTCCCCCGAGGCCAGGCGCCCTAAAACGAGCGGTAGCTTTACGTCGGAGCTGAAGTAGGGGGTTTCTTCAACGATGTCTTTGAAAAACACCATTTCTCGGTGGGGCGAGGGGATTTCAATGCCTACGACCGGTTTGCCGGGGATGGGAGCGACGATGCGTACGGAAAGAACGGATAGAGCGAGCGTCAGATCATCCGAAAGGTTTGCGATTTCCTTAATTTTCACCCCGCTGGCCGGTTTAAACTCATAGACCGTGATCACCGGGCCTGGAGAAATATTGACGACTTCTCCGTCGACTCCAAAGTCCCTGAGCTTTTCGACTAGGATCTTGCTCTTTTCCAGGAACCAATTCCGATCGACTGGCTTTGTTTTGGAGTCCGCCTTGCCAGATAGCAGAGCGAGGCTGGGCAGCGAGAACGTTCCGCCCGACGTCCGGGGTCGGCTCGGTTTCGGATCTTTCGAGAGCGAGGGTTTTACGGCAGTCAGCTTTCCAATTTCGGCATCTTTTTCTACAGGCGCCGACGGCAGCGGCAGAAAAGAGGTTTCGTTAGGGCTCATGGGGATACTGAGCTGAATGGGAGGGGCGTATGGTTTGGGAACGATGGGCTCCGGCAGGTTGAGCGGCAGCTTTCGCTTTGGCAAGGAAAGCGATCCAAAGCTTCTCAAGGTTCTCTTTAAGAGGGATACGGTGGCGCCGCTCCCTTGGGCGATGGTTCCCGTTACGCTAACACGCGCTACGACTACCGTCGCAGCCAGAGTCGAAAAAAGAGACACAAAGAGAGCGCCGTGGCGACCCGTTAGGTAGGTGAGCAGGTCAGCAACGAGTTTTCCCAGAACCCCGCCCGCGTGGTGAAGCCCCCACGGCACTGAAGCTTCTGGCAGAGCGGACTGGAGAAAAACACCAAGCGAGAATAGGAGGAAGCCGCACGTCCACCAAGAAATCGGTGCGGCCGTTTTCCTGAGTGCTGCGAAACCGAAAAGAGCGACTAAACCAAAAGCACTTAACCCCACGGACTGCAAAAGCAGATCCGATAAAGCGCTGCCAGCTCGGCCCATCCAGTTGGCAAAGAGGGTGCTGGTTGTCAGCGTGCTCCAGGAAGGGTCGGTGGGAGTGTAGCTCACGAGCGCGAGCAACAGGTAAAGTGCAACCGCCAGCCAAAGAAGGCGGCGCAGTTCAGAGTAAGATGATGGGGGCGTAGAAACCGGTGTTGGCCGGAGTTTTCGATCGATTATCATATGTTTTTTTGGGGAGTTTATTGAAAGGGACTGAGCAGTAGATGCTCAGTAATTATTATAACTTAGTGACGATCCCTGTCAATGGTCTGGCTTGACACTCCAACCCCCCTTGTTATCATCTAGCCGTGGGATGGGGTTCGGAGACACTGCGATTTTTACCTTCACGTCGCCAACCCTTTTTTGTACCGCCCGGTGGTTTTCGCGGTCCTTTTGACGCGGGGATTTTGGGGCAGGACGCTTTAAAAGGAGATGGGGATGCCGACTGGCTTTGTTAAATGGTTCAACGACAATAAAGGGTATGGTTTTATCGAACAGGAAGGTGGCGCAGACGTTTTTGTCCACTTTTCGTCGATTGAAGGCGACGGGTTTAAGTCCCTCACCGAAGGCCAGGAAGTGGAATTTGATATGACGCAGGGCCCCAAAGGCCCCCAGGCTACTCGAGTGCGTAAAGTTAAAGGCACGGCGTAACCCAGCTCTCGTGAAGATTTAGAAAAGGCCCGGGCGGTTAAAGCCCGGGCCTTTTTCGTATTGACACAGCGACCCGTTTTTTTTAAGGTCCAGTCTTCCGGACACTTGGTATTCCAAGTGACTAACAACTAACTAAAACTAAAGCCCCACCCGGAGGGCACCCTCCGATTCCGCAGTAATCCATGGACTTCTTGCCAGTATCACAATGTGCGAAAGATGGAACGGGCACTACGAAAGAGTGTGACTAAATTATGTCAACGACCATGCACTTAAAGGAGCTCAAAGAGAAACCCATTTCCGAACTAGCCGATTTGGCGCGTTCATTGGGGGTGGAGTCGCCTGGAGGCCTCAGGCGCCAAGAGCTCATTTTTTCTATTCTTCAGGCTCAAACAGAGCAAAACGGACAAATTTACGGTGAAGGGGTCTTGGAGACCCTTCCGGATGGTTTCGGCTTTTTGCGAGCTCCCGACTATAACTACTTGCCGGGCCCCGATGATATTTACGTTTCGCCGTCCCAAATCCGGCGCTTCATGTTGCGCACGGGCGACACCGTCGAAGGGCAAATTCGCCCGCCCAAAGATTCCGAGCGTTACTTTGCGCTGCTTAAAGTAGAGAAAGTGAACTTTGAGGATCCGGATGTCGCGCGTGAGAAGATCCTTTTTGACAACCTCACTCCGCTTTACCCACACGAGCGATTTAACCTTGAGCACGATCAAAAGAAGTTTTCGACTCGGGTCATCGACTTGCTCACTCCGATTGGCAAAGGCCAGCGAGGGCTGATTGTTGCGCCCCCTCGAACCGGCAAAACGGTCTTACTCCAGGAAATCGCCAACGCAATCACCCACAACCACCCTGAAGTCGCGCTGATTGTGCTTTTGATCGATGAGCGCCCTGAAGAAGTCACCGACATGGAGCGCAACGTAAAAGGCGAAGTCGTTAGCTCCACGTTCGATGAACCGGCCACTCGTCACGTGCAAGTTGCCGAAATGGTCATTGAAAAGGCAAAGCGCCTAGTCGAACACAAAAAAGATGTCGTGATCCTTTTGGACAGCATTACGCGATTGGCTCGCGCTTACAACACGGTGGTTCCGCCGAGTGGCAAGATCCTCTCGGGTGGTGTGGATTCAAATGCGCTCCATAAACCTAAGCGGTTCTTTGGGGCAGCGAGAAACATCGAGAATGGTGGGAGCTTAACCATCATTGCAACGGCTTTGATTGATACCGGCAGCCGTATGGATGAAGTGATCTTTGAGGAGTTCAAAGGGACCGGCAACATGGAAATTACGCTGGACCGTAAGCTCATGGAAAAGCGCATTTTCCCCTGCATCGACATCAATAAGTCAGGCACTCGAAAAGAAGAGCTTCTGATTGATAAAGACGTGTTGAACCGGGTCTGGATTTTGCGCAAAGTGCTGCAGCCCATGAACGTGGTGGATAGCATGGTGTTTTTGTTGGATAAAATCATGTCTTCGAAAACCAACAAGATGTTCCTGGACTCGATGAGTAGCTAGTTTGCAGAAAGGGGAATAGGGTGAAACGGAAGTACCTTATCTTATTCTCTCTGAGCGGCTTAATCGTTGCCTTAGACCAGCTGACTAAAAACCTAGTTTACTTGAATCTGTCTCCGGGAGAGGAAATCCCTCTCTTGGGTGGTTGGATGAAATTGGTGCGAAGCCACAATAGTGGCTTCGCATTTGGTTTGATTGGGCGCGCCCCCGATTCGCTCCGCGATGTTTTCTTTGTGGGTATCCCGGTTTTCGCTCTCGTGCTCATTGTGCTTATTTTCATTAAGCTTCAGGAAGAAGAGAACCTCACTTCGCTCGCGCTTACCACTTTGCTTGCCGGTGCTGTTGGAAACCTCATCGACAGAGTTCAGTACGGTTACGTCATTGATTTTTTAGAAGTGGCGGTGGGGTGGTTTCGGATACCGCCGTTCAATCTTGCAGACTGCTCCATTGTCGCAGGCGTATTCTTAATGTGCGTGAACACGCTCTACCGAGGGCAAGAGAGGAGTTCCCGTGGTTAAAAAGAAAGAAGACTTGTGGAAGTGGATCATTCTAGGTGTGGTTTTCGTCGATACTCTTATTTTAGATCAGCTGACTAAATGGGCCATTCACTCGCGCTTTAAAGTCGGCGAAAGCGTGGATCTCATCCAGTCGTTTTTAGCGTTCACGGACGTTAGGAATAGGGGCGCGGCTTTCGGGATACTACAAACGGCCGACCCTCGTTTTCGAGAGCCCTTTTTCCTGATCATCCCAGTGCTTGCCATCGGGATCATCGGTTACCTTTACTACCGTCTTGAACCGGAGAAAAAAGTCTCTGCAGTCGCTCTCTCGCTCATTTTATCCGGGGCAGTGGGCAATTTGGTCGACCGAGTGAGGTTCGGCTACGTCATCGATTTTGTCGACGCCCATTGGAACGATGTGTACCACTGGCCCGCCTTTAATGTGGCGGATTCATGTATTGTAATCGGGGTAGGCATATTGCTCGTTCTTTCCTATTTCGAGCCGAAACCGGCCCCTCTGTTGAGGCGGTAGCCGCGCTGTGCTATAACCCCGTCTTTCTTTGAAAGGATTCTGAAAATGCATTCCCATGACGTTGAAGTAAAAAAGGTCGATCGCCTTAGTAGCACCCAGGTCCGCCTAACGATTGCGTTTTCTGGAAAAACTTTGTCCGATCACGAGAAAAAAATGGCGGCCCAATACGCCCGAGAAGCCGCGCTCCCCGGGTTTCGGCCTGGTAAAGCCCCGCTTAAAATGGTTTTGGAAAAGTTTCGGGATAAAATTCGCCAGGACGTCGTTTCGCATTTGCTCGAAGCAGGGCTCACCGAAGCGCTCGAAAAAACTCAGCTAGTTCCCGTGAGCCGGCCCAGGATAGAACTCGGCCAAGTCAATTTTGAAGGGGAAGCGCCACTGGAGTTCTCGGCAGCTTTCGAAGTAGAGCCGGATATCAAAGTGAGCGGTTACAAGGGAGTGCCTTTAAAAGCGGCGCCTTCCCAAGCCTCTGAAGAAGAAGTAGAAAACACGCTTCAAACGCTGCGTGAGCGCTTGGGAGTTTTGGAACCAAGCACCGATACTAACCCGGTAAAGGGCTCTTTTGCCGTTGTCGAAGTGGGTTATGCTTTGGTCGATGAACCATCGAAAAAAGAAGCTGCTTCGGTTTTTACCGTCGAGTTGGGCAACGATAAGCTCATCCCTGAAATCGATAGCGCGCTGATGAAAATGGCTGTTGGGGAAGCTAAGCAAGTGGAAGGAACTTTTCCGCCTGACTACCATGAGAAAGACCTAGCTGGAAAAACGGCTCTTTTTGATTGCAAACTCATTGAGCTAAAAACTCGAACGTTGCCTGAAGTGAATGATGCTTTTGCCGAAAAGGTTCGGCCA
>JANPJT010000203.1:0-4752 GCA_031425635.1 Pseudomonadota bacterium
TCGTGAAGCCCTCAGGGCAAACTCGATCCTTTCCTCCACTACATCCCTCTTCCGCCACGGCATGAATCCTTCCTTTCCTAGGAAGCCCCAGTGTAAAGGATGTGGTGGCACACGGTGTAAAGGATGTACTGTCACCAAACACGGAGCGGCGAAGCAACCTACGGTCGGCGCTCAGTGACCGACAAGATTTCATGCGCACCCACGTCAGAAGGTTGCTTCACCCTTCGGGTTCGCAATGACGGAACGGCCTTCGGATTCGCAAGGACGAAACAGGGAGGTATTGGTGCTGCTCTCTCATGTTTGGTTGCGCACCCTTCCCCCTGCCGTCATTGCGAGGCGCGAAGCGGCGAAGCAACCTTTGGCCGGTGCTCATTGACCGACAACGCTTCATCTACACCCATGTCAGAAGGTTGCTTCACCCTTCGGGTTCGCAATGACGAAACTGACTCCGGGTTCGCAATGACGGAACTGACTTCGAGTTCGAAATGACTGAACTGATTTCAGGTTCGCAATGACGATGACGTTGGATTATGGGTAGCGACGAAAGCAGTAATACGCAACCCCGAGAAAAGCTACGTTGGGGCTCCAGATTCCGAGCCACGCGGGGATGGTGCCTGCTACTGCAAGCGCGCTTGCTACTAGGTAAGATGTCCAATACCCCAAGGCCACCACCAAGCACAGAACGATTGCAGAGCTGCGCACTCCTCGCTGGCTTAATATTCCAATGCTGAAGCCGAGGCATGCAAAGACAATCACCGAGAACGCCATCGAAAAACGGCGGTGGTACTCCACTAAAAGTTGCCGGTACTGAGGTGCATCGTGAGTCGTTTCCTTGATCCGTTGCACTAGCTGGGGGAGGTTGTAGGACGGCGGGCTATAGGCTCGCCAGGCTTCGCCCTGAGCGCCTAGCTCCAAATTGATGTCATAAACGTCGAAGTCTATTTTTTGCTGGACCGCCGTTGCTTCTAGCCCCGGGTTTTCCAAATGGATGCTCCCGTCTGTCAGACGAAGCGTGAGTAAGCCTTTTTCGGGCTGGCTTTTCAAGATGCCGGCTTGCGCAGTAATGGCCAACGGGTGAGCGTCCTCTCTACGGTCGTAAAGAAAAACGCGCTTGAGCTCGTTCTTTAAAGGCACAATGTGCTCGGTAAAGAGCACTAGCCCGTAAAAACCGTCGGTAAACACGCCAGGTTTTAACGTCGATATGACGCGTTCGTTGCCCAACTTTGTATACAGCAGTTCGAAGGACCGATTCCCTTGAGGCACCGTGTAAAGTGAAGCGTAAAGAACCACGCCCGATAGAAAAACCGAGAAGAAAGCCAGCGGCGTAAACACTTGCCTTAAGCTGATCCCATTTACTTGGAGCGCAAGGATCTCTCCTTCCGAATTAGCCCGTGAAACCCCCATTACCACCGCGAACAAAAACGCGATGGGCGTCGCTAAAGGCAAAAAAGAGAGGCCGAGGTAGAGGCTAAGCCTCCCCACATCTCTCATCGCCACTTGGTGCACGACGACAAACTCCATGAGCCGAACCGCTTGGAAAAGAAGCATGATGAGTAGAAACAGCGTGGTGCCGGTAAGGAAGCTCATCAAAATTTCTTGGGCAACGTACCGAGTAAGGTACCAAGAAAGGAAAGGGCGTTTTAACTCGAGTCTATCCATGATGGAGTCTCAGTATCAACGTGTTAAACCCCAGAATCAACCTTTGGAAAAAAAGTTAATCCGAAGTATCACCTGGTTAACCCATGCAAAACGACACCCTTTTTGACGCTCCCAGCACCGACACTCCCTTAGCCCACAAAGTGCGGCCGAAAAGCCTGGAGGGCATTGAAGGGCAAGAGCACTTTCTGAACCCGCGCTTTAAGCAGCTGCTTTCGAACGATCAATGGACGGGCATGATCTTTTGGGGGCCTCCTGGCTGCGGGAAAACGACTTTGGCCGGCCTCGTCGCCGACACGACTCGCCGCCCTTTTCATACCCTTTCCGCCGTTAGCTCAGGCGTAAAAGACATTCGAGAAGTGCTGGACCGCTCCAAAAACGACCACCGGTCAGGCCGTAAGGCCTGGATCCTCTTCATCGACGAAGTGCACCGACTCAATAAAGGGCAGCAAGACGTGCTTTTGCCTTTTTTAGAGGAAGGCAGCATCCGATTCCTGGGAGCCACCACTGAGAACCCTTCGTTCGAAATCAACAATGCCATCCTTTCTAGGTGCACTGTGTTTCGTTTCAACGCCCTGGGGGAGCAAGCGCTTTTAAAAGTCCTTAAACGAGCCGTGCCCGAAGGCCGAAGCGTTTCGGCAGAAGTGCTGGAACACCTTTCCAAAGCAGCCCATGGCGATGCGCGCAAAGGCCTCACGCTGCTTGAAAGCTTGCTGCTCAGTACCGACTCGGGACGGGAAGCCGCTCTTTCCGACTGGGAGAGCTTGGCTATAGCGCAGTCGGTTTACTACGACAAGAAAGGGCAAGCCCACTACGATACGATTTCGGCGTATATCAAAAGCCTTCGAGCAAGCGATCCCGATGCGGCTATTTACTACTTGGCCGCCATGCTGGAGGGTGGAGAAGATCCGCTCTTTATTGCCCGTCGACTGGTGATTTTTGCTTCCGAAGATGTGGGCAACGCGAACCCGGCAGGCGTGATGCTAGCAACCAGTTGCTTTCAAGCTGTCCACGCTATCGGAATGCCTGAAGCACGCATCCTTTTGGCCCATGCGACCACTTACTTAGCCTGCAGTGAAAAAAGCAACCGCAGTTATCTGGCGCTGGAAGAAGCGACGGAAGAAGTCCGCAAAACGGGTAGCTTAAAAGCCCCCTCTTTTTCAAACCACAAACGCTTTTACCAACCGAGTAATGCGGGTTCCGAAAAAAAGTTGCGAGACTTCCTGGAGGAAAAACGTCGGGTCTAAACTAAATAAATATACGTATGCCTACCGATCCGAAAACGTTGATAAGGGGGTTCGGCCGGTTGACATCCACCGCATAGGCGAACGCTTCCGCCTCTAAAGCAAACGCATCGACTATTCGAAGTCGGAAACCTAGCCCGACGTTCGCCGAAAGGCCAGTGCGTGTGGGATCTTTTAGGTACACCGAAGTGCTGCCTCCGGAATCTAAAAAGTAGTAGCTTCGCGAGGTTTCGACATACCCTGCGCCTAAGTAGATAAAAGGCTGGAACGCACTTTTCTGGCCCATCAGATCAAAATCGATTCCCACACTGTAAATGGCCGTTTGAGTCATGATGTCGTTGAGGGTTCCGGTGATGGAACCCGACGTAATGCTGAGCTGGTTCTGCAGCGAACTTGCGTTCGTATACCGGCCTTCCAGCCGTATTCGAGGGATCAGGGTGAAGGCAATCCCCGCAGCACCCGAAACGCTCACTATGTAGCTTGAGGAAGTCAGAAAGTTCTTCGATACCGAGCCTCGGGCAAAAAGCTCCAATACCGAAGCTTCAGCGGAAACCAGGGGAACCAAAAAGAGGAGTCCGAGACGTCGTAGACAGGTATGCATACGCCTAGTCTATTCCAGCCGGCTTTGCATTGATTGGCCCAGCGTGTCCATAGTACTCTAAGTGGAATGCCCCAAACGATATACACCGTCCAAGCGATCCACCTTTTTGGCCAGTTGCACATGAAGACAATGAGGTCGCTTCTAGGTGGAAAACTGATTAACAGCTCTCCGCAAGAACTCCAGTTTCAGTATGGTGAAAATAGTTACCTCTATGTTTACCCATTCGGCTGCTTGGTTTTTTTCAATATGTCACCTTCGGACATCGAAGCAGTGACGTTGAAACTAAAATCTGCCGTAACCGGGATGCTCGAGTTTCCGACATCTGAAACGTTTGACGTCATGGTTGGCGACAACCCTCGGGTAGAGTTCGAGTTCCTGGAGCTTAAAAAACTGAGCGCCGACGCTACCCGGCTCGTAGCAATGTGTTTAGGCCAGTCGGCCGGGCTCGAGTACTTTGAAAATAAAGCGGACTCGATGCTGACAGACACGGTTGAGCTCATTGAAGACTTAGCGAGGCGCGGCCGACTTCCTTTAAGCAACAAGCACTTGCTAAGAGTGATCGGCGCGACGGCAAGCGCTCGCCAGAAGATCCTGACCAATCTCGCGATCCTGGACCCTCCCGCTGAAACGTGGAAGAGCAAAGAACTTGAGAAGCTCTACCGAGAGCTGCACCAAAACTTCGATCTTGAAATCCGTTTTCGAAGTTTGGATAGGAAGCTCACTCTTCTTCAAGACAATATCGAGATTATTGTTGATCTTGCTTCAAGCCAGAAAAACACTTTTCTCGAAGGGCTGATCGTCTTGCTTATCTTGCTTGAGATTCTACTCGCGTCGATCCACAAACTGAGTTAACGCCGGCCCGCGCCGCGTCCGCCGCCTGAAGGCGGCTTGCGGCCTTTTCCAAAGTCGGGGGCGTTGGCGCGGACTGCGCCCTCTGGCTTCTCTTTTGAGAATTCGACGGTTAAAGCTCGGCCTTTGAGATCGTAGCCTTTCATCCGGTCTACTGCGTGACGCGCTTCATCGTCGTTAGGCATTTCAATGGAACCAAATCCTTTGGAATGGTGCGTGCCGCTGTCTCGAGCGATTTCGACTACAGAGACCTGTCCACATTGAGAAAATAGTTGGGTTAAATCTGATTCTGTGACGTCGTAGGAAAGATTCCCGACGATTAATTTCTTGGCCATTAAAGATTCTCCGATTGAGTTGAATACTGCGGGCGTGGCAAAAGCCAGGCTGTGCGGGGGTGACCCC
>JANPJT010000204.1:0-1636 GCA_031425635.1 Pseudomonadota bacterium
GGCAACTTGTTGATTTTTTAATTCTAGAATCTAAATTAGAAAAAGTACTGTTCCCCGATAGAAACAGGGCATCATCTTTATATAAAAAATTAGGTGCTCAGTATTTTGCAGCCCTAGACGACCCTGATACGCGAAGAAAAATACAAATGAAAAAGGCTCCTTAGGCAATTAACCGTTCGGAACCTTTCTCGTCGTTATATTAATATAATACCATATTTCAGGATGTTGTCAAGTATCTACAATAATACATCTATACCCCTATCATTCGCAACAACTGCACGCCCCAATATTGCCACCACGGTGCTCCATACCGAAGTTTTGGCTTATTTGCTTCTGCAGCCTTAACTATTTGCCGGACAATACTATCATTCGTTTTCTGTTCAACACGCATTAACAATGGATCTTCTTTCTGTAAATCCGGAATAATACTTTCATATTGTCCACCAGGCATCCACTCATACTTTTTTAATTGAATACGTTGGTTAAAACCAGTTGCAAATGCTCCTGGTTCAATAAGCGACACATGCACATTCGGCTCAATACGATGCACTTCTCTGCGCATTGCAGCACCCCCACCAGCCAAAGCAAACTTTGTCATGCTGTATGTAGAAAGAAACGGGCTTGGAATTCGTCCCAGCACTGAGCTAATGATTAGTACTGTTCCAGATTTACGCTCAACCATATCATGCAATGCAATTTGCGACAATTCGAGCGTACTAAAAACATTTGTCTCAAAGTTTTTACGAACTCTTTCAAACGGAATTTCTGACAACGGCCCACTCTCCCCTATTGCCGCTGCATTCAATAACACGTCTATCTGACGGCCGCGAATTTTTTCTCGATCTTCTTGTTTTGTAATATCTAAAGTAAAAATTTCGAGCGAGACATTTTTTTCTTTAGCATATTGTTTTAATCGCTCAGCTTGCGCATCGGTATGTGTAGTAGCAATCACCACATGTCCGCGTTTTGCAAGGGCAACTGCAGAATCACGAGCAATGCCACTTCCCGCTCCAGTAATAAGTATAGTTTTCATACATGAAGTATATCAGCTAGTTATGAGAAGAATATCAACTTCTTTGTTATAATAACAATATGAAAGCTTCAGAAATAAGTATTGCCAATGCCAAGCAGGATAAATTGTTTTATTTTGTTGCCAATGTAGTCGTATATAGGGAAAGCGATAAAAAATGCTTAATTCTCAAGCGAGACATGCGAGAGAAAGTGCATCCCGGTAAATATGCGACCCCGGGAGGAAAACTAGAATGGAAGGATCTTGATCTAAATAACCCTACTCGCATGAATGGAGATGTTATTGATTTCGAAGGAGCCGTTGAAGATTTGCTAGTTCGGGAAGTCCGAGAAGAAGCAGGTATTGAGATTGAGCCGAAAATTGAGTACCTAAATAGCGTTGCATTTGTAAGACCCGATGGCATCCCTGTATTACTCGCTAAATTTGCAGGTACGTATAAAAGTGGTGACGTAGTCTTAGAGGTTGGCGGATTTACCGATTACGCATGGGTAAACGCTGATGAAGCTAAACAATATGATTGCATTGAAGGCATTCATGAAGAAATTCCACAAGCAATCGAAAAATTTACAAATTAAAAAACTTGTCATTGCATATGACAAGTTTTTT
>JANPJT010000205.1:0-15587 GCA_031425635.1 Pseudomonadota bacterium
AAGCAAAGGAGCGCCGCCAACGAACCTTCGGACACATCATTAGAATCGATGGATCCCCATCGCCGCGACGAAAGCGCTATGGGAAATAGTGTTACCCATGTGCCCGGTTCAAACTGTTACCTATGATCCAGGTTGCACCTAGTGCGCGCTCCCTAGAGTTTGGAGCATTCTATCGTCGATATTTAGAGTTTCACCTCAAGGCAAGTAAACTCGCCTCCCTTTCGGATCTTGGGTTCGGGGGTAGATAAAATCAGTGGCTCGACTAGTGGGATTGGGCCGCTCACTTTCGTTCGAACCCGTGTCTTTTGCCTCGGCACTTAGGTGGCCTTACCTGTGTACGTCCCGCTCGTACGTGCGAGGTGGTGGGTGCTTGACCTCCTCAAGCGGACTTTGCTCTTTGTCGTTCTGCCCAGACTTTGCCTTGAGTGCGTTCCCGCTGCCGCGTTTTGTTTGGGGACTTGTGCGTTCTTACTTACGCTCTTGTTCTCTTTTGGATTTTTTAGGGTTTGGGAAAAAAAGGAAAAAGATCTGCTTTGGCTTTGCTTAGTTTGCGGTGATGGTTTGGGTTAGGAATGTGGCGTCTCGGCCCCTCTCTACGCCCCTGATTTAAAGCCCGCTTGCAAGCGCTTCTAAGCGTTTAATTCGCTGTGCGACTCCTTTATCATCGGTGAAGAGTACTTAGATTCTGTTTTCACTGATGGACCCTGCATCGAAAACCAGAGCACGAATCCGCTAAACCTCGGGCGGTTAAAACCTGTTAAATCACGATAAACGGTTTTAAAAATGGGTGGGGGCCGAATTTGGGGGCTCCTTGCTAGCATTCGGCTGAGTAGCTAGCCGGGGGTGACAAGCCAAGTTTGAAGTTCCGACTTAAACCGTTTTCTTTTAATCAGTTTCAAAAAGCTCACCAGCATGTTTAATCCGACAATTGCACCCGATACCTATCCGGCCGGATTGTGGATGGGCACCTTGCAACTGCGCGCTCCTCGGTATTCTTCGGGAATTCTCTTCTGCCCACTGGGTGTGCGCATTTACTCTTAGTAAAATGAAGTTGCTTGCTACTTTTAGTCTCGTGGTTTTGTTTTCGTGCTTGGGCTACGCCGAGAACGAAAAGATGAACCCGTACGCGCCGCCCGAGATGAACGCCCACGACGCCCAGCGCCCCAGGACGCCAACGCTCCTAAGCTTTCGGGACTTTGAATATGAATATGATTTAGAGATGGAAAAGGACCGCCCTCCAAGATTCACCAGGTATCTACACAGGGTGCAAATAGGCCATGGAATTCTGGGGTTGGCGTACACAGCGCCCATTTTGTGGATGGCCAATCATGCTCTGAGGTATTCCGACTTCCAGTCTACTATAGGATTGCCTATCATCGGCACCACCCTTTTAGGCTCTACCCTGTTTTGGCATCGGTCCGTTATTCAAGATTGGGATGAAAGACACGGTCTTCAGGTAGAGCGCACCCTCTTGTACGCCGAAGATCGGTATGCACACCTACGTGACTCCGTAGAGACGAAACCCATTCCGTGCAGAGCCACCTTTGCACAGCTGGCGAACCCTTTTCGCCTTTCCCGCGTAAAATCCCGTTTAGTTCCCCTCGCCGTCGGAGCAGGCGCAGCGGTAACCGTTGAACACTGGATGAATCAAGACCAGAGCGCGCTTAGCGGCCTTAAGTCATTATTCTTCCAGAAATAGACCCCTCCGCTCGCGGCCCTTTACCTTCGGATTTTCACTGCTCTGAAGAAATATGCACGCTCCTCCGTATTCTTCGGGAATTCTCTTCTGCCCACTTAGGGAGCGCATTCACGCTTCTTCTTAGCATCCGATCGATGGTTGCCACGAAGCAAGACGAAGCCGGAGAAGAGTACACTAAGGATAACTAACCACGACCTCATCATTCGAAGCATCAAACGCTCCAGGAATATTCCACCACTGAAGCACGAGCTTTCGAGAAGCACTGTCCCACCGCCAAGCATCGGTCGGAGAACCAGTGCCTCCGGGGAGCTCAACGACTGACTCCCCTTTCAGCACCACTTTGATCCGCGAAGGATCGGAGGGAACTTTTCTCAACTCTAGGTTTTTGACGGCCAAGCGCTGGGCGTGCTTCGCAACCACCTCACCGAACTCAGTCATCCCCGTTGCCCCAATGTCGGTGTAGTAGTGTTGGCCGTTCGCGGCTTTTGCAAACGCGCTGTACCCTTTTGCGACTTCGTCGGGCTTCCCGAAAACGAGAACGCTGGCTTGAAGCGCCCTTTTTCTCCCCGCCTGAAACCGCACAAACCCTTTGCCAACGTCCGCCGGAGCGACCGCTGGGAGCCCGGCCTGAGTCCTTAGCGTGGCGTTCTCATCGCTCGCCGAAGTGATCACGAAAACAAAGAGCGGCACTTCGGTTCGATCGAAATGAGAGTACAGAGTTTGTTTAGCCATTTCCGAGAAAAGCCGATCCAAAGCCCAAAGCGGAGAATTAGGGAACTTATCTCTATTTCTTCGAGTGTGTTCTACCAAATCTGCGAGCATCGCAGCGGGGTTCGGCTCTTCGGGAGTCACTACGTATTGGCTTCGCTTATCCCATACCAAGCGGCCCGTAAAACCCCGAGCGGAAAGCACTCCCACCGAATAATCGACTTCCGCCTTGGAAAGCTCGTAAAAAAAGTGCTGGGTTTCTTTCATCACCCCATCAAAAAAGGGCGCTGTTTCTATCACGTGATCAAGGACGAAAAGCACATCCGCTTTCGCCCGCTTCAAAGGATCCGAAAGCACAAACCGATCGGAAGCGTAGTTGGCCTGGATCCGAATTTCTAAGCCCACATCGCTTGAGGCGAAACCGTTGGACGCAGAAATTTTAAACACTTGGGGCTCGCGTCCCATCTCCGCGGTGGTCCTTCCGGAGTACCGCCCGTTCGGGTTCACTGCCAACCATTCCGGACCGGACTTCTTGGTGAAAGTGAGCGGCAGCTGGGCCAAGTCACGGGCCCGATCGTTGAAGTTCCCTTCGACCAATGTATCGGCCGCAACGGAGATCTCGATCACTTCATCCAACCAGCGCGGGGCTTCCACTTTGGTATCTAAGTTCACTTCAATTTGGCTTTGGCTGGCCGCCCCTTCCGCATTCGCGACTTTAAATTCGATAGTGAATTTTCCTTTCGCGGAGACGGGCGGGCGAAGCTTCAAAGTGCCTGCGGGAGAAAGCTCCACCCAGGCGAGCGACGAGAGCAGGCTAAATACCAGGCCGCCTAGGGGATCCTGAACGTAGTCAGACAGGTTTACTTGAAACGGCTGGCCCGCAGGGAAAGCGAATTTTAGTTTGGCTTCATCAATCTTCGGAGGCTGAACCCCACCCGCCACTCGGATAAAACTATCCACTGGAACAATGGTTCTACCATCGCTGACCTCAAACACTGGGTTAAAATCCCCAGCATCGGTGGGCAGCGGCTTACCGGTAATGAAACCTTCCTCGGTAATCCGGAGCCACTCAGGCCCTTTCCGCTTGCGGAAAGACAAGCGTTCTTGATCGGGATCGGAGGCAAAGGGAGCAAGGTCGAACCGGTACTCTTGGCCAACACGCGCGGTGCCCAAAGGGATGGTGGGGCTTGACCAAACGGGCGCCTGATTGCTTGAGCCAATGACGATGCTCACGGGAGCCTCGGCGAACGCTCCCCGGGAGTCCACCACGCGGACTGTAAAGGTATTGTTCCCCGCGTGCTTCTCCTCAGGCGGCCCAATGAGCAACCCTCGGTTCGTCACAAAAGCCCAATCGGGGCCGCCCACTTTTTCAAAGTACAGTTCATCGTCCGTATCGGGATCAAAAGCAAAACCCGCTAAGGATTCGCTCACCCATTTGCCAGCCCTGCCGGCGGGTAAGACAACGGGTTTGCGCCACTGAGGGGGGCTGTTGTCCGAAAAGACGGTGATGATCAGCGCAGCGCTCGCGGCGAGCTTGTCGTTTTTAACTCGGACGACGAAATTGTTTTCTAAAGCATCCGCGTCGGAAGGCTTCCCTTCGAGAGTCCCATCCGGCTTCACCGTAAGCCACTGGGGCCCCGTGCCCTCTCGTTCAAATACCAATCCCAAGCCGTCGCGATCCTCCGCAAAGGGCCGAAGCGAAGACAAAAAAGGTATCCCGGCAGTGGCTTTGAGCTTTACCGGATCCGACTGCCAAACCGGCGGGCGAGGCACTCGGTTCACTTTTACGGTGACCGTTCCAGAAACAACGTCTTTTCCATCCGTCACGTCAAAATCGAGGGATTGAGTCCCAATCTGGTCAAACGTCGCGCGCAGTTTTAGCACCCCGTCGGCAGACAAAGTGGCCCAGGCGACAGGGCTCAGAGAAAACACCAGCGCATCGCGGTCCGGATCCACCACACCATCGGGCGGGTTTACGCCGGCGGTTGCCGTCAGTTTAAAAGAAACTTCACGCCTTTCATCCACTTCGAAAACGAAGGGGGGAACGACCGGCGGCTTGTTCAAAGGAACCACTTCGCCTTTGACCCCAATATCCGTCTGCTTCTTGTTGTCGGAAGCAGTGAACACGGCTGCAAAGAGCCCGGTTTGGGTGGGCACCACCCCTTCGACGGTTCCGTCTGGGTTCACGGTCAACCAGTTGGGCCCTTGGACTTTTCGGTACACAATCGGATCCCCGTCATCGTCCGTCGCGAGCCCGCTTAAGCTTTTCGAAACTTGTTTTCCCGCCTGCAGTCGGCCCAAGTCCAACGGCTCTGGAGTATTCCATTTTGGGGCGGTGTTTGCTTTCGCAACGTTGAGAAATACTGTTGCTTCCGCAGAAGCTCCATTGGAATCCGTTGCCTGAATGCGCACTCGGTTGGGGCCTTGATCGGAAGGCCTGGGCTTTCCCGACACTTTGCCGTCCGTGCCCACCAGAAACCAAGTAGGGCCCGAAAGCCATTTAAAAACCAACCGATCCCCGTCGGGATCTTGTGCCAGCGCATTGAGATCCGCTTCGAACGCTTCCAAAACCCGAGCGTCGGGGAGAGACGCATTGGCTTGCCACTGCGGCGCACGGTTGCCCATTTGAACGGTGACGTTGATGGTTCCCACAGCAGAGAGCGACTCATTGGCAGCGGTGATTTCGACAGGCTTGGTCCCTAACTCCGTATCGGGCGGAGTACCAATCAAAATTCCTTCAGCAGTCACTCCCACCCACCGCGGCCCAGACTTTTTGGTGAATCCCAGAGGCCGGCCATCCAACTCTTTCACCCGCGGCAACAAGTCCTCGTTCAGAGACACGCCGACTTTGGCGCTGACTTGGAGACCGGGGTCCCAAACGGGAGTGCGGGGGGCAGGCGTTACTTGGACTCTTAATTTGCCTTTCGCGCTCAAGTTGCCGTCGCGTACTTCAAAATCGAGAAACTGCATTCCGAGCTGCGCATAGAGCGGCCTCAAAGCAAGTGATCCGTCTTGCGAAAGAGTCGCCCAATTCGACTGAGCAGAGAGAAAAAACTCGAGGGTTTTGGAACCGCTGATGACGTATTTCGGATCCGACAAATTGGCCAAGAGCTCCCCACGCTCCGCAACCACAAACGAAAGCGCGCTCGGCACCAGCACGGGTGGCTGATTCGCTTCCAAGACGGACAGCAGAACGCCGCCCTGAATAGCGCCCGAGGGATTAAAGACTTCAATCACTGCAGTAGCCTCGCCGGCCTTATCGGGAACGCCTGAAAGCTTGCCGCCTTCAGAAACCTTGAGCCACTTCGGGGCGACCAGTAACCTATATTGAGAAGGCACCCCGGCCGCGTCCCGGACGTTCGAACTAAAATCGTATTCGTAGCTTTTCCCCACAATCGCCACAGGGAGAGTCAGCGGGTCGACCAAGATCACTGGCTCGGCGACATTGGCGCGCGCCGCGAGCACCAAAGCTTTTCCTTTGGGCCGCTCAATGACTTCCAAAGCGGCGACGGCGCTCGCAGCAGATGCCGGGCTCACTCGTAAACTCATGTTCCCAAACGTACCGGTTTTAGCAGCCACACCGACGAGCGACTGCGAACGAGCGTCGTAGCTCAGCCAGACGGGCAGGTTTTTTGCTTCGAAAGAACAGTCGAGTTTGCAATGGGTGGTCAGAGCTGGGAGCGGGATCACCACTTTCTCATCGAGCCGCCATTTTCCTAGCGAAATTTGCGGGGCCTTCCAACCGGAAGATCGCTGCACGGAAACATAAAAATCCGCAACCGTGACCGCGCCTTTCTGGCGCACTTCGAGCTTGAATGCGATTTCGGTGGGTTCCTGCGGCGCACGTCCGGAAACAACGCCCGTCTTCGGGTCCAAAGCCAACCAAGGGGGAAGCGCAGAACTTCGAAAACTCAGAGGCTCCCGGGGGGATAGCCCTTTTAATCGGCTTTGGGTGGGGAGTGAGACTGACTGGTCAACAGTGCCTGTGAACCGGTAAGCTTTTTCGGAGAACTGAAACGTGTCTGCCCAAGCTATCGAGATCCAGCTCAGAACCAACAAGACTGCAAAGCGCATGGATAGTCTCCCCCTCGATTTTTCTTAAAACGAGGGAGAGGATTCGTCACGCCAAAAAGCCCGGAAACCCAAGACTATCAACGCATTCGGATTCAGAGCCGAAAAACAAAAGGCTCAAAGTTCGTGAACTTGCACGCCCGTAGCCGACGCTTTTGCCTTAAGAACTTGAATACCTTCAGCTTCTAGCTGTGCCGCCACTTTACTTCGGTGCGACGGCTCGACTAACACCAGCAAACTCCCGCCTGCGGCTGCCCCACACACTTTGGCACCCAAAATCGGGAGTTTTTCGAGACGGTTTATCAAAGCATCGAGCCGGGGAGTGCTTACTTTGAAAAGATCGCGCCGAACGGCCCATTCGGCGGACAGCGCTTTTCCAATTTCGGTCCAGTTGAGTTCGCTCGCAACGAACTTTTCATGGAGCCCCTCTGCCAGTTCAGCGAGCTTCCCTAGCCCTTTGAGTGTTCCAGGCTCCCTATCGATCGCTGCTTTGTAGATTTCCCAATTGCTCCTGCCGCTATGGTGCTGTTCGCCAGAAAACAAAACCAACACCCTTTCCGAAATGCCTTCAAAAGCCGGTCCTCGGTGAGAAAAATGTTCGACTCCTCCCACTCGCGACTCGAACGTGGAAAGGCCCCCAAAAAGAGCGGCCAGGTAATCTTGCGTCCCCGTGGGGGTTTCTAGGAACTGGGCTTCTGCGTCTCTCAGCGCGGCCATCATGGGCCACTGCCACCCCATATCGGAATACTCCCCAAACACGCGGCTGATCGCCCGCAGCAAAGACACACCCAAAGTGCTGGAGCCGCCGAGTCCACTGCCTACGGGCACGTTCGACCTCCAAGCCACGTCGATGCACAGCCGGGGAAGATCTTTTTTACCGCTCAGGTAACGGCTCAAAACGGAAACAGGGAAGCGAAGCGAAGGATCCAGAGCGCGGCACCACTCCATCGACAATGAAGAGCGCAAGGAGTGGGTAGCTCCCGTTTGGCTCCTCACTTCGAGCACAAACTCGGGGGCCGGGCGGCACTCCACGTGCGTTTCCGCATACAGATCGATTGCGAGATTGATTGTCTTTGCCCCGCCCACCAAACAATAGAGGGGCCACAGGTCTAGAGTGCCACCAGCCAAGTCGACTCGAGTAGGGGCGAGCACCGCAAATTTGTTCCGCATGAAAGGGCCCTCTTAAGGAAGTTCAATGACGATTTCATCTTTGCGCAAATACCCCAGGTATTGGCGAACGGTCTGTTCTTGCGCGAAAGGGCTCACTTCCAGCGCGCGGATCTGTTTTTCTAAAGCATCGCTTTGATCTTTGAGTAGTTCCCGCTTAACCAGCATTTCGCGGTTGTTTTGAACCATGCGGCGCCAGTCTAACCAGCCCCTCTTGGAAAAAAAGCCGACGCTAAGCAAAGCAAACACGGCAAATAAAAAAGGGAGGCGCACGCAGAGGTTGTAGCGTTTCATAGGATTTGGACTAAACCGAGTGAATTTTGATTGTGTTGGTAGAACCGTGGGCCAAACGAGGGAGTCCGGCTGTGATTACTATTTTATCTCCATTCGAGCAAAGTTTCAAAGCCCGCAATTTCTGTCCAATCGCGTCAAAAATGGCCGTCTGAGAAATCTTCTCCACCATGTCGTCCATGAACACCGCTTCAACGCCCCACTTGATCGAAAGTTGACGGTAGGTGTCACGGTTTGATGTCAACGCAATCACGGGGTTCCAGGGCCGGCACTTAGAAATGAGCAGCGCGGACTGTCCCGACTGGGTGAGCACTGCGATGAGTTTGGCGTTCAAGATCGAGCCCATGCGCACTGCGCCCTGGAGCAAAGCCATTTCCATTTGCCCTTGCGCAGGGAGTTCCCATTCATTGTAGAGAATCTTTTGCTCGTAAGGGATTTCTTCGGCTTGCTCGATGATTTTTACCATCATCGCCACCGTCTCCATAGGGTACTTCCCGACGGCCGTTTCGTTAGACAGCATCACGACGTCGGCCCCATCTAAAATCGCGTTCGCCACGTCGGACGCTTCTGCCCTGGAAGGCCGCGGGTTTTCGACCATGGACATCAACATCTGGGTCGCAATGATTGTGGTTTTGCCGTGCAAGTTGCACTTGCGCACCATGTTTTTTTGCAATACCGGCACCCGCTCGTTGCCTACTTCGACAGCAAGGTCGCCGCGGGCTACTAAAATGCCGTCCGACGCGTCGATAATGGACTCGAGATTGACCAAGGCGTCGCGCTTTTCGATCTTAGCGATGACTTGCGTCGTTTTCCCGCGCGAACGGATGAATTCTTTGAGGTGCCGAACTTCTTGAGCCGTCCGCACAAAGGACATCGCGATAAAATCGACCCCTTGCTCGAGGCAAAAGAGCACGTCGCTGTAATCTTTATCTGTGATGGCGGGCGCCGAAAAGGAAGCTTCCGGAACGTTGATTCCTTTATTGTCCTTAAGCGTCCCTCCGGTGACAACTTCGCAAAGCAAAGCGTCGCCCACGCGGTCCAGAGCCCGCATATCCATCAACCCATCGTCGAGAAGGACCGTGTTGCCAGGGGCAACGTCTTTCACAAATTCGCGGTAGCCCACCGGGATGACGGGCTTTCCGTCTTTCACGAGAGATTCAGGCTCATAGATCATCCAGAGCTCTTGGCCCGGCACGAGTTCCATTTTTCCGCCCGGTAGCTTAGCCACGCGGATCTTGGGGCCTTGAAGGTCGGCCAAAATCCCAACGGGACGCCCTAGTTCCTCTTCGATGGAGCGTAAATCAGCAATGACGCGCGCAAAGTCTTCATACCGGCCATGCGAAAAATTGAGCCTTGCGATGTCCATGCCCTGCTGCGCGAGCTGGACGAGGCGTTCACGAGAGTCGACTGCGGGACCTAAAGTGCAAAGGATCTTTGTACGGCGTTTCATGGCGGTGAATATTGCAGCAACTCGCGGCGTACGCAATACAAACTGCCCACTTGCAAGCGGAGGGCGGGCTGGGCAAGGTCATACCCAATGAAAAAAGAACGAGAGCTTGCGGAGTTTACCTTTAAAGCCGTTTTCTCTGGCCTGGTGCTGGGGATTGTATTCGGGGCAGCCAACGCGTACTTGGGCCTGCGAGTGGGGATGACGGTTTCGGCGTCTATTCCTGCGGCAGTCATGGCCATGGCCGTCTTTAAACTAATGAGCAAAAATGCTTCGCTGCTCGAAGCAAATTTAGCTCAGACCATTGGCTCCGCTTCCACAGCGCTCGCCACCGGAACGATTTTCACGATTCCAGCGCTTTTTCTGTGGGGAGTGGCACCCCCGTTTTGGCAAGTGGCTGCGCTCTGCTTTCTGGGCGGTGTTTTGGGGATTTCTGCCATGATCCCGTTGCGGCAACTTCTCATTGTCGACGCCCACGACGAGCTACCTTACCCAGAGGGCACTGCGTGCGCTGTTGTGCTCCAGGCGACAAACGAAGGCAGTGGCCAGAGCCGTTGGGTTTTCCGGGGGATCGCGGTTTCCGCTTTTTTAAAGCTGGCAGTGGGACTTTTTTTCCTTGCCCCCGCATCGATTGGTTTTTCAGTGCCGTTTATTCCGAAGGCCGAGCTCGCTATTGAATTAGGCCCGGCACTCCTCGGCGTGGGCTTCATCCTAGGCTACCGTCAGTCGGCCATTGTGGTTGCGGGTTCCGTGCTTTCTTCTTTGGTCCTCATCCCGCTCATCGCTTTGGTCGGCGAGGGACTTTCGTCTCCTTTAGCGCCGCAAACCGGACGGCTTGTGTCGAGCCTTTCGGCCGATGAGATTTGGTCGTTCTACATCCGCTACATCGGAGCGGGAGCTGTCGCAACCGCCGGAATCTTAACCGTGGTTCGTAGCATGCCGACCATGGCCGGTGCTTTTTTAGCAGTGGCCCGCAACCTACGGCTTACTTCGAAAGCGGGTTCCGTGCCGCGCACCGAGCGAGATCTCCCGAGTTCGTTTGTGCTCGGGGGAATTTGCACTGTCATCGCAGTCACTCTGTTTGTCCCCGGCATCTTTGGAAGTGAAATGCCTTTTGCCCAGCGTTTCATTTGTTCTTTGGGCGTTGCCTTCTTCGGGATCCTCTTTGTTGCAGTAGCAGCCCGAATCGTTGGGATTGTGGGGGTTTCGTCTCAACCCACTTCGGGAATCACGTTGGTGACTTTGCTGGGGGTGGCTTCCGTTTTTGTCGCATTGGGGTGGAACGATCTCAACGCTCGAGTGGCCGTTCTCACAGTGGGAACCATTGTCGCGATTGCTGCATCCAAAGCGGGGGATATCGCCCAAGATCTGAAAACGGGGTATTTAGTAAAAGCGACGCCCGCTGCTCAGCAGTTCGGCCAGCTGATCGGCGCTTCGGTCGCTTGCTGGGCGGTGGCCGGCACGGTCTTGCTCCTGGGCAGCGTTTACACTTTTGGTTCTAAAGAGATCCCAGCGCCTCAAGCAACGCTGATGAAAACGATCATTGAAGGGGTTTTATCGGGAAATATCCCCTGGCCGCTCGTGCTCACGGGAGCGGGCATCACTTTAAATGGGCTCCTTTGCGGAGTTTCCGGGCTCGCTTTTGCCATTGGAGTGTACTTGCCGCTGTCTTCCATGGCCCCTATTTTTGTCGGCGGGATCGTCCGCCTGATTGCCGACAAGGGAAAACCCTCGAGCGACTCAGGGATTCTTGCGGCATCGGGACTCGTTGCGGGTGAAGGGATTGCGGGAATCTTGATTGCGGGGCTGGTGGCTTCGAGGCTAGCTCCCAAGTCCATGGACCCTTGGCTCAGCGGGTCCGTCGGTATTGCAGTGTCGGCAACTTTGCTCTTAGGCGCGTGCGCTTTTCTTTACGTCTCGGCTCGCGGATCAACGAAGCGCAAACGAAGCTAAGTGGACATCGCGGATGAGCGGAAACTTTAAAGACGCATTCACGCGGGCAGCGACCGTTTCTTTGAAAAACAGTTTACCCGCTACGGTCCGCAGAGACTCTGCAGCCTGATCTCGAGCCGCTTCGATGATCACGTTTTTTATCACTGCTTGGCGATCTTCCATCACGTGGCGCGACTTCTCGTCAAACAGCTCTACTTCCAATTTAAAAGAGAGCATGTGCGGTTCGTCGCCTTGGAAAACGTTCACGTGCATGTCTTCTAAGGTGACCCATGACCGCAGCTTATCCGACGCGGCGTCGGCCACCTTACTCGAATGGCCGCTTCCCCCATGCCCAGCATCCGCTCCGTGCCCTGCGTCTGCCGCGGGGACCGACGCGACCTCGCGCTTCGGCAAAGGCGGCATGGCTTGAAGGCTATGGTAGCTCTGCACGGAAAAGTAGCCGTACAGGCCCAAGCTCACCGCTCCGGACAAGAGCGTTAGTACTTGAATGAACTGCTTCATAACTTTAAGTATAGCGCGCTTTGGCACGCTGCGTTGAATTGTGGTGAAATCTCGATAATTTCGGTAGGGCGTGTCCCCGTCAGCGCGTTAAGCCAGTTAACGCGCTGTCAGAGGACACTCGGTAAGTCCGTGATAAAATAAGCGCTTGGCTTACCCACTCTCCATTGTGTTTTTTTTGGCTTTATCCGCCCCCGCCTGGGCGGAGGGGGTTTCGGGAGATAAGGCCCCCGAGCAGGTGGCCATCGAAGCCTCGCAAACAGTGCCTGGATCCGACGAGTCCTGGGCGACCGAAACGCTGACCCGTTCCGAGCATTTGTACCCGTCGGTCTGGGGCCAAGTGGGCATTTTCCGCACCCGCTCTGCGTATTCGCTTCCGCAAGGCGCGCTCACTTTCGGCATCGGAGGCGAGCTTTACTCAGTCGGCGACGCGCCCGATGTGACTTCGTTTGGGCCAACGGCAGCCACCACGATCGCCGAAAGCCTTTTTGTTGGGTATTCCCCCTTAGAAAAACTTTCCTTTTTTCTCATGCGCAGAAACTCTTCCACGACGTTTAGCGTGGGAGGGGGGAACAACCAGCTTATTTCCTCGCTGGGCGATTTCTCTTTCGGCGGTAGCTACACTTTTGAAGTGAGCCCCAGCCTATCCGTTGCCCCTATCGCAAACGTGATGGTCGCTTCGAATTTCAATAACCTGGCCCCTTCCGGATCGACCGTTAGCGGGGGACTGGGAGCCGCAGCCACGTGGAGCCTTTATTCAGCGACTGCGCTGCCGATTTTTATCCATGCGAATGTGCTCTACCACTCGCCACAGATTCGGGGTGCCTCGTCCGGAACCCTTCAACCCGAGATCTTTTTCCAATTCAGCCGATTCCACACGCTGACGGCAGGGATGGGCGCAGAAATTCACTTGGGGGATTTCATTCCTTTTCTGGAGTACCAGAGCACGGGGCAGCTAGCGTCCAGTTTGAGTTTTCTAAGCTCCCCTTCAAAGCTAACCTTCGGGACACGGTACGTGCCTCTCGATAACAAGAGCCTTGCGCTGCTGGTAGGCATGGACATCGGCACAGGGAGGGGCATTGCATCGGGTGTTCCGTACACTTCGCCCGCGCAATTCGTTGCCCAACTGAGTTATACGACGGGCCTCTCGTCGACCGAGCGAAAGCACTACTTCACGACAACCGACGTGAGAGTGGTGAACCGAAAATTCATTATTAAGAAAAATATCAACTTTAAGACTGGAAGCAGCATTTTGGAGCAGACCAGCACTGAGCTTCTGAACCAGATCGCCGATGTGATTCTAAAGAACCAAGTGCACAAGCTTTTGATTGTTGGACACACCGACTCGTCGGCAAAAGATGATTACAACCTAAAACTCTCCCTCGATCGTGCCAACGCAGTGAAGTCCTATTTGGTGGAAAGAGGCGTGAGTGAAGACATCTTGATGGCCCAGGGCTTCGGGAAACGCAAACCCCGCGCTAGCAACGCCAATGAAGCGGGGCGCGCCAAGAACCGCCGTGTCGAATTTTTCATCCTGGAGTAAATATGGTTCGCCTGCTGGCACTTTTCGTCCTTTGCACGCCTTTGGGAGCAACGCCGCTGGCTCTCCAAATCCAAAAAGCGCTCGCCCCTGAAGTAAGCTCGGTGCGAGACTCTGAGGAAAAACAGATGGGCGTTTTCACCGAAGGCCAAGACTTCATCGCGGTGCTAAAAGATGGCCGGGAAGTCGAGCTGACTCTCAAGATCCACGAGTGGAAAGCAGATCAAAGCCCTTATTTTTGGTTCTCTCTCGCAGAAGACCCCAAAAATGATGGCGTTCTAGAACCGACCGACAACGGGTTTCGTTTAGAAAAGATCCCGAAGTCGTGGATGGCGACAGACTACCAAAAAGAAGGAAAAACACAGCGCGATGCTTCTCTGCTCGCCGGGAATACTCCACGGCAGCTCACCAAATCGAGCGAAGGAGAGTACTTTTTAGACGCCGGTTTCTCACTCAATCGCCAGCTTATGACGTCCATACTCAATACTCTCTTACTCACCCACAACACCAAAACAGGCAGAGTACTCGCAGCAAACCTTGGTGTGAAACACTGCCCCGACGAAAAGCGAGCCCGCCTAATATTAAAGGGCCTCACCAAAGTTGCCAGGGCTCACGGCTCGCTTTAGCGAAGAAAAACCTGACATACCCTCAGCGGACCGTTGCCTCCGGTAAAAGCCGGTGGGATAGTTCCTTCTTGGAAACCTTTAGAAAACCTTTGGTATCGGCTTACGTGTGGGCGGTTTTCTTCTTTTCGGGGTTCACTGCGCTCACTTACCAAGTGTGTTGGAGCAAAGTACTTTCCCAGACCATTGGCACCGACACCCTATCGTGGGTGCTTAGCATCAGTGTGTTCCTTTTGGGTTTGGCAGGCGGCTCGGCCTTAGGGGAGGCGGCAGCGAAACACAGCCGCCACCCGCTGGGGCTTTTCTTTTTGCTCGAGCTTGGACTGAGCGGTTTTGGCGCAGCCAGCGGCCCGATGCTTCGATGGGTTGGCGCTTGGGGTGCTCGCCTCGTGCCCGACCCCCTATCGATCCAATCCTATGCCTTCGATTTTGTGCTGAACGCTGTCGTCTTGTTTCCTGCAACTGTCGCGATGGGTGCGGCGCTGCCTTTGCTACTCATGAGCACGAGCGCGAGCGAAGCGCCTCGAAAGTCAGTGGCCTCTTTATACACTCTGAATACTTTAGGAGCTGCCTGCGGTGCTTTTTGGGCCGGGGTGCTTGGCATTGGTGCATTCGGAATACAAAATTCGCTCTTGCTTGCAGCTGGCGCCCAGGCGCTGATTGCGATCCTATCGCTCTTTCTTTGGAGGACGGGCGTATTTTATGAAGCGAGGGTTGCCGAGCGACCAGCTGCTCCCGGGCCTTGGGGCGGCTTTTATACCGCAGCTTTCTGCCTGGGATTCATCGCTCTTTCCTACGAAATAGTGTACTTCCGAGTCCTCACTTATTTCTTTGCAGGGTCGGCCTACGTCACCCCCGTAGCGCTCGCAAGCTACTTACTTTTATTAGCGTTGGGATATGGAAGCGTGCGCGTTTCTAAGCAAAACAACAACGTTAGGCTCTTTAAGACCTGCGCTTTAGCCGCGATGATCACCACTGCCATTGTTTTTATAGCGCCTTACACCAACTACTTATTAGCCATCCCTTTTTATAAACTGAAGCTCGCGCCGGGAACGGGGCTGGGCGGCATAGGCCGTTGTTTTCTGTTGGCCTGCTTGCTAATGACCCCCGTTGCGTTCTTAGCAGTGCTTTTTCCGACTCTCTTTGCCCACGCTACCGAGAAACACCCTCAGGCAAGAGCCTATTTCGGCCGCTTTTTATGCGCTCAAGCGGTAGGAAATCTTGTAGGAGCCCTTTTAACAGCTCTGGTCCTGCTCCCATGGCTTGGCACCGTTGGGGTGTTCCGACTCAACCTAGTGCTCCTTTCGATTGTAGCGTTCTCGTGGGGAAGTGCTGCAGGAGCCGCGCGATGGAGAAACGGCTTCCAGGTGCTCTTGGTACTTTCGGCGGCTCTCATCGTGACCTACTCTGGCTTTCTCAAACTTTTTGCCGACGGGGTTTGGAAGACGCCTATGGCCGTCTGGGAAGACCGACAAGGGACTATTTTTGTTTATGAGTCGGGGTGCCAAAAAAAATCTCGGATTGCGCGCCTTGGCTCCGAAGATATTGCGGACCTCCCGAGCACCGACGAATACCGCCACATTTTTCCAT